>PWTM01000264.1 GCA_003563855.1 PVC group bacterium | reverse complement strand
CGAGCTAGCGGACGATGCATGCGCATGTCGAACTGGACACCGTGCAACAGGACCACCGGCGGCCCGCTTGGAGGGCCGTGACGCTCAACAGCAATACACCATCCGTCGCGAGTGGTCACGAGTTCACGTTGCACGGCAACTCCCCTTCTCCTGAGGGGAACCGTCCGTATCGCCGAGAGGCTGCACGGATCCGGCGGTGCTCTGTGCGCACACGCCAGAGGCAGGTTCCAGCCGGATCGGCGCACGGGCGGGCGCGGCTCTGGCATCGGTGCCCGGTAAGACCGCGCCCAGGATCGACGCCGCCACGGCGCAGCCGACGAGGCAGTCGAGCCAGTGGTTGTCCGCCGCGCCCGCGCGCCTCGGTCCGCACCCGGTACTCGGCGGTCAGGTGCTCGGAGAGCATCTGGTGCGCCTCGGGATAGTCGGCCAGGAGCCGCTCGTTCGTCTCGAACTCGACCTTGAGGTGGTCGGGCGACCACGGCAGGCAGAAGGCTTCCGGGAAATACGCCTCGCAGAAAAACCGGAAATCCGAGGCCGCCCGTTCCTTGCGCTCGGGGTCCGCGACCGGCGGGATCGATCCGATGTCCCGACCGATGGCCGAGAGCCGGGCGTTACGCGCGCGCGCCGCTTCCTTCATCGCCTCGTAATCGGCGGGGCCCGCCTCGCGCTTCGGCTCGCGACGCTGGAGCGCGAGCCAGGCCGTGTAGCGGTACAGGTCGATGTGGCGGTCGTCGCCGATCCGGTAGCCGGCGCGGCTGCGATGCCGGTGGAGCTGGCGCTCGTTGATCACCTCGCCGAGCGGCGTGGAGTTGAGCATCCGCGTCAGGACCGAGGGGCGCAGGCGTCTGGGGTCAATCGCCACGGGCCACCTCCCGCGCGAGCCACGCGGCGTAGTGCAGGAGGTTGATCGTCCCGTCCGGGTTCACCGGCGCGCCGTCCTCGATGTCCTCGCGGATCTGGTCCTCGCCGATGCGCCGGCCCGCCGCTGCCGAGAGGACCTTCGCGGCCTGCGCGGGGGTGAGCGCCATCGGGCTGGGCGCGGATTCGGCGCTCACGGCGACACCTTCTGCGCCCACGGGATAAGAAACATGGAGGAAAAGTGGGCGCCTCCCCGTATGTCGCGCCCCCGTAGCGAGTTACGGGGCGAAGAAAGTTCAAGAAAGTGCGCGAATTCGCTTCCCAGGGCGCGGCCTTCGATCAAACATGCCTTCAGAAGAGGGCGACGCAACGCCCTCGCAGAAAGGGAGATACGATGAAGAACGCGACGACGAAGAACGAGACCGCGAAGGACGCCTGCCGCACCGCGCGCAAGCAGATCGACCGCCTCCTGAAGATGCTCGCGACCGAACTGGCCGACCGCGAGATGCGCGAGGACTCCTGGCCGGTCGCCGGGAGCCTGGGCCACGTGCGCGAACAACTGGCCGAGACGGTCGGATTTTTGAAGGGCGTCGAGGGCGACGAGATCCTCGCCGCCATGAACCGGTAACCGGAAAGGAACACGACCATGAACCGCAAGACCAACCCCACCGACAAGAGCGTGCGCAACCTCGTGGCGCGCCAGCGCCGGATCGAGAAGGCCCGCGCCGGTAACCAGGACGCCACGATCCGCCTGATCGCCCGCGACATCCTCGGGATCGAGACGCTCGATACCCGCGACAGCGACGGCCTCGACTTCCACGACCTGGCCGTCTGGCAGATCCGCAAGGCGCTCGAAACCGCATACGAGGCCGGTCGCAAGACCGCCCGGTAACCCCAAAGGAGCACGACCATGAAAGTGAAACGCATCGAACTCGAAGGACGCGCCGGACGCGTGGCCATCGAACGCGAGACGGGTAGCTACGCCATTCGTATCGACAGCATCGTCCGCGACCCCAAAGGCGAGAAAGCCTGGATGACGTGGAAGGTCAATGCCCGCGCGACGGGCGAGCTCTTCAAGATCGCCCAGATCATCCAGCGTCGCTGCGATGGCGGGCGCGGAACGAACAGCGACATCGACGACTACTACCGCGAGCTGCAGCGGTTCGCGGATTGAGAGTGGGTGTACCAACCCGCCCGGCGCGGTGCCGGGCATAACCAGAAGGAGAGCGAGATGAAGAAGAATGCCAAGACGACGAAGGCCACCAAACGCCCCGCCCGGAAGCGGATCGTGACGCTGGCCGAATACGAGGCGCAGGCGAAGGCCGAGGCGGCCGCGAAGGACGCACAGGACGCGCCCACGGCGGCCCCGGATGCCGAGCCCAAGGCCAAGACGCCCAAGGCGAAGGACGCGCCCAAGACGCGCAAGCCGGGCGGCCTGGACGCCGCCGTCCAGGTGCTGACCGAGGCCGGAGAGCCGCTGCGCTGCAAGGACATGGTCGAGCGAATGCTCGCCCAAGGCCTTTGGCAGACCAACGGTAAGACCCCGGCGGCGACGATCTACGCGGCGATCCTGCGCGAGATCACCACGAAGGGTGACGCCAGCCGGTTCCGCAAGACCGACCGGGGCCGCTTCGCTCTGGCCGGATAAACGCATCACCCATCCACCTCTGCAACCCGGGCATCCACGCCCGGGTTGCTCTTCGGCGCTGGCTTGACAATCGTTCTCACTTCGGATATACGGTGTATATGACGATTGGAGGATGCTGCGATGATCAAGACCCTGACAAAACACGGAAACAGCTACGCGATGGTGATCGACAAGCCGATCCTCGAGCTGCTGAAGACTACGCCAGAGACGCCGTTCGAGATCATGTCCGACGGCCGATCCCTGGTACTTACGCCCGTACGTGACGATGTCACGGAGCGGAAGTTCGACGACGCGGTCGCCACGCTGCACAAGCGTTTTGGCCGGGCCATGAAGCGCTTGGCTGAGTAGGCGATGAGCGCGCCACTGTTTCTGGACCTTGATCAAGTCCTGCGGCTCCACCGCGATCTGATCGAACGATACGGCGGTCTCGACGGTACCCGTGACATGGGGCTTCTGCAGTCCGCCGTCGCCATGCCCAAGATGGCCTACGGAGGAAACTATTTGCATGCCGACATCTACGAGATGGCGGCGGCCTACCTCTACCACCTCGTCCAGAATCATCCGTTTCTCGACGGCAACAAGCGGATCGGCGCGGCGGCGGCCATCGTCTTCTTGGCGATCAACGACATTGAGATCGAGGCCGACGAAGATGGGCTGGTCGATCTGACCCTGTCCGTCGCTGAAGGGAAAGCGGGAAAAGGCGAGATCGCGCAGTTCTTCCGTGTCCGCGCTCACTGATCTGCCTTATCCGTCGGCATCCGCTCGGCCTTCTTCCCCGTGAACTTCTCCCACCGCTGGACGATCACGTCGCAATACGGCGGGTCCATCTCCATGAGGTAGGCGCGCCGCCCCGTCTGCTCGGCCCCGATAAGCGTCGAGCCACTCCCGCCGAACAGGTCCAGCACGTTCTCGCCGGGCTTCGACGAGTACTGCATCGCCCGGACCGCCAGCTCGACCGGCTTCTCGGTCAGATGCACCATCGACTGCGGGTTGACCTTCTTCACATGCCAGAGGTCGGTCTCGTTGTTCGGCCCGTAGAACTTGTGGCCCGCACCCTCCTTCCATCCGTAGAACGCCAGCTCGAACGCGCCCATGAAGTCCTTGCGCGTCAGGACCGGATGCTGTTTGTCCCAGACGATGGCCTGGCTGAAGTAGAGGCCGCAGGCGCGCAGGGCGGGCGGATAGTTGCCGAGGTTGGCATAGCCGCCCCAGATGTAGAACGAGCGGCCATCGACCCGCACGCGCGAGAACTGGCCGAACCAGGCCAGGAGCAACCGGTCGAACTCCTCGGGCGTGACGAAGTCGTTCTCCAGCGGACGGTCCTTGGCGCGCATCTTGCCCGTGGCCTTCTTCGGCCCCTGGCGCGCGACGTCGAACGACTGGTGGTGCAACGCGTTCTTCCAGTCGCGGCCCCACGCGCCGCTCTTGCCCGCCGCGATGGCGTTGTTCGAGCGAGGCTCTACCTTGACGTTGTACGGCGGATCGCTGTTGACCAGGTGGATGCGCGCGCCGTCCAGGAGCCGGTCCACATCGGCCGTGCTCCCGGAGTCGCCGCACAGGAGACGATGGTCGCCCAGAATCCACAGGTCGCCGGGCTGGGTGATCGGATCGTCCGGCGGCTCGGGCACCTCGTCGGGATCGGTCAGGCCGGTGACGACCTCGCTCTCGAGCATCTGGACCAGTTCCTTGTCCTCGAAGCCCAGGAGCGCGAGGTCGTAGTGGGCGTCCTGCAGCTCTTTGATCTCGATGGGCAGCAGATCGAAATCCCACTCGGCCAGCGTCGCGGTCTGGTTGTCCGCGATGCGGTAGGCTCGGATCTGCTCTGCGCTGAGATCGCACGCCACATGGACCGGCACGCGCGCCAGGCCCAGCTTCTTCGCCGCCTTCCAGCGGGTGTGCCCGACGATGATCACGCCCTCGGCGTCCACCACGATGGGCTGGCGGAAGCCGAACTCCTTCAGGCTCGCGGCTACGGCATCCACCGCGCCGTCATTGATGCGCGGATTGGCCTCATAGGGCCGGATGTCGTCGATTCCGCGCAGGTCTACCTCGTATGTCGTACTCATGCTTTTCTCCTATGGGTTGCGTTCGGACCCCAAAAACAAACTTTGCCAGCGCTCGGAGCTGTTCCCGCGGCGCAGTCGCCCCTCATTCGGCGGGAAGTACCTATTGAGAGTTTCCCCTTTCCCCCCCCCCCCCTCTCGCGTATACGCGCAGACGCGCTTCGCGCGGGCAGGCGGGTGAATGGGTGAAATATAAAGAGAGAGAGTGTTTTTCTTTGAGCATCAGGAAGGTCTTGGCGTCCATCTTCATCCGCTTGAGCAACACGCTGTGCGGAAGGGCACGGCCGGAATGCTTGAAACACGGGCTTCATTCCGCGATAATGGAGTCGCGCGAATCCGAATGTCGGTTGATAGATGGACACAGCATTCATGAGAACGAAATCGAGACGGACGCGGGCACAGGATCCGCTGCTGGCGGAGATCGAGCGGGAACTCGGCCTGGGCCGGTTCATCCGCTACGGGGCCATGTTCGATTTCGTCGCCGGTCTTGAGCAGGTTGAGCAGAAGCTGGGGACGCTGGTTTCCGGCGGAGGCGCCGAACGCGCGGTGGGCCTATATGAGGCTTTTCTAGCCGGTTGCTACGAGAAGATCGAGGAATGTGACGATTCCGGCGGCTACCTGGGCATGTTCTGGAACGATCTCTTTTGCGGATGGGTAAAAGCGCGACAGGCGGCAGGGCGTCCGTCCTCCGAAACGGTGCAGCAAATACTGAAGTGGAAAGAGGACGACGACT
>PWTM01000065.1 GCA_003563855.1 PVC group bacterium | reverse complement strand
TCGAGACCGCGCAGCGTCGCGTCGAGCAGCAGAACTTCGCGATGCGCAAGCGCACGCTCGAGTTCGACGACGTGATGAACACGCAGCGCTCGATCATCTACGGGTTCCGCGGCGAGGTGCTGCGGTCCGAACGGATCGAGGAGGTGCTCTTCGCCGTCGTCGAAGACGTCGTGGAGGCCCAGGCCGACCCGGCCGTTGCCGGCGGGGCCGATGGGCTGAAGACGTTCGTGGAATGGGCCGACGGCGCATTCCCCATCGGGTTGCGGGCCGAGGATCTGCCGGCCGAGCCGACGGTCGAGACGCTGACCAAGGTCGTCGCCGACCGGGTCCGCGAGGCCTACGCGCTGAAGGAGCGCAGCGAGGATCCGGCCGCGCTTGCGGAGATGGAGCGCCAGGTCGTGCTCCAGACGATCGACACGCACTGGCAGGAGTACCTGCGCAGCATCGACGCGCTCCGCCAGGGCGTCTCGCTGCGCGCCTACGGACAGCGCGACCCCCTGATCGAGTACAAGCACGAGGCCTACGAGCTCTTCTCGGACCTGATGGACCGCATCAAGGGCGATGTCGCCACGCGCATGTTCCGGTCGGCCACTTCGCTCGGCGCGCTCGAGTCGTTCCTGCGCGCGCTGCCCCGGCGCGCGGTGCATGCCGAGGCCTCGGCGTTCTCCGGGTCCGTCACCGGTGCGCGGACGGGCGGGGGCGGCGCCCCGCCCGCGTCCACGGCGGCCGACGCGGCCATGGAGGATGCGATCCGCTCCGCCGCCGCGCCCGTGCGGCGCGACGGGCCCAAGGTCGGGCGCAACGACCCGTGTCCCTGCGGCAGCGGGAAGAAGTACAAGAAATGCTGCGGCGCCGCCGTGCCGGCCTGAGAGGCGGCGCGTGCCGGGACCGGTCGCCAGTGCGCAGCGGGGCAGGGCGGTGAGCGCGCCGCCGGCGGCCGGGGCGTCGTCCGCGATGCGCGCGCCGTGGGCCTTTCTGCGGCGCAGGGTCGGCGCGGAGCCGGCCGCGGCGATCGCGAGCGGGCTGCTGCTGGCCGCCGCCTACCCGCCGCTGGCCTGGAGCGCGCTCGCCTGGATCGCGCTCGTCCCGCTGCTCTGGGCCGCCGGACGGGTTCCGCCGCGCCGCGCGGCCGTCCTGGGCTTCGCCTCCGGCGCGCTCTTCTGGCATGCGACGCTCGCCTGGCTGCAACGCGTGACCACCGCCGGCTGGATTGCGCTCGCGCTCTACTGCGCGCTCTACACCGCGCTCTTCTCCGCCGCCTGGTCGGCCGGCCAGGCCGCGCGCCGGCGCCGGCCCGACGCCCTCGGGGTCCGCCTCGCCGCGCTCCTCTTCGGCGTGGCCGGCTGGGTCGGGCTCGAGTACATCCGCTCGACCCTCTTCACGGGCTTCCCCTGGAATCCGCTCGGCGTGAGCCAGTTCCGGCGCACGGTCCTGATCCAGGTCGCCTCGTTCGGCGGCGTCTTCGCCGTCTCGGCGCTGGTCGCGGGCGTCAACGTCGCCCTCGCGCTTCGGCTGACCCCGGTCGGCGCGCGGCGGCGGCGCTACGGACCGGAGCTGCTGCTGGCGCTGGCCGCCGTTCTGGGCGCGGTGGGCTGGGGTCGCGCCGCGCTGCGGCGCCTGCCGCCGCCCGACCGCACGGTCAGCATTGCGCTCGTGCAGCCGGCCATCCCCCAGTACGTGAAGTGGGACGAGGCGTTCGTTCGCGAGACCTATGGGCGCCTCGAGGCGCTCACGCGGGCGGCGCAACGCGGCGGACCTGACCTGATCGTCTGGCCCGAGACCGCGATTGCCGACGTCCTGCGGGCCTCGGAAGAGGGGTACGCCCTCGTGCGGCGTGTCGCGGAGCCCGGCGTGCCCCTGCTGATCGGGGCCCTGGACGGCGAGCAGACCGACGAAGGCGAGGAGCGGATCTTCAACAGCGCCTTCCTCATCGGGCCGGGCGGTGTGATCGAGGACGTCTACGACAAGCGCCACCTCGTGCTCTTCGGGGAGTACGTCCCGTTCAGCGGCCGGCTGCCGTTCCTGCGCTCGCTCTCGCCGATCGAGATGGACGTCACCCCCGGGACGGAGCCGGGCCTGTTCCGGCTCGGGGGGAACGCTACGGTTTTCGGCGCGGTGATCTGCTTCGAGGATACCGTCCCGGCGCTGCTGCGTGACCTCGCGCGCGGCGGCGCGCAGTGGTTCGTGGTGCTGACGAACAACGCCTGGTTCGACTTCTCCAGCGGCTCGATGCAGCACATGGCGCAGTCCGTCTTCCGCACCGTCGAGCAGCGCCGGCCCATGGTCCGCGCCGCCAACAGCGGCGTTACCTGCTGGGTGGACGCTGCCGGCCGCATTGGCGGGGCGCGTGGAGAGGAGGATGGCATCCTGCCGTTCTATGGCGAGGGCCCGGTTCTCCGGTCGGGCTTCCTGGCCGTCGACCTGCCGATCCGCGACACGCCCCCGCCGCCGACCTTCCACCAGCGCCATGGCGACCTCTTCGGCCGGGTCTGCGCCGGACTGCTCCTGCTGCTCGGCGCCGTTGCGCTGGTCCATCGTCGCCGGGGCCGCCCACGCGGCCCGGAGGCGGCCGCGTGAACCTTGCGAACGAACGCGCACTCGCCGCACGCGCCAAGGCGCTGGGCGAGAGCGCGGACATCGGCGCGCTGCCCGAACTGGCGGCGCTCGTGGCGTCCCCCTCGCCGCTGGTCCGCCGCCTTGCGGCCTCCGCGCTCGGCAAGCTGGCGGGGATCGTGGACTCCACGGCGTCGGTCGACTTGCTTCGCCCCCTGCTGGCCGACGCGCATCCGCAGGTGCGCCAGTACGCGGCGAAGGCGCTCGGCGCGTTCGGGCCCGAGGCCGCCCCGGTCCTGGCCGACCTGCGCGACCTTTACCGTAACCCGGCCGAGAAGGACTACGTGAAGCGAAGCGTCGCCGCCGCAGGCAAGACCATCCGCGAGGCGCTCCGAATCGCCGAGGCGTCGGCCGTGCATCGCTGCGCCCGCTGCCACCGCACGGTTGCGGCGGATGAGTATGCACGGGCGCAGAAGGCCTTTCAGCGCACCTACTGCGACCGGTGTTTCGACGAGGTCTTCCTCGATCGGCGGAACTGGGAGACGCGGGTCGAGCTGAACAAGACCATCCGGGCCGCCGATGGGACCGTCGTGCAGTCGGAAGGCGAGCGGATCATTGCCGAAGAGCTGAAAGCCCTGGGCATCGTCTACCGCTACGACAACCGCTTTCGCATCATCAAGGGCTACGCCATCCGGCCGGATTTCTACCTGCCTGAATACGATCTCTACATCGAGTACTGGGGGATGGAAGGCAACCTCGACTACCAGATAGGCATGCTCGAGAAAAGGAAGCTCTACCAGCAGGCGGGAAAGAAGCTGGTTTCACTGTACGCCCGCGAGAAGCCGCGCCTTCGGCAGGCGCTCCGCGAGAAACTCGCCGTCCACCTCCGGATTGAGTTCGCGCAGCCCGGCGCCGACGCGGTGAAGCGTCCGCCGGACGCGAAACGAGTCGGCCGATGATCGCGGCCGGGCCGGCGCGCGTTCGGCGCGACCGCGGCAAAGGCCGCCGGGTGCGCCGCCATACGGCTACGCCACGGGCTTCCGAGCCGATGGGCCCCCGAACGGCGCGACGATGACGGCGTTCGGGAACGCGGCACGGACCGCGTCCGCCTGGTCGGCCTCGAAGAGCAGTTTCGGGTTCGGCCCGGCGTCCATGGTCAGGTAGACCGCCCGGCCTTCGTCGCGAAGCGCGTGCGCGCGGCGCATGGCCGCGATCGTCGCCGGGGTCCAGTAGACGAGCGGAGGCCGCGCGGCGTGCATGGTCGCGTGCATCGCCATCGCGTTGCCCTCGGCGGTCGCGCCGAGCCGCGGGAAGTCGCGGGTCGCGATCGCCGCGCGGGCGGACTCGAGATCGCGGGCGACCGTTTCGGGCCAGGCCGCGTAGAGCGGCGAGGTCTCGACCGTGTGCCGCATCCCGTGGCGCGAGCTGACCGGCTTGGCCGACGTCTCGATCGGCAGCAGCGCAAGCCGGAGGGCCGGCCACGTTGCGTCGAGGCGCCGGCCGTGGCTGTCCATGCCGTCCGGCCGCGAGCCGGCGGTCCACTCGACGAACCCGTCGAAGACCGAGCGGCAGGCGCTTCCGCTGCCGAGCCGGGCCAGGATCGAGAGCGCGGGCAGGTCCAGCGCCCAGCCGAAGAGGTCGTCGAGCGCCAGCGCCAGCGCGGCGAAGCCCGAGGCGGAGGAGGCGAACCCGGCCGCGGTCGGAACCCGGTTGTGCGTCTCCACCCGGAACCCGAAGTCCGGGGCCGGCCGCACCAGGTCGAGGTAGGCCGAGACGCGGGCGGCGAAGCCGGCCGGCGCCGGGTCCGGACCGAGGAGGACCGTGTCGCCCGGCCGACCCGCCGGCGCGACGCGCGTCTCGCTCCCGAGTTCGCCGAGTGAGATCGAGAGGCTCGAGGTGACCGGGAGATTCAGCGCCGCATCGCGCTTCCCCCAGTACTTCACCAGCGCGATATTGGCCGGGGCGAAGGCGGCGCCCTCCGCGCGCGGCGCCCGCGGACGGCCCGCGAGCAGGGTGTCCACCACCGGGCGGCGCGTGTCGTTCGGGCTCATGAGAGCGCAAGTCCCCGGGGCGTCATGGCCAGCGGCACGATCGCGTCGAAGTCCGGGGGCGGGGCGGCGCGGCCCCAGCCGATCGCGCAATCGCCGAGCCCGGCGCCGGAGATTTTCGCGCCGCCGATGCCGGGCAGCCCGCGCAGGCGGTAGACCAGCTCGGCGAGCCGGGCGTTGCAGACGCCGAGCGCTTCCATCAGGCCCTGCGCGAGGTTCATCAGCGCGCCGACGGCGTCGCTGTCGCCGGACCGCAGCGCGGACGCCGCCTCCTCGCTCACGCGTCCGATCAGGGCGAAGAGCGCATCGAAGAGCGCCGGCCGCGCCTCGCGCGCGGCGTCGACCCGCTGGATGACCTCCGCGGTCGGCGTCTTGGCGCCCGCGTAGGCGGCCGTGATCGGGTGGAGGCAGCCGAGCGGTTCGGCCTGCAGCGGTTCGGCGCGAAAGGCCACGATGCTGCCGTGGATCGAGGCGGCGGCGTCCGCCCCGGACCCCGCGCCCTGGACCGAGCGGATGACGGCGCGCGCGGCGGCAAGCAGGTCGGCCGGCGCATGCGGAATGCCCGCCCAGGCGCGGAGCGCCGCGAGCGTGGCGACCGTGACCGCGGCCGAGGAGCCGAGGCCGAGATCGCTTCGGAGGTCGGAATCGATCTCGAGCGAGAAGCCGCCCGGCAGGCGCGGCGCCGTGTCGGCGACCGCCGCCAGAACGAACCGGAGCCGCGGCGCATCCGCCAGCGACCCCAGCGACGCCCTGTACGTGCCGAGTTCCGAGTGGATCTCAACCCGGGCGTCTTCGCGCGGCGTCAGCCGGACGCGCAGCCGGCGGTCGACCGCGCAGACCAGCGCCAGGTGCCCGCGCAGCACCGCATGCTCGCCGAACAGCATCAGGCTCCCCGGCGCCTCCGCCTGCAAGATCGTGCGCATGCTTCGATGATACACGAACGCGCGTTTACCGCCACGCGCGCAACGGGCGGAATGCGCGCTGCGCGGAACGCGAACCCGACGCCTGCCGGTCGAGCCTACTCGTTGCGAACCGGCTGCGAGCGCAGGCGCAGACGGACGACGTCCTCCGGGTGCTGCACGTGGGTCACGATCAGACATGGGCCCTCATCGGAGCGCCGCTTCCCCGCTCTTCGCCGGCCGCCAGGCCCGGAGGATCCTGGGAACGATCTGGAACGGGACGGCGCCGGCCGTGACCTGGTTCACGGCGCCGGCGAGGTACAGGTCCGGTTCCGGGGCATGAAAGAGCCACGTTCCGGTCGAACCGGTGTGCCCCACCACCTGCGGGATCGGCCGGAAGGGCGTCAGGAAGCGGGGGGGGCGGAAGCGCATGATGCCGAGGCCTCCACCAGGCGCAGCACCGTCGCGGCGATGAAGAGCTTGGTGACACTCGCGATGAACCAGGGCGTCGCCGGTGTCATGGGCGCGCCATCCGGCGCCACCACACCCCGGGCGCCCGCCCATCGGAACGACCCGTCCCCCGATACGACCGAGAAGACGGCGGAATGGATACCCTTCCGCCCGGCCACCCAGTCGAGCAGAGACTCCAAGCGGTCCTGGCATTCCTGACAGGGCTTCATATTCCTCCTGACTGGAACCACGATCATGCGGACATCGGGACGATGTCAAGGCCGTCGGTCGAGGCCGTCGGTCGAGCACATTCCCCAGGTCTCGCGGCGTACGCGTTTCGGTCGACGACTACGGCGACGACTACGGTGGACGATGGGACGCGCTTTGGTCGTAATCCGTAGTCGTCGCCGTAGTCGTCGATCGATCTTCCCGTCCATGCCTTCCAAACGGCTTCGGCGCGGTCACACTTCGCGGATTCGCGGAGCAACGCTAGCCCAATAGCTCTCGCAGAACGCGCCACGAGAACTTGGGAATGCCCTCCGCCGGCCGTCGCGCGTCGCCCGACAGGACGCGGATTCGAGGACGAGGACGAACGGAGGCGTCCGTAGGGGCGGCCCCCCGTGGCCGCCCTCATGGGGTATCGTCGCACGCGGCGTCGGTCGGGGTTGCGGGTCTTCCGTCGCTCTGCGGTTCCCGCGGCGCGGCGAGGCCGGCCTGGCGGGCGGCCCACTGGGACTGGCGGGCGATGCCCATGAGGATGTTGCAGTCGGCCTCGGTCAGCGGGCCGCGCGCGAGGATGCGGCGCAGGCCGAGCATCATGTGGTCCGCGTTTTCCTGCTGCATGAAGCCGCAGTCGAGCAGGCTCTCGCGCCAGAGCGCGAACATCCGCTCGCGCAATGCGGACGGCGCCTCGGGCGAGCGCTCGCGCGGCGGCCGGAACGTGCCGGCCGCGACGAAGAGCTCGTAGGCGCAGATCAGCACCGCCTGGGCCAGGTTCAGCGAGGGGTAGGCCGGCGAGGAGGGGATCTGGATGAGCTGCGTGCAGGGCGCCAGTTCCTCGTTCGAGAGGCCGCGGTCCTCGGGCCCGAAGACCAGCGCGACCGGCGCGTCGGCCGCCGCTTCGAGCAGCCGCGGCGCCCAGTCGCGCGGCGTGCGGGCATGCGCGCGGTAGAGTCCGGGCCGGGCCGTCGTCCCGGCCACAAGCCCGCAGTCGGCGACGGCCTCCGCGACCGTCGGCGCCTCGCGTCGGGCCGCGAAGATGTCCTTCGCGTGGCAGGCCATGATCCGGCCTTCGTCTTCGTCGAGCGGTCCGGCCGGCGCGGCGATGACCAGGTCCCGCAGCCCCATGTTCTTCATCGCGCGGCAGGCGGAGCCGACGTTGCCGCCGTAGAGCGGGCCGACCAGCACCACGCGGATGCGCGCGAGCGCCTCGGCCGCGCCCGGGGTGGGGGCGGGCCTACCCATAGAGCGGACCCAGTGCGGCGCAGGCCCGGTAGTCGGCCCCGCACGGGTCGTCCGCCCCGAACATCGTCCAGGCCGACGGCCGGAAGACCTGCGCCTCCGGCACGTTGTGCATCGCGACCGGGATGCGCAGCAGCGTGGCGAGCGCGAGGAGGTCGGCCCCGATGTGGCCGAAGCTGATCGCGCCGTGGTTCGCGCCCCAGGCGTTCATCACGCCGTAGACGTCGCGGAACGGACCGCGGCCCGTCAGGTTCGGCACGAACCAGGTCGTCGGCCACGTCGCGTTCGTGCGCTCGTTCAGTGCCCGGTGGACCTCGGCCGGCAGGTTGACCGACCAGCCCTCGGCCACCTGCAGCACGGGGCCGAGCCCGTCGACGAGGCTGATGCGGTTCATCGTCAGGGGCATCCCGCCGCGCGAGAGGTAGCAGGAGGAGAACCCGCCGCCGCGGAAGTACTCGCGGACGGCCGCGGGCCAGCGCGTGGCCTTCAGGCAGCGCGCCGCTTCCGCCTCGTCGATCTCCCACCACGGCTTCATCGCGGGCTTGCGGCCGCGGCGCTGCTCGCCGGTACCGTCGAGCGTCGCGGCCCCGGAGTTGATCAGGTGGATCATGCCGCCGGCCAGCGGGCCGGTCAGCTTCCGGCCGGTGACGCGGCGGACGGCCTCGGGGCTCCAGTAGGTCCGCACGTCGGCGAAGATCTGCGCCGTGTTCGTGAGCAGGTGCCCGAAGAGCATCCCGGCCCCGTTCAGCGCGTCGTTCTCCGTGGCCAGGATGTAGGGCGCGCGGATCCCGTTCCAGTCGAACGACGAGTTGAGGATGGCCTCGGTGAAGTCGCCGTTCGGGAAGTGGTCGGTCCAGGCGCGCTGCCCCTGGAACCCGCCGGCGATCGCCTGGTGGCCGAGCGCCTCCTCGCCGAAGCCCAGCTCGGCCAGCCGGGGGTTGCCCGCCATCAGGTCGCGGACGATCAGCGTCATCTTCACCACGGTGTCCCACTGCACGGCCTTCTCGGGCTTCGTGGACCGCTTCTTCTTCGGGTTCGGGTCCGGCCCCTCGCGGCAGGTCCGGCCGACCCAGGACCGTGCGCGGGCGAACTCGTCCGGGTCGAAGATCGACTCCTGGATCCGGCGCACGATCTCGGTCATGTCCACGCACTCGACGCGCATGCCGAGCCACTTCTCGAAGAAGGGCTGGTCGACGATCGAGCCGGCGATGCCCATCGAGACGCCGCCGAGCGAGAGGTAGGCGCGCCCGCGCATCTGCGCGGCCGCGAGCCCCGCGCGCGCGAAGCGCACAAGCTTCTCGCCGACGTCGGACGGGATCGCGGTATCGCCCGCGTCCTGCACGTCGCGGCCATAGATGCCGAAGGCGGGCCGGCCCTTCTGGTTGTGCGCGGCGAGCACCGCGGCGAGGTAGACCGCGCCCGGTCGCTCGGTCCCGTTGAATCCCCAGACCGCCTTCGGGAGGTGCGGGTCCATGTCCATCGTCTCGCTGCCGTAGCACCAGCAGGGCGTGACGGTCAGCGAGACGCCGACGCCCTCGCGCCGGAACCGTTCGGCGCAGGCCGCGGCCTCGGCCACGCCGCCGATGCAGGTCTCGGGCAGGACGCACTCGACCGGGCGGCCGTCGGGCGTGCGCACGCGGTCTGCGAGGTAGGCCGCCGCCGTCCGTGCCAGCGCGAGCGTCTGCGCCTCAAGGCCCTCGCGCACGCCGCCGCGGCGGCCGTCGATGGTCGGCCGGATTCCGATCTTCGGCATCGGCCCGGGGAACGCGGAGGGGGGGGGGGAAGCGGTCTTTGCGGTCATCATCGGCTCCTTTCACCGGCGCCGGCCTTCTGGTTTCCCGATGCTCCCGGCCGGCCGCGTCCACTATGAAACGGTGAGCTAACGGCGTCAACCGCGCCGCGTCGGCTTGCTTTCGGAGGGGGAATGGGTAGGCTGCGGGCGTGACGGTTTGCGCGAAATGCCGAGGGGACGGCCGGGTTCCCGGACGTTCCGGGCCATGAGGCCCGAGGCGCCGGCGGCGCTGAGCATCGCCTTTACGAACCGGGACCTGTGCACGCGCTGCGGGACGTGTGTCGGGGTCTGCCCGGTGGATGCGCTCTCGCTCGAGCCGGAGACGTTCTTCCCCGTGCTGGACGAGGACCGGTGCACGGGTTGCGGTCTCTGCGGGCAAACCTGTCCGGGCGGCCGGGTTCCGTACGGGGACCTGACGGAAAAGGTTTTCGGTCACCGCGAGCCGTCGCCCGGCTTCGACGGCCACGTGCGTGAGGCGTTCGTGGGGTACGCCGGGGACCCGGCGCTGCGCGAGGGCGGGGCGGGCGGCGGCGTGATCACGGCGATCCTGGCCGACCTCCTGCGGCGCGGCGAGGTGGACGGCTGCCTCGTGACGCGGATGATCCCGGACCGACCCTGGCATGCGGAGGCCCGGGTGGTGCGCGATCCGGAGGCGCTGCGCGAGAGCCAGCAGTCGCGCTACATCGTGATCCCGCTCAACGCGGCGTTGCGCGAGGTGCGGGACCGGCCGGGCCGCTACGCGGTGGCGGCGCTGCCCTGCCACATCCATGGGCTGCGCCTGGCCGCGGCCCGGCTCCCGTGGGTGGCCGACCGCATCGCCCTGATCGTGGGGCTCTTCTGCGCCTCGGCGCTCGAACCCTACGTCGTGCGCGAGATGCTCGCGGCGCGCGGCATCGACCCGGCGGACGTGCGGGACGTGCGTTTCCGGGACGGCGCCTGGCCGGGGCAGATCCGCGCGGTGCTTCGGGACGGGCGCCGCGTCCCGCTGCACCGGGACAATTTCAAGGACGGGGCGATCAACTACCTGACCTACCTGTACAGCCCGCCGCGCTGCCAGACCTGCCTCGACGGCGCGGCGGAGTTTGCGGACCTCTCGGTCAGCGATGCCTGGACGCGCGATGCCGGGGGGCGCTACCTGTTCGTCTCGCAGTCGCGTATCCTGGCGCGGACGGCGCGGGGCCTCGACGCGGTGCGGGCCGCGCAGGCGTCGGGCGCGCTGGTCGCGCGCGATGTCTCGGACGACCCGGCCTACCGGACGCACCGGCACCACGCGCGCAAGAAGGGGCGCACCGCCGTGTTGCGCGTGGCGCGCCTGGCCGCCGCGGGCCGGCCGGTGCCGGAGACCGACCGCGCGCCGCCGGCGGCGTCGCGCGGCGCGCGCGCGCTGGAGCGCGTCGAGAGCGCGATCATGGCGCTGGGCCGCCGCCGCGCCTTCCGCGTGCCGGTCTTCCGGTTCCTGACCTCGGGCTGGGGCGTGCCGCTGATCCGGGTGCGGCGGTGGTTGAAGCAACGGCGCTACCGGCCGGCCGCGGGGGGCGCGCGGTGAAGCGCCGGACCGGCCGCTGGCTGAAGGCGGCGGTGGCGGTAGCGCTCGCCGCGGCGCTGGCGACGCGCATTCCGTGGGGCGAGGTGGCCGGCGCGGTCAGGCGCATCTCGGCCGGCGCCGTCGCGCAACTGCTCGGACTGGCGGTGGCGATGACGGTCGTCAGTTGCCTGAAGTGGCAGCTCCTCCTGCGCGCGCGGGGGACCCGCGTGGGGCTGGGCCGGCTGGTCCGGCTCTACACGGTCGGGTACTTCTTCAACTACTTCCTGCCCGGGAGCATGGGCGGGGACGTGGTGCGCAGTTACGCGCTGGGGCGCTCGATCCGGAGCCAGGCGGACTCGTTCGGCACGGTGTTCCTCGAGCGGTTCACGGGGTTTTTCGCGATGATCGGCCTCGCGCTGGCGGCGGCAGCCGCGCGGCCCTCGGTCGCGCGCACACCGCACATGGGCGGCTTCCTCGCCGCGATGGCGCTGGTCTTCGCGGGCATGGCGCTGTTCCTCTGGCTCGCGCCACTGCAGCGCGGCCTGCTGCGCCTGCTCGACCGCTTTCCGGACGCGGGGCTCTGGCGCAAGCTGCGCCGGTTTCTCGAAGTCGTCTTCCACTTCCGGAAGCGGCCGGGTCCGCTGGCCGTGGCGCTGCTGCTCTCGGTCGCGTTCCACGCGCTGACGGTGGTAAACACGGCGGTGGCCTGCCGGGCGATCGCGGCGCCCGCGCGCTTCCTCGACCTCGCCGTCGCGGTGCCGATGGTGCTGCTCGTCTCGAGCGTGCCGATCTCGCTCAACGCGATCGGGTTGATGGAGGGCGCGTTCGTCTTCTTCCTCGGTCGCGCCGGGGTGGGGCCGGCCGAAGCGATGACGGTCGCCCTGATCATGCGCGCAAAGAACGTGCTGATGGCGTTGGTCGGCGGTGGATTCTTCGCCGCCGACCGCGGCCGGGCGGACGCGGCGGCGGAGAGGCCGCTTTCGCCGGCGGCCCAGGTTTGACGCCCGGATGTGGCGACCGCGGCCTCCGGTCGCGGGGTCAGGCGGGGGCGGACTCGGCGGACTCGGCGTACTCGCGCGCCAGCGTCTCGAACAGCGCGTGAACCGGAACGATCTCCGTCGCGCGCCAGGCGTTGGCGCCCGCGAAGGCGAAGCCGCGCCGGAAGTTGCCCTCGCGCGCATTGAGCAGCACGCGCGCGATGCAGTAGGGGCTGTTCTCCACGTCGCAGGTGCGGATGCAGTGGTAGGCGCAGCGGAACGGCACGCGCTGGCCGCGGCCGACGGCCTCGGTGAAGGCGTTGCGCAAGGCGCGGCCGGGCAGGCCGACCGGGCTGCGGATGATCACCCCGTCCTCCTCGCGCGCGTCGAGGTACGCCTGCTTGAAGGCGGGCGAAGCGTCGCACTCCTCGGTCGTCACGAAGCGGGTGGCCATCTGCACGCCGTCCGCGCCGAGCTCGAGAAAGCGGCGGATGTCGCCCCCGGTGTAGATGCCGCCGGCCGCGATGACCGGTACCCGCTGCCCGTAGCGTTGCTCGAGCGGTTCGAGGTGTGCGCGGACATCGGCCAGCAGCCGATCGAGGCTGAGCGCCGGGTTCGCCAGGTCTTCGGGCCGGAAGCCGAGGTGGCCGCCGGCGAGGGGGCCCTCGACGACGAGCGCGTCGGGCAGGCAGTCGAAACGCTCGCGCCACCGCCGGGTCAGGATCGCCGCCGCGCGCGCGGAGGAGACGATCGGGATGAGCGCGGTCCGCGTCCCGGTCGGGCGGAGCGCCGGCAGGTTGAGCGGTAGCCCCGCGCCGCTGGCGATGAAATCGATCCCTTCCTCGATCGCGGTGCGCGCAAGGTCGTCGAAGTTCGTCAGGGCGGCCATGATATTGACGCCCAGCACGCCGTCGCCCCGGGACCGGGCCTCGCGGATCGTGCGCCGCAGCGAGCGCCGGTTCGCCTCGAGAAAGTTCGAGGCCAGGTCGCGCTCCCCGAAACCGATGCCGGCGGTGGCGATCGTGCCGGCGCCGCCCTCGCGGGCCACGGCCGAGGCCAGCCCCGCCATGGAGATCCCCACGCCCATGCCGCCCTGGAGGATGGGATGACGCAGGTGGAGGGCTCCGATCGCGAGGGAAGGCCAGCGGGAAAGCGATTGCATCGGTGCAGCCTACCCCCGCCCGCGCCGGCTGTCGAGGCGGTGTCTTTTGGGCGGGTTGACTCGAGGGGGGGGTTCCGGCACGATCCCGCCGTGTGCAGGCGACCCCGTCATCGGCCCGGGATCCGGGCGTTCCGGCCCGTTCTCCGGCCATCGCGCGCAATCCCGCGGAGGCGGCGACGGAGGCGTTCGACCTGGCGATCGTGGGCGGCGGCATCTATGGCGTGATGCTGACGATCGAGGCGGTGCGCCGCGGCCTCCGCCCGGTGCTGCTCGAACGGGACGATTTCGGCGGCGCGACGACGTTCAACCACCTGCGGACGCTGCACGGCGGACTTCGCTACCTGCAGAGCCTGGACCTCCCGCGCTTCTTCGAGTCGGTCGCCGAGCGCGGCTGGTTCCTGCGCCGGTTCCCCGACGCGACGGGGCCGCTGGCCTGCCTGATGCCGCTCTACGGCGACGGCCTGCGCCGGCCCTCGGTCCTGCGCCTCGCGCTGGCGCTCAACGACGGGCTCTCCCTGCGGCGAAACGCCGGCGCGCCGCCGGGCAACCGGCTGCCCGGGGGCCGGATCGTGCCGCCCGCCGCCGTGATGGACCTGGCGCCCGGGATCCGCGAGGACGGGCTGCGGGGCGGTGCGGTCTGGCACGATGCCGTGATGCAGGCGCCGCAGCGCCTGGTGATGGAGCTGCTCCGGCAGGCCTGCGCGAACGGGGCGGTGGCGCTGAACCACTGCCCGGCGGGCGCGGTGGAGACGGCGAACGGACGGATCGCCGGGGTTCGCGCGCAGGACGCGGCGGGCGGCGGGGAGCTGCTCTTCCGCGCGCCGGTCGCGATCAACGCGGCCGGGCCCTGGGGACCGGACTGGCTCTCGGCGCAAGGGCTGGACGGGGCGGGTCTCTTCCCGGCCGGGCTGTTGCTCTGGAACGTCGCCTTCGACCGGCCGGCGTCCTTCAGCCACGCGCTGGCGCTGACGCCGGGCCGGGGCGGGCAGACGTATTTCCTTCATGCCTGGCAGGGACGGGTGCTGGCGGGGACCGGCGAGATGGCGGCGGACGGGCCCGGGCGGCGCGGGCCGGGGCCGTCGGCGATGCAGGCGTTCCTGGCCGATCTCGACGCGGCGTTCCCGGCGTTGGGCGCGCGGAGCGCGCCGATCCTTCGCGTCTATTCCGGATTGCTCCCGGCGACGCCTTCGGGCGAGCTGAGCCGGCGGCCGGCCCTGGTCGACCACGCCGAACGCGGCGGTCCCGCCGGGCTCTACAGCGTCAGCGGCGTCAAGTTCACCACCGCGCGGCGCGTGGCCGACGGACTCCTGGGCCGGATCTTCCCCAAACGGGTTCCGACGCCGTGGCCGGCGCTCGCGCCGGCCCCGCCGCCGCCGCACCCGGGCCGCTTCGACCTCGGCGGCGAGGCGCCGCCTGCGGTGGACGCCGCCGAGGCGGAAGCGCTGGCGGCCCTGGCGCGGGACGAGTCGGCGGAGCTGTCAGACCTCGTGCTCCGGCGGACGAATCTCGGCGAGCATCCGGCCTATGCGCGCGCCGCGGCGCGGCCGATCGCGGCGGCGATGACGCCCGACCCGGCGGCGGGCGCCGAGGCGCTCCGGCGCCTCGATGCCGAGCTGGACGCGGCCACCGATGTCGGGGAGGACGGGACCCGATGACCGCGGCCGACACACACGTACATCTTCACCCGTGCCACGATCCCTGGGCACTCCTGTGCGGGGCGGCGGCCAACCTGGCGGCGGCCACCGGGCCGGACGGCCTCCGGCCCGAAGCGGGCGCGCTCTGCTTTACCGACGCGGCGGGCGCGGATGCCCGCGCGCGCATTCTGGCGGACGCGGCGGCGGGCGCGCCGGCGACGGTCGAGCGGTGCGCCGACGGCGTGAGCCTGCGGGTCCGGGGCCTGGCGCTCCCGCTCTGGCTCCTGCCGGGCCGGCAGGTGGTCGCGCGCGAGGGACTCGAGATCCTCTCGGTCGGCGCGACCGCCGACTGGCCGGACGGCGAGCTGGACCTGGGCGCGCTGGCGGCGGAGGTCCGCGCGGCGGGCGGCTGCCCGGTGCTGCCCTGGGGGCCGGGCAAGTGGTGGGGTCGGCGCGGGCGCTGCCTGAAGGAACTCCTCGCGCGCGCGGACCGGCCGGCCCTCGGTCTCGGCGACAACGGGGGGCGGCCGCGCGTCTGGCCGGAGCCGCGGTTGTTGCGGCAGGCGCGCGCCGCCGGCATCCCGGTTCTGCCGGGAAGCGATCCGCTTCCGTTCCCCGGCGAGGAGGCGACGGCCGGCTGCTGCGCGGTGGCGCTCGAGGGGACGCCCGATGCGGAGGCGCCGGCGCGAACGCTGGCCGATGCGCTCGTTCGCGGCGCCTTCCGCCCGCTCGCCCCGGCCGGCCGCGAGACCCTTGGCCGTTTCGTGCGGAACCAGTGGCGCATGCAGCGCCGGAAACGGAGCCGCCGATGAGCGCCGCCCGTCCGCCCCGCGCGCTGGTGGTCGCGCCGCAGCCCTTCTTCACGCCGCGCGGCACACCGTTCAGCGTCTACTACCGCACGCTGGTGCTCTCGGAGGCCGGGGTGCAGATGGACCTGCTGACCTACGGCGAGGGCGCGGACGTCGACCTGCCCGGCGTGCGCATCCGCCGGATTCCGCGGTTCCGCTTCCTGGGCCCGGTTTCGATCGGCCCCTCCTGGAAGAAGCTGTTCCTGGACGGGTTCATCGCGCTTCGGATGCTCGGCCTGCTCCTGCGCCGGCGCTACGACTTCGTCCATGCGCACGAGGAGGCCGTCTTCCTCGCGGCCTTCCTGAAGCCGCTGTTCCGGTTCCGGCTCGTCTACGACATGCACTCGAGCCTTCCGCAACAGTTGCGCAACTTCAACTTCACCCGGAGCCGGGCGCTCGTCCGCATCTTCACGTGGCTCGAAGACCTCTCGATCCGGCGCGCGGACGCGGTGATCACGATCTGCCCGGACCTGGCGGACTACGCGCCGACGCGGATGAAGGACCCGAGCCGGCATTTCCTGATCGAGAACTCGATCTTCGAACCCGTCCGGCTGAAGGGGGCGGTGCCGGCGGCGACGGGGGAGGGGGAAGCGGCGCCGTTCCCGCCCGACCGTCGCGCGGTGGTGTACACGGGCACGTTCGAGCCCTACCAGGGGCTCTCGCTGCTGCTGAAGGCCTTCGCGATCGCGCGCCGGACCGAGCCGTCCGCGCTGCTGGTCCTGGCGGGCGGGACGCCGGCCCAGGTCGAGACGCTGCGGGCGGAGGCGGCGGCGCTGGGCCTCGGCGCGGAGGACGCGCGGATCGGGCCGCGCGTGCCGCAGGCGGAGGCGCGGCGCCTGACCCAGGCGGCGTCGGTGCAGGTCTCGCCGCGGTCGGCCGGAACGAACACGCCGCTGAAGGTCTACGAGCAGCTCGCGAGCGGGGTCCCGCTGGTGGCGACGCGCATCCACTCGCACACCCAGGTCCTGGACGACGCGGTCGCCTACCTCGTCGCGCCGGAGCCGGAGGCGCTCGCGGCGGGCATCCTCGAGGCGTTGCGCGACGGGCGCGAGGGCAACGCCCGGGCCGCGCAGGCGAAGGCGCTCTACGCGGAGCGCTATTCGCGCCCGGTCTACGAACGCAAGCTGCGCGCCCTGCTGGAGCGGATCGGCGTATGTGCGGGATAGCGGGCATCGCCGCGCTGGGCGATCGCGCGCCGCCGGACCCGGCGCGCCTCCGCGCGATGTGCGACGCCATGCGCCATCGCGGGCCGGACGGCGAGGGGATCGAGGTCCGCGACGGGGTGGGGCTGGGCATGCGGCGCCTGGCCGTGATCGACCTCGAGGGCGGCCGGCAGCCGATGGCCAACGAGGACGGCTCGGTCCGCGTGGTCTTCAACGGCGAGATCTACAACTTCCGCGAGCTGCGGAGCGAGCTGGAGGCGAAGGGCCACCGGTTTGCGACGAAGGCCGACACGGAGGTCATCGTCCATGCCTACGAGGAATACGGGGCGGACTTCCCGCTGCGGCTCAACGGCATGTTCGCGATCGCGCTGCACGACCGCGCGCGCGGCCGGCTGATGCTCCTGCGGGACCCGGTCGGCATCAAGCCGCTCTACTGGGCGATGCACGGCGGCGAGCTCTGCTGGGGCTCGGAGCTGAAGGTCGTGCTGGCCTCCGGGCGCGTGCCGCGCGAGATCGATGCCGACGCCGTACGCGCGTTCCTGGCCTGGGAGTACGTGCCCGCGCCGGCGACGCTCCTGCGCGCGGTCCGCAAGCTCGAACCGGCCGGCCGGCTGACGGTCGACCTTGCCGGCGGCACGGTTCGGACCGATGCCTACTGGGACGTGCCGCCGCCGGTTCCGGCCCCGCCGCGGCGGGCGGAGGAGTGGGCGGAGGAGGTGGACGCGGCCGTGGCGCGCGCGGTCCGCCGCCAGCTCGTCAGCGACGTGCCGCTGGGCGCGTTCCTCTCCGGCGGCGTGGATTCCTCGCTGATGACGGCGGGGATGGGCCCCGCGCGCACCTTCAGCATCGGGTTCGCCGATCCGACGTACAACGAGCTGGCCTGGTCGGAGCGCGTGGCGCGCCACCTCGGGGTCTCGCACACGACGGAGCGGATCGAGCCGGACGTGACGGCACTCTTCGAGCGGCTGCTGCCGCAGTTGGACGACCCGATCGGCGACTTCTCGATCTTCCCGACCTACCTGGTCTCGCGCCTGGCGCGGCGGTCGGTCACGGTGGCGCTCGGCGGGGATGGGGGCGACGAGCTCTTCGGCGGCTACGAGACCTACGTGGCGGACGCCTGGGCCCGCCGGCTCTTCGATTGGGGTCCGGCGCCGCTGCGGCGCGGGCTCGCGCGCGCGCTCGATCCGCTCCCGCCGCGCGCCGCAAAGAAGGGCGCGATCAACAAGGCCAAGCGGTTCCTCGAGGGGCTCGGCCACGACCGGGCGCTGGGCCATGCGCGCTGGCGCGTCTTCCTCGGGCGCGCGATGGACGAGGCGTTGTTCCGCCCGGACTTCCGGGCCGCCTTCGAGCAGGACCCGCAGGCGCACATCCGGACGCTCTTCGACCGCGCCGGGCCGCGCGACCCGCTGCACCGCAGCCTCTACGTGGACTTCCGCAGCTACCTGCCCGAGAACATCCTCGTGAAGGTCGACCGCATGTCGATGGCCGAGTCGCTCGAAGCGCGCGTGCCCTACCTGGACACGGAGCTGGTCGAGCTGGCCTTCCGCGTGCCGGCCGCCCTGAAGGTGCGGGGCGGCCGGACGAAGATACTGCTCAAGCGCGTGGCGGCGCGGCACGTGCCGGCGGACTGCGTCTACCGGCCCAAGGAGGGGTTCAGCATCCCGATCAAGAACTGGCTCGGCACCAGCCTGCGTCCGCTGATGGAGACGCTGCTGGCCGGACCGCGGCTGGCGGCGCGCGGCTGGATCGAGCCCGGGGCCGTGGCGGCGCTCAAGGCGCAGCACCTGGCCGGAACGCACAACCACAGCCACACGCTCTGGTCGCTCATGGTGCTCGAAGCCTGGGCGGACCAATGGAGGCCGGCGTGAGCGATCGCGTCCTTGTCACCGGCGCCACCGGGTTCACCGGGGGCGCGCTCGCCCGCCGCCTTCTCGAGGACGGCGCGGAGGTCACGCTCTGGGTCCGCGCGCCGGAGCGCGCCGCGGCGCTCGAACAGGCGGGC
>PWTM01000064.1 GCA_003563855.1 PVC group bacterium | reverse complement strand
GGCGTCCTGACGATTAACGCGCTGGCCGCGGCGCAGGGCGTGCTGATCCCGCTCCAGTGCGAATACTACGCGCTCGAGGGGCTCAGCACGATTGCGCGCGTCATCGGGGAGCTGGCCCAGAATGGGGCGAACCCGGGCCTGGGTATCGAGGGCATCGTGATGACGATGTACGACGGCCGCACGCGCCTCGCGCAGCAGGTCGTGCGTGAAGTCGTCGACCACTTTGGCCCGAAGGTCTACGAGACGCTGATTCCGCGCAACGTCCGGCTCAGCGAGGCGCCCAGCTATGGCAAGCCGGTCATCGCCTACGACCGGACGAGTACCGGCGCCGAGGCCTACCGGCGGCTCGCCCGCGAGTACATCGCCCGACATGCGAAGCCGCCGCCCACAGCCGGGCCCGAGCCGGTACCGGCCGGCGCGCAACCCGCGGCCGCGCCGGGCGGGCCTCAGGCCGGCTGAAGCGCCGCGCGGGTTCGGCGGCGCAGCCGCTTGAGGCGGCCGGAGACCGCCGCCTTCTTCACCGCGCTCATGTGGTCCACCAGCAGCACGCCCGCCAGGTGGTCCATCTCGTGCTGCACGGCGCGCGCGACAAGCCCGCGCAGCCGTTCGCGCCGCTCCTTCCCGTCCAGGTCCATGAACGCGACCTCGATCGCGACCGGGCGGTCGACCCAGGTGTGGATCTCGGGGAAGCTCAGGCACCCTTCCTCGTACGGCGCCTTCTCCTCCGACGCTGCGACGATCCGCGGGTTGCAGAGCACGAGCGGCATCGCCAGGTCGGGGTGAAGTCGGCGGCCCTCCGAATCGACGTCCGCCCGTGCGGGCACCTCGACCACGCAGATCGCCCGCGTCTCGCCGACCTGCTGCGCCGCGAGGCCAATCCCCTCCTCCGCCCGCATGGTCTCGATCATCTCGGCGGCGAACGCGCGAACCGATTCGTCCACCCGCTCGATCGGGCGGGCGGGTTCCCGAAGCACCGGGTCGCCATAGTAGCGGAGTTCGTGTCGCATCCCGGCTACTATACCCCGCCGGTCTTTGCGCGCAAACCCGCGGCACCGTTGGGCTCTCCCCCGGTTCTTCACGGCGTACCCATTTCGGTCGACGACGACGGCGACGACTACGGTGGACGATGGGACGCATTGCAGAGAGAGGGCCGCGGTCAACGCCCGCGGCTACAGCCTCTTCGCTCCTTTCTCTTTCCCGCGATCCTGTAGCGGCGGGCGGTGACCGCCGTCGAGAGGTGAAGATCGCGCCGGGAGAAAGGGCCGCGGCTTGCGCTCCGAAGCCCGCAGGGCGGAGCAGGGCTTGCCCTCCGAAGCCCGCAGGGCGGAGTAGGGTCGGCGCCTGCGGCTACAGCCGATCCGTGCCTTTCTCGTCCCCCGCGATCCTGTAGCGGCGGGCGGCTGCAAGGTCGCGGAGACACGGGGGGTGCCGCCGCGGGAACCCGGCCTCCACGGGCTGCGCGCCGAATCCAGGCATTGAAACGGGCGGCGCGAGGGGGCACCCTGAGCGGGCGCCGTCGGTCGGCGCGCGCGTTTCGGAGAGAGGGAGGACGACCCATGGCGGCGAAATCGAAAGCAGGCCCCATCGCGATGATCGTCGGCGGAACGCTCCTGGCGGCGGGGCCGATCCTGGGCGTCCTGGGCACGGTGATGGGCATGACGCGGGCGTTCGGTCGGATTGCGGAACCCCAGGGCGCGAGCGCCGAACAACTCGCCGGCGACATCTCCCTGTCGATGTGGACAACGTTCGCGGGACTGGTGATGTACCCGCTCGGCCTCGGTCTTCTCATCGGCGGAGCCGTCTGGCTGGGAAGGCGCTCCACGAGCGCTCGGAGCTTGCGCCCGAGCTCCTAACCTTTCCTCCCCCACGGGACAAGCCCGTGGGGGCCGGGACGGGCGGCGCCGTTCTGCGCTCTCCTCGGGCACTCTCCCTCTGTCGACCCCGTGGGGGGCGGGGCGGCCCGTGTCATTCTGTTCGGTCCATGCCCCACCGCTAACTGTTCACTGATCACCGATCACGCCCCCCCCGCCCCCGGGGATCGGGGCTTCCCGTCCGCGGCCCGGGGCGGCATGATGCTCCCGGGCGACGCTGGCCGCCCACGGGAGGAGAGCGCATGCGTTGGCTGGTCACCGGCACGGCCGGATTCATCGGGTTCCACGTCGCGCGGCGGCTGCTGGCCGAGGGGCACAGGGTCGTCGGGGCGGACAACTTCAACGATTACTACGACGTCGCGCTCAAGCGCGCGCGGCACGCGCAGCTCGAGGCCCTGCCCGGCTACGAGGGCCTGACCGTCGAGCTGGCGCGCGCGGAGGAGGTCGAGACGCTGTTCGCGCTCGGGCCCTTCGATGGGGTCTGCCACCTCGCTGCGCAGGCGGGCGTGCGCTACTCGCTGGTCAACCCGTTCGCCTACGAGCAGGCCAACCTCGCCGCGTTCCTCTGCATCCTCGAAGCCTGTCGCCACGCGAAGACGCCGCGCCTCGTCTACGCCTCCAGCTCGAGCGTCTACGGAGGGAACCGCAAGCTGCCCTTTGCCGAGACCGATCCGGTCGACCACCCGGTCAGCCTGTACGCGGCGACGAAGAAGGCCAACGAGTTGATGGCGCACACCTATACGCACCTCTTCGGGCTGCCGACGGTCGGGCTGCGGTTCTTCACCGTGTACGGCCCCTGGGGCCGGCCGGACATGGCCGCCTGGCTCTTCACCGACGCGCTGCTGCGCGGCGAGCCGATCCGGGTCT
The DNA here is from genome assembly GCA_003563855.1 of PVC group bacterium. Classification (GTDB taxonomy): domain Bacteria; phylum Verrucomicrobiota; class Kiritimatiellia; order PWTM01; family PWTM01; genus PWTM01. The sequence continues at coordinate 2,589 of PWTM01000064.1, read as the reverse complement.
TCAACCACGGCCGCATGTCGCGCGATTTCACCTACATCGACGACATCGTCGAGGGCGTCGTCGCCGCGATGACGAAGCCGGACCTCGATCCGTACGAGATCTTCAACCTGGGTCACCATCGCCCGGAGAACCTGCTCGGATTCATCCGGAAAATTGCCGATGCGCTGGGGGTCGAACCGCGCATGGAGATGTGCCCGATGCAGCCGGGCGACGTCGAGGCCACCTACGCCGACATCGGGCGCGCCCGGGCGAAGCTCGGCTTCGCGCCGCGCACGCCGCTGGCCGAGGGCATCCCGGCGTTCATCCGCTGGTTCCGCGACTACCACGGCCGGTAGCCGCGGCGCGGCGGCGCCGGACCTCGGCCAGCGCGATCGCGCCGGCGACGGCCGCGTTCAGCGAGGCCACGCGCCCGCGCATGGGGATGCGGACCCTCGCATCGCACCGATCGCGCGTCAACCGCGCCAGGCCTGTCCCCTCGCTCCCGACGACGATCGCCACGGCCTCGTCGAGCAGCGGCTCCTCCCAGAGCGACCGGGCGTCCGGGCCGGCATCGAGCCCGCAGACCCAGACCCCCCGCGCCTTGAGCCGCTGGAGCGTCTGAGCCAGGTTTGCCACCTGGGCGACGGCCAGGTGTTCGCAGGCGCCGGACGAGGCGCGGACGACCGCGGGTGTCACCGCGGCGGCGCGGTCGCGCGGGAGGTAGACCCCGTGAACACCCGCGGCATCGGCCGAGCGCAGCAGGGAGCCGACATTCTGCGGGTCCTGGACGTGATCGAGCAGGAGCAGGAACGGCGGCTCGTCGGCCGCCGCGCTGGCGGCCTCGATGTCCGCCTCCTGCGCCCAGCGGAACGGGTCGGCCTCGAGCACGAGGCCCTGGTGATGGCCGCTGTGCGTGAGCCGGTCGAGCCTGCGCTTTTCGACCGATTGCACCGGCACGCCGCCCGCGCGGGCCGCGTCCAGGATTTCGGCGACGACGCCGGAAGGGCGGAGCCCGGGCGCAACCAGCAACCGGCGCGCGCGCCGCCGGCCCGCGCGCAGGCATTCAAGGACGGCTTGCCGGCCGTACAGGGCCTCGGTCATGCAGCGCCCTTTCCCGATTGAACGGATCGGCCCGACCCTATAGCATGCGCGCCGGGAACGCAAACGGAGGGCTCCCCGATGTCGATGCCTCGTTCTGCCATTCGCGCGCTGGCCGTCCTGGCCTGCGCGGCTACCGTCGCCGCCGGACTCCCCGCCGCTGCCGGGGAGCCGCTCGAGGCGCCCGCGTACCGCACGCTGCTGCGCGCCGACGAACTGCGCGACGCCGGGCGCGGCCGCCGCGCGCTGCGCCACTATCGCGCCGCGCTCGCCGCGTTCGAGGTCATTCAACGCGACTTCCCGGACTACCGGCCGGCCACGATGGCCTTCCGGGCGGACTACTGCCGCACGCAGATCGCGCGGCTGGAGGCCGAGCCGGCGCCCGACCCGGAGCCCGAGTCCGACGCCCAGGCGCTCCTGCTGGAGGCCCGGGCCGAGGCAGAGCGGTGGCGAAGCGAGGCCGAGCGGCTGGCGGCGAAGGTCGAGACCCTGGAAGGCCGAGTGACGCTGCTGCAACTGCGCCTGCTGGATGCCGAGGTGCGCGGCGCGGCGCCGGCGGCCGATACGCCGGTTCCGCCCGAGATGCCGGACGCGGATTACGAACCCGGAACACCGGCCGGGCCGTCGTCGCCGCCGGCAGAGGCCAACGGGCCCGAGCTGGCCGCGCGGCGCCTCGAAGCGGACGCGCGGCTGGGCGAAGGCGATGCGGCCGCGGCGGCCGCGCTCTACCGGGGGGTTCTCGACGAGGCGCCCGAAGACCGCGACGCGCGCCTGGGTCTGGCGAGCGCGCTGATGGCGCAGGGCGAAACCCGCGAGGCGAGGCGCATCGCGACCGCGTTGCGACGCGCGTTTCCCGAAGACCCCGCGCCGGCGCACCTGCTCGGCGTCATCGCGCGCCGCGAGGGCCAGCGGCGAACCGCCGTGCGCCGGTTCCAGGAGGCGGTCGAGCGGGCGCCCGAGGTCGCCACGCTCCGCTTCGACCTCGCGGTAGCCTGCCATGAGGCCGGGCACACCGCCGAGGCGATCGAGCACTTTCTCGCCGCCGCGCAGCTCGACCCGGAGAACGGCCGGGCGCAGTTCAACCTGGCGGCACTCCTGAGCACGGATCCGCACCGGCACGCGGATGCCCGCCGCTGCTACGAACGGGCGATGGAACTGGGTGAAGCGCCCGATCCCCAACTGGCCGAGCGCATCGGCCTCTACGACTAGGAGCGCGCGTCGTGCCGCCCGCCGCACCGCCTTCCCGCCTGCGTCCCCTGCGGAACGGGCGCATCGGCCGGCGGCTCACGGTCTTCGCCGCGGTCCTGTTCCTCGCCATGGGGACGGCCGCGGAAGACGCCGCGCCTCCGGATGCGCCGCCCGAGCGGGCCGCCTACCTCGCGCTTGTCCGGGCCGACGACGCGCGCGACGCCGGCCGACCGCGCGATGCGCTGCGCCTCTACAACGAGGCCGCGGCACGGTTCGAGCGGCTGGTCGAGGAATATCCGGACCGCATCCCGGCGCCCGCGCTTG
>PWTM01000241.1 GCA_003563855.1 PVC group bacterium | reverse complement strand
GGGCCGACATAGACCTGCCGCGGACGGGCGATCTTCAGGTCGTCCTCCGCCTTCATCTCGAGCCAGTGCGCGATCCAGCCCGGCAGCCGGCCGAGCGCGAACAGGACCGTGAACATGTTGGACGGGATGCCCATCGCGCGGTAGGCGATGCCGGTATAGAAGTCTACGTTCGGGTACAGGTTCCGGTCCTGGAAGTAGGGGTCGGCCAGCGCCTTTTCCTCGAGTTCCATCGCCAGGTCCAGGATCGGGTCGCGGCCGATCCCGAGCTTTTCGAGCAGGCTCCTGCAGGCGTCCTTCGCCAGCCGCGCGCGCGGGTCGTACGTCTTGTAGACGCGGTGCCCGAAGCCCATCAGGCGCGTCCGGGTATCCTTCTTCTTGGCGTTTTCGATGACCTTCGTCACGTCGCCGCCGTCGGCCAGGATGCCTTCCAGCATCTCGATCACCGCCTGGTTCGCCCCGCCGTGCAGGGGGCCCCAGAGCGCGCAGATCCCGGCGGCGATCGAGGCGTAGAGATTGCTGCCGGCGCTGCCCACGAACCGGACGACCGAGGTCGAGCAGTTCTGCTCGTGGTCGGCGTGGAGGATCAGGAAGAGGTTCAGCGCCTTCGTCGCCACCGGGTCCGGGTGGTAGGGGCGCACCGGCGAGGTGAACATCATGTTGAGGATGTTCTCGCAGTACGTCATCTCGTGCGAGGGGTAGACGAACGGTTCGCCAATGCTCTTCTTGTAGGAGAAGGCGGCGATCGTCCGCATCTTCGAGAGCAGCCGTGTGACGGTCCGGTTCAACTCCTTGCGGGGATCCTCGGTCTCGAGCTCGGGGTAGAACGAGGAGAGCGAGACCGCCATGGCCGAGAGTACGGCCATGGGGTGCGAGTGTTCCGGGTAGCCGCGGAAGAACGTCCGCATGTCCTCGTGGATCAGTGAATTGCGGTTCATCAGGGAGCGGAACTTGGCCACCTCGTCCGGGTTCGGGAGCTTGCCGTGAATCAGGAGGTAGGCCACTTCGAGAAAGGTGCAGTTCTCCGCGAGGTCCGCGATGTCGTAGCCGCGGTGCCGCAGGATGCCCTTCTCGCCGTCGATGAACGTGATCGCGCTCGCGCAGGCGCCGGTGTTGACGAAGCCGGGATCGAGGGTGATCAGGCCCGTCTCGCGGCGCAGCGCGCCGATCCCGACCGCCCGTTCGCCCTCGGTCCCCTCGACCACGGGCAACTCCAGCTCGCGATCTCCGATGCGGAGCACCGCCGGTTCCAGGGTCTTCAGCTCTTCCATGATCGTTCTCCCTGCGCAATGGGCGCGACGCCCGAACACACCCCGCCCGCCGTCCCGCCGGGGCGAGCGCTTCCGGGGAGGCCGGCGGCGGTCAGGCCTTGCTGACGTTACCGCTCTTCAGGCAGGCCATGCAGACGTTGCGGCGAACCGTCCGCTCGCCCAGGCGAATGCGCATGCGCTGGACATTGGGCAGGAACCGCCGGCGCGTGATGCCCGTTGTATGCAGGCCGATCCCGCCCTTCTTCTTCTCGAGCCCGTGCCGGATGATCCGGTTGCCCGTCCGGGGCCCCTTGCCGCAGATTTCGCACACCTTCGCCATGACCCATCCTCCTGCCAGAAAAGCCCTGCATTGTACCCGCCGCCGCCGCCGACGCAAGCCCGAATCCGGGTGGCGCCCGGCGGCGTGGTGAGCCGGCCGGGGATCGAACCCGGGACCCTGTGATTAAAAGTCACATGCTCTACCAGCTGAGCTACCGGCCCGACCTGCGGCGACCCCTGCCGTGCCGCGCGCCCCGCCACCGTACCCTGTTCCGCGCCCCGACCGCAAGCCCGGGCGCGGGGCAAGAGGGGAAAGACTGAAACGCTGAAATGCTGAAACGCTGAAAGGGGAAGGGCGGAGGCCCTCGTGATCCGTAGTCGTCGCCGTAGCTTGCCCGCCGTAGCCCGGAGGGCGAAGGCAGGTCGTCCACCGGAAAGGGACGAGCCGGTCGACGACTACGGCGACGACTACGGCAGACGACCGAGCAAGCTCCGGCTGGGCGAGGCGCTTGGCCGCGGGACCGCTGCCGCCAACCACCCCCCCAATCAAAAGCGGCGTCGCCGGGCTTCGCCCTCTGCCGCCGCACTCCATATCGCGTCACCCTTTCGGCAGCGCACGAGCCCCCTCAGAAGCGAAGGGGGGGCAGCCCGCCCCCCGGGAACGCCACGCTCCAGCGTGGCACGGTCCTGCTCCTCACGGTTCTCGTCCCCTGGATCGGCCAGGCTGGAGCCTGGCGTTCCCGGGGGGCACACTCTTCTCTACATCGTTGCCCCTCGGCTCTATCCCCCGGGGCGGCACGGAACCCTTGCGGAGTCATCGGCCGTCCCGCCCCGGGGGCGGCCCTGCGCGGTGCGGCAGGCTTGCCCTACGAAGCCCGCAGGGCGAAGGTGGGTCCGTGACGGAGCGTTCGCGAAGGTCTCGTGAGCCCGCCGTCGCTCGCTCGCTTCGCTCGGAGCTATGGCGGGCAAGCAAGGCGCGGCGGTCGGCGCAGAACTCGTGTCCGCGTCGCGCCGCCGCAACGCCGCTCACGGCTTGACCGCCGAAGCCTTGGCGAAGGCGGGGGCCTTCGCGGACGCGAGCGGCACGGCCTGCCGCGCCACGCTGCCCGGGGATAACCCACCGCACGCCGAGAACTGGGGAAAGTCCCCGCTCGCACGATTGACAGGCTGCGGGCCGGGCGCCATGATCCGAGTCGATGTGGGGGGGGCGGGTGAAAGACTCAAGCAAGGGGGGATCTTCAGCGCGCCTGGCGGACGCCGCCGGGCCGCCGTCGGAGGGGGGCTTCGACCATGAAGGATAGCGCAGCGTCGCCGGAGGAGGCTGACCGCGCTCTGCAGTCGAGCGCGAGGCGTCATCGGATGCTCCAGGAGTCGATCGACTCGGGGTTCTGCCTCGTGGAAGTCCTTTTCGACGAACGCGGCAAGGCCGTCGACTACGTCTTCCTCGATGTGAACCCTGCGTTCGAGGCGCAGACGGGGTTGACCGGCGCACGGGGCAAGCGGATAAGCGAGCTGGCCCCGGAAACGGAGGAGGAGTGGTTCGAGATCTACGGCCGGATCGCGCGGACGGGCCAACCGGAGCGTTTTGAGAAACGTGCCGCGCAATGGCAACGCTGGTACGACGTGTATGCGTACCGGGTGGGACGCCCCGAGGACCGGCAGGTGGCCATCCTGTTCCAGGAGATCACCGACCGCAAGCAGGCGGAAGGGCAACTGCGGCGGGCCCGCGAGGACCTTCAGGCCACGTGGGATGCGCTGCCGGACCTGGTCTTCGAGCTGGACCGCGAGCGTCGCATCTACGCCTACCACGCCACGCAACCGGAACTGCTCTATGCGCGCCCGGAGGACTTCCTGGGTAAGCGGATGGACGACGTGATCCCGGCGAAGGCCGCCCGCGTGATCCGGAAGGCGATGACCGAAGCCGTCCGTACCGGGCGCCACCGGGGGGCCGTCTATTCGCTCCGGATGCCTTCGGGCACCGGCTGGTTCGAGCTCAGCATCGCCGCCAAGGGGGACCACCGGGCGGCCGATGCGCGGTTCATCGTCCTTGGCCGCGACGTCACCCGGCAGCATCGGGCGGAACGGGCGCTCCGGGAGAGCGAGGCGCGGTACCGAAAGATGGTCAATGCCGTGCCGATGCTTGCGTGGCGCTGCGACGCCGCCGGATTGATCACCGAGGTCAACGAGCGGTGGGTCGAATACACCGGGCAGAGGCTTGCCGAGGCGCGAGGCACCGGCTGGACAGAGGCCCTGCATCCGGACGACCGGGCCCGCGCGCTGCAGCATCTCAACGGAGGTTTGAACGGCGGGCATGTGATCGCCGAAGGTCGGGTGCGCCGGGCTGCGGACGGTCAGTACCGCTGGCACCTGGCGCGGGCGGTCCCGATCAAGGACGGGAAGGGGAAGACGGTCGCGTGGTTCGGATGCGCGGCGGACATCGACGACCAGAAGCGGGCCGAAGCCACGCTGCGCGAGTCCGGGGCCGAAATGAAGCGGATCGTCGCCGAGCGCACGGCCGAACTGAGCCGCGCCAATGCCCGGTTGACACAGCGCTCCAGCCAACTGGCGCGCCTGACCGCGGAACTGGTGCAGGCCGAGCAGCGGGAACGGCGGCGCCTGGCCGACTACCTGCACGACCACCTTCAGCAATTTCTCGTGGCCGCCCGCATGCAGGCGTATACGCTCTCCTCCTCGACGCCGCGGCGCCACCAGGCCGCGATCGAGAAACTCAGCCGGACGCTGACCGAAGCCACCGAAGCCGCGCGCAACGTGTCGCAGCGGATCGCGCCGCCCGTCGCGGTGAACAGCCACCTGCCGGAGGCTTTCGAATGGCTGGTGCGCGATGTCGAACGGGCGCACGGCCTGGCGGTCAAGGCCCGCTTCCAGGGCGAGCTGGCGGACGTCCCGGAAGCCGAGAGTATCCTGCTGTTCACGGCGGCGCGCGAGCTGCTGCTCAACGTGGTCAAGCATTCGGGGGAGCGCCACGCCGAGCTGCACCTTGCCCGTGAGGGCGACGCCGTCGTTCTGAAGGTTGTCGACGCCGGCCGTGGCATGGCGCCCGCGGCGAAGGCTTCGCCGAATCCGCGAGGCTTCGGGTTGTTCAGCATCCGGGAGCGGGTCGAGTTGCTGGGGGGCGGCTTCACGTTGGAGTCGCGGCCGGGCCGGGGGGTGCGCGTCATCCTGCGCGTGCCGGTTCCCGTCCCCCCGCGGACCGATCCCGAACCTCGCCGGGCGGGGAAAGGCGCGAAAGCATCGCCCCATCGCCGCCCGAAAGGACGGTCGGGCGCGGTTCGTCGGATCGCCGCGCTGTTTGCCGACGATCACCGCATCGTACGCGAATCGCTGGCGCGCCTGCTGAACGCGGAGCCCGACATCGATATCGTCGCGCAGTGCGATAACGGCCAGCAGGCCGTGGAGGCGACCGGGCGGCTGCAGCCGGACGTGGTGGTCATGGACGTGAGCATGCCGGTCATGGACGGCGTCGAAGCCACCCGCGTCATCAAGGCACGCTGGCCGCGGATCAAGGTCATCGGTCTCTCGATGTTCGATGAGGCGCACGGCGGCGGCCAGATGCGCGCGGCGGGGGCGGACGGCTACGTCTCCAAATCGGAACCGCCGGCGAAGCTCATCGACGCCGTCCGCCAGAGTGGCCTCGCCACGAAGGGCGCATAGGCCGCCGTCGGGGCGCATCTCACTTCTGCCGGCGCATATACCGCATTGACGGGGCCTGGGGCCGATGTAGTTCGCGGCAAAGTTGACGGATACGTTAGCTCCGGTGTAGTTTGCGAGTAAGTTGACGCCGT
>PWTM01000334.1 GCA_003563855.1 PVC group bacterium | reverse complement strand
CGGACGGGGGGGGGGGAACACAGAATACGCAGAACACGCAGAAATGGGCTGTGGCGGCTGGTGCGAGGGGAAAATGCTGAAAAGCTGAAACGCTGAAATGCTGAAAGGGGGGCTCCGCCCTTGCTCTCGCCCGCGATCCTGTAGCCGCGGGCGGCGACCGCGGGCGGAAGGCAGGGATCGCGGGGCCGAGAAAGGCCGCGGTCAACGACCGCGGCTACAGTTGACCCGTTCGCCGTGCCGCCGGGGAGAGACGAAGATAACGACGAAGACCAGGACCAAGAGCGGGCCGCAGCGGTCCAGTCGGTCCCGCTGTACGGGGGGCTCTTCATCGTTGTCGAGATCATTGTCGAGATCGTTGTCCTTCGCCATCCTCGCGCCCGCTTCGACTCCATTTGCTTCTCGACAAGGATTTCGACAAGGATGGCGACAACGATATTCTCTCCCCCATCGTTGTCGGCATCATTGTCGAGATCGTTGTCCTCCCCCAGCCTCGCGCTCTCTTCGTCCCCATTCACTCTTCGACAAGGATTTCGACAAGGATGGCGACAACGATATTCTCTCCCCCATCGTTGTCGACATCATTGTCGAGATCGTTGTCCTCCCCCAGCCTCGCGCCCGCTTCAACTCCATCCTCTTCTCGACAGGGATCGCGACAAGGATCTTGAGGCGAGGGTCTTCCAAGCCCTGGAAACCAGCGGTGCCGGTTCTTCCAAGGCTTGGACGGGTGGGGCGGCCGCTCCACGCGGGCGACGCTTCTCTCGTTCTCGTCCTCGTCCTCGACTCTTCCGTCTCCGGCATTCGAGGACGAGGACGAGGGACGCGCCGGTCCGCTCAGTCCGCGGTAGGCGGCACTTCCGTGGCTGACGGCGTTCGCGGACGCGGCCAGGCGGCGCAGAGCTGGCTGGCCATGAAGGCGGACAGCAGCAGGACGGTTGGCGCGCGGAAGGGAAAATCGCTGAGGCCCAGGAGGAGGACGGAAACGAGACCGATCGCGATGCCGGGCCCCTCGATCTCGCCCGGCGTCGGGCGGGCTTCGCCGCCGGGCGCAGCGCGGCGCGCGCCGCGGAGCGCGAGCACTATTCCGACCAGGACGATCGCGCCACCGAGCAGGCCGAACTCGGCCAGGAACTGCGCCGGCTCGAAATGGGCGTGCCCGAACTGGAAGTCGCGCAGGTCCTCGGACTGGTAGTAGGGATAGATGACGGCGAAGGTGCCCGGCCCGGTTCCCCACGCGAAGTTGTCGCGCCAGGCCGCGAGGGTATCCCGCACCACGCGTCCCCGGAACTCGACGTCGCCGGAGCCCGGCCAGCCCCGCCCGTGTCTCGTCGCCATCGCCAGGCACGGGACGGCGATTGCGGCGGCAAGGAGCAGCGCCACCGGGACTCCCCCCCGCAACCAGCGCGCGGGCCGCCAGTGGCCGTAGTGGAGGTGCAGCCGCCAGCGCACGGCGGCCCAGGCGGCGAGGCTGGCCGCGAGCAGTACAACGCCCGCGCGCGATTCGGTCAGCACGATCCCCGCGGCGAGCAGCGCCGCGCACAGGTAGACGACCCCGGAAGGGCTCGACGGGGCGCCGGACTCGATCGCCCGGTAATGGAACCGGTGGGCCAAGGCAAGGGTCGCGGGCAGCAGGAGCAGCGCGAAGGCGACGAAGTGATTCCGGTTCGCGAAGACCCCGGTGAACTCGTAGATCGCGTCGGCGCGCGGCACGAGGCGCTGGTGGATCGCCACGGCGGCCATCGCCGCGCCACCCGCGACCAGCACGATGTGCGCGATCCGGCGGCCGGTCGCATCCAGCACCCGCCCCAGCCCGAAAAGGCCCGCCGCCGCGACCCCCACGCCAAGGGCCGCGAACGAGGAGGGCGCGTGCGCCGAACCCGGCCAGCCGCGCCACGGCGAAGCGGGCAGCAGGCCGACGCCGTCGACCCAACGGTGGGTCGGATTAATCACGTAGAGCGTCCCCAGCGCCAGCACCGGCAACAGCGGGAGCAACGCACGGGCCAACCGTCGACGCACGCGCCCCGGACCCAGCGCGAGGGCCGCCACGCTGCCGACGGCGGCTGCCAGCGGAATCCAGCGGTAACTGAGCGCCCCGGGGGCGCCCGCGTCGAGCGCCGACGCAACCAGGAGCACGGGGATCACCACGAGCGCAAGACCCGATCCGGCGGTCATATCGCTTACTCTGCGACCCCCTCCGCCGTCGCCGGTTCCGCGCGGTAACGGTAGCCATAGGTCCCGTAACGACGGTAGTAGTAATAGTTCGAAATCGACCGCAGGTTCACGCCGTTCATCACGACGCCCGCGCACGGCACTCCGGCATGGGTTATGCGGCGAACCGCCTGCCGCGCGCTCAAACTGTGCGTGGCCCCGAAGCGAACGACGAACAGCACGCGGTCGACGTTCGCCAGCAGGATCAGTCCGTCGCTGACGCCAAGAATCGGCGGCGCATCCATCACGATGCGGTCGTAGGTCTTCCGAAGCTCCGCCAGCAGGTCCGAGAGTCCACGCCCGCCGAGTTGTTCGGCCGGGCGGGATGCGTAGACGCCGGCCGGAAGGACATCGAGCCCCGGGATCTCGTGTTCGATCAGTCCCCCGCGCCAGGAGATCTCGTCCTTCAACACTTCCGCGAGGCCGGGCTTTCGGGGCTGGCCGAAGACGCGGTGCAGCGCGGGCCGGCGCAGGTCGACGCCCATCAGGAGCGTGCGCTGTCCGTCCTGGGCGAAGCTCACGGCGAGGTTGGTCGCGACGAGCGTCTTGCCCTCCCCGGCATGCGTGCTGGTCACCATCAGGCAGCGGGCGGCCCGGGTTTCCGGGTCCATCATCAGGCTGGCCCGCAGCGTGCGGACCGACTCGGCCACGTCACCGGCATCCGCGAGGTGCGCGGAAAGCGCCCGCTCCGTCAGGCTTCGGCTCCGCACGAGCGGCAGCGTGGCCAGCACGCCGAGCCCCAGCGCGCGCTCGACCTCCTCGTTCCGGCGAAATCGGTGATCGGCGAAGTAGAGCCCGAAGACCGCCGCCAGGCCAAGCACGGCGCCTATCGCGCCGCCGCGCAGGAGAGCCCGCCGGGGATTGGGCCGGAAGGGCGCGCGCGCGGGCCGCGCCTCGTCCACCATCCGAATGAGCGAAGCCGGAAGGCTCCCCGAAAGCGCGGCTTCGTTCATCCGGGCGATGACGGCCTGGTAGACCTTCTCGTCGGCCTCCACGTTGCGCCGCATCTCGTTGTAGCGCACGAGCTGACGGTCGAGATCGAAGGCCTCCTGCTCCTGCGCCCGCAGCGCCGCGCGCAGGTTCGTCTCGCGCTCGCGGAGAACCGCGTAGCGTTCGCGCAGGGCCTCGACCGCCTGCTCCGCGGCCTGCTCGAACTGCCGGCGGAGGAGCGCAAGCCGCTCCTCCGCCTCCCGGTAATCCGGGTGGCCGGAAAGGTAGCGCTGCCGCACGGCCTCCATCGCCTGTTCCTGCGCGCGCCACTGGCGGCGGGCCTCGCGGACGCCGTCCTGCTCGAGCAGCAGTGCGATGTCGGTCGGCGACTCGCCGGCCTCGAGCTGCTGGCGGATACTGGCCCATTCGGTCTCGACGGCGATGCGCGCGGTCTGAGCGCCCGTCAGCGCGTTGTTCAGATCCTTCAGCCGCGCCAGGACGATGTTCTGGTCCTCCTCGAGCGAGACGGACTGGGTCTCCTCCCGGTACCGCTGGAGGGCGAGCAAGCCCTCTTCGAGCCGTTCCCGGAATTCTTCGGCGCGGGCCCGGAGCCATTCCACCGCCTCGATCGAGACGCCCATGCGGTTGTCGAGATCCTGCTGGATGTAGGAACGCGCCAGCGCGTTGGCCAGGTCCGCCGCAATCTCGGGGTCCGGGTGTTCGGCCGTGATCTCGATCAGCCGGCTGCGCTCGACCGGGGAGATGCGCACGAACCGCAAGGCGGCCTCGACCTGCTGCGGGCCGGGCCCGACTCCCGGAGTGAACCCCGGGCGATCGGCGAGGCCGCCGTCGGCGATCGCCTGCTCCATCATCGTCCGGCTGTGCAGCGCCTTGATGTGCGTGTTAAAGAACTCGATATTGCGCGCGCCGAAGGCCGCCGCTTCCTGGAAGCTCGACAGGTGCGGGATCTGCGCCTCCACCAGCACGGTGGCCTTGCTCCGGTAGTAGGGGGTCTGCCGGTGCGTGTCGTACCAGAAGTAGAGCAGCACCGCCGCTGCGACGGCGATCGCCAACCAGGCGCGCTCGATGACGATCGCGATCGCCTCGCGCCCGTCGAAGAACGAGGGGGCCTCCCCGTCCGGCCGCGCTTCCGAAACATACGGGGTCGGTCGGGCCATGGTTAGAATCGAACCTCCGGAACGGTGATCACCGCATCGGGCGCCAGCTCCACATCCCGCTGCCGGCCGCGGCCCGCGAGCAGGTCGCCCACGCGGACGCGAAGCCTCTGCGAACGCCCGTCCACCTCGTGCACGAGGATCGTCCGGTTCGGGCTGGCCATGTCCGTCAGCCCGCCCGCCAGCGCAATGGCCTGCAGCAGCGTCAGGCGTCCGTCCGGGGGCATGGGCACGACGCCGGGCCGACGGACCTCGCCGAGCACCAGGACCTGCAGGTCGGCGGCCGGCTCGGCGACCGTCAGCGCCACGCGCGGATTGACAAGGTAGTCGGCCGCCAGCAGCTCGCGGATGTGCTCCTCCGCCCCGGCCACCGTCAGGCCCTCGAGCCGGACGGCGCCGAGCAGCGGGTGCCGGATGGCGCCGTCCGACCGCAGGCGGAACGCTCCGGAAAGCTCACGCTCGCGAAAGACCTCGACCTGGACCTCGTCCCCGGTGCGAAGCCGATACCTCTCGTCGGGCGTCGCCTCCGCGTCCGGAACCGGCGTCGCGTCCGCAGGGGGCGCCTCCGAATCCTCCGGCGCATCCTCCGCGGCCGTCGTCTCCGTTTCCGGCGAATCGTCGTCCGCCGACACAAGCGAGGCGTCCGACGCCTCCGCGTCCGTATCCGGGTCCGGCTGACCTTCCGGTTCTCCGGGCACCGGCTCCGGTTCCCCGGCAGCTTCCTGCGTCGGCGCCGCGACGACGCCCTCAACCGCCGGATCGGTCTCCTCCCCCTCTGGATCCGTCCGAAGCGGGATGGCATCCGGCGCCGTCGCGCACCCCGCGAGCAAGGCCGCGCTCAACGCTATCGCCCGGAGCATACGCCTCCGCACCGCCGCGCCCGGTGACCCCGCGACCGCGGTTCTGGGGAGGACGCCGTTCATCCGACCCCCCGCGCTCAATAGTTCCAGCTCAAACGCAGCATCCAGCGGCCGGAATCGTAGGCGCTCGCGCGCCGGGTTAGCGGGTCGCCGCCCCGCGCGGCGTCGTTGTCCACGTAGCTGTACGAGAGGCCGCACGAGAGGTTATAGCGCGCCCACCAGTCGAT
>PWTM01000086.1 GCA_003563855.1 PVC group bacterium | reverse complement strand
CGGGGAAGCAGAATCTTCTCCGTCGACCTTTCGCGCGTCGGCGCATTGCACCATGCGCACATACTAAGATAGCCGGGGCCAGGCATTTCGGGCAGAGACCGCCAGAAGTGAGATGCGCCCCGCCGCTCTGTTCGCACTCTTTTTTCATGGTCACCCGGTCCCGCCTGTGGAAGATTGGCGACGGAAGAACGCGCGGTTCCCGGGGCGACGGATGCCGGGACCGCGACCGGCGCGACGGAGACGCAAGCCGAACGTGAAGTCGTTAAAGAGAATCCTCCTGGTTGCCGTCATGCTGGCGGGCACGGCGGCGGTCCTGTCGATGGGACTGGCGTTCCTCGCCTGGCTGGCCCGACCGAACCTGCACGCGCCGCCGCCGGCCTACGCGCCGGAGGAAATCGCCGCCGTCGAGCGCGCGCGCGACACCTCGTTCGATCCCGAGGGTCCGCTGCCGGTGCAGATCCTCGAGGTGGACTACGCGGAAGGACCGGCCGCGGCCTGGTACCCGAAAGGAGAACCGGCGCTGCTGGCGGACCTGGTGGAGCAGGGACTCCTGCCGCCGCTGCGCGAGCGGGTCGGCCCGGAACCGGCCGTCATGCGGGGCGTCGAAGGCATCGGCCGCCACGGCGGAACCTGGTACCGCGTCGCAAACTCCGAGGGCGATATCGGCGTGATGCAGTGGCGCATCGGCGCCGCCACCCTCGCGCGCTGGTCGCCCCTCGCCTACCCCATCAAGCCCCTCCTGGCCCGCGCCTGGGAGGTCTCGGATGACCTGACCGAGTACACCGTGCACCTGCGGCGCGGCGTCCGGTGGTCGGACGGACACCCCTTCACCGCCCGCGACATCCTGTACTGGTGGGAGCACGAGATCCTGCACTTCGACGGCCGCCCGCTGCACATGAGCGTCGCGGGCCAGCCGGGCACGATCGAGGGGATCGACGACTACACGGTCCGGTTCCGATTCCCCCGGCCCCACGGCCAGTTTCCGGAAGTCCTGACGAAAGGGATATTCTGGGCCCCGGAACATTACCTGCGTCCGTTCCACCCGGAGCTCGGCGATCCGGAGAAGATCGCGGAGATGATCAGCGTCCAGGGCGCCCCCTCGGCCCGCTCGGCCTACTTCCGTCTCAAGGACTGGCGCAATCCGGAACTCCCCAGCCTCAACCCCTGGGTGATGCGGGCGCACCAGCAGACGCCGCCCTACGCCTTCGTGCGCAACCCCTACTACCCGGTCGTGGACGCCGAGGGCAACCAGTTGCCCTACCTCGACCGGGTCGTCAACGAGGTGCGCGCGATCGACATGATCCCCGTCACCGCCGCGGCCGGCGAAGTGACCATGCAGATGCGCGACATCCGGTACCAGGACAAGACGCTCTACATGCGCAACCGGGCCGCCGGCGATTACGAGGTCTATTTCTGGTTTCGCGGCGAGCGCTCCAACTTCGCCATCTACCCGAACCTGAACCGGATCGTCCATCCGAACCGGCCGGAGACCCGCTGGAAACACCAATATCTCAACGAGGCCCGCTTCCGGCAGGCGCTCTCGCTGGCCATCAACCGCGCCGACATCATCCGCGCCGAATACGACGACATCGTCGAACCGGCCCAGATCGATCCGGGCCCCGAGTCCCCCTTCCACCACCCGCGCCTGTTTCACGCCTTCACGGACTACGACCCCGACAAGGCGAACCGCCTCCTCGACGAGATCGGGCTGGACCGCCGCGACCGGGAGGGGTACCGCACGTTCCCGGACGGCACCCGCATGACGTTCTTCCTGCACCTGACCGAGTTCACAGGGGTCGGTCCGGCGCAGTTCCTGATCGACGACTGGCGCGCCGTCGGCGTGCGCGTGATCATGCGCCTGATGGCCCGCAACCTCTGGCAGGCCCAGCAGTCCGGGCTGGAGCACGACCTGACCGTGTGGACCGGGGAGAGCGAGTACCTCCCGCTGACCGAGCCGCGCAACTTCGTGCCCCTCACCCACCACTCCTTCTTCGCGCCGGGCTTCGCCCTGTGGCACCACCACGGGGGGCTGTTGGGCGACGAACGCGTCCGGGATCGCCCGCAGGCCATTGAACCGCCCGAGGGCCATCCCCTGCGCCGCGCCATGGAAGTCCTGCACGAGGCCCTGGCCGCGCCGGACCTCGAATCGCAGCGGGAGGTCTTCTCGGAGGCCCTGGACATCGCCGCCGATCACCTGTGGCACATCAATATCGCCACGCCGACGCCCCAGCTCGTGCTGGTCAAGAACGGGCTGCGCAACGTCCCGCGCAACGCGATCACGGGCCACATCTTCAGCACGCCCGCCAATGCCGGCGTGGAAACGTTCTTCTTCGAGGCGCCCGACGACTCGCCCGCCGCGATCGCCCAGATGCAGCAGATGATCCTGCGCGTGGAGCCCGACCCGCGCCGTTCCCTGCAGGCGGAGCGGCCGGTCGACGAGGCGCCGGCCGCGCGCGACATGGCCGGGGCCGTGATCCGCTTCCTGCTGCTCGGCATCCTGGTCGCCGGCGCCGTCCTGGCCGCGGCGCGCCACCCCTTCATCCTGCGCCGCATCGTCATCCTCATCCCAACCGTGATCGTCATCTCCATCTGCGTCTTCACCATCATCGAATTGCCGCCGGGCGACTTCCTCACCGCCCGCATCCAGCAACTGGAGATGGAGGGCGACGCCGGCGCCCTGCAGCATGCGCAGGAACTGCGGGGCCTCTTCCACCTGGAGGCGTCGGCCGTCGAGCGGTACATCCGCTGGACCGGCCTTCCCTGGTTCCTCAGCTTCGAGTCGGCCGACCGCGGCCTGCTCCAGGGCGACCTCGGGCGCAGCATGGAGGACGGCCGGCGCGTGAACGAGGTCGTCGGCGACCGGATCCTGCTCACCCTCCTGATCTCGCTCTTTACCCTCCTCCTGACCTGGGCCATCGCGATACCCATCGGCCTGTACTCCGCCGTCCGCCAGTATTCCCTCGGCGATTACGTCTTCACCTTCATCGGCTTCATCGGCATGTGCGTCCCGCCCATGCTGCTTGCGCTGGTGATGATGTACGTCGGGTCCGCCGCGTTCGGCCTCCCCGTGGGCGGGCTGTTCTCTCCCGAATACGCCCTGCAACCGCACTGGGACTGGCCCAAGTTCGTCGACCTCCTCCGGCACATCTGGATCCCGGTGCTGGTCATCGGGATCGGCGGCACCGCCGGCATGATCCGCGTCCTGCGCGCGAACCTGCTTGACGAGCTGGGCAAGCCCTACGTCACCACCGCGCGCGCCAAGGGGATGCGCCCGGTGAAACTCATCCTGAAGTACCCCTTGCGGCTGGCCCTGAACCCCTTCATCTCCGGCATCGGCACCATCTTCCCGCAGCTCGTCTCCGGCGGGGCGATTGTCGGCATCGTGCTGAGCCTGCCGACGGTCGGCCCCCTGCTGCTCAGCGCGCTGCAGGCGCAGAACATGTACCTGGCCGGGTCCATGCTCATGGTGCTCAGCCTCCTGACGGTCTTCGGCACGCTGGTCAGCGACCTGCTGCTGATGTGGGTCGATCCGCGCATCCGGATGGAGGGCAAGGTGTGAGGCCGCCCCTTCTCCTGGCCCGCTTTCGCCGCGCGCCCCGGGCCGCCCCCCCTCAGGCTGTCGGCGAGATGTCACAGGCCCGGCTCATCCGCCGCCGGTTCCTGCGGCATCGGCTCGCGGTCTTCGCCCTGTTCACCCTGGCCGTCTTCTACCTGGCGGCCGCGCTGGCCGAGTTCGTGTCGCCCTACAGCGCCCAATGGCGGGACCTGGACTACATGTACGCCCCGCCGCAGTTGCCGCGGTACTCGCTCCGGCACGGCTGGCACACCGATGCGCTGGCGCCGGCCCACGACCCGATCACGATGCAGCGGGACTACCGCGCGGCGGAGGACAAGGTGCCGCTCGGCTTCTTCGTGCGCGGCGAGCCCTACCGGCTCTGGGGGTTCATCCCGGGCGAACGCCGCCTCTTCGGCGTGGACCCGGAACGGCTGGGGCAGCCGGGCTTCGTGGACCTCGCGCCGGACCGCGCCGCGCCCAGTTTCTACTTCCTGGGCGCGGACCGGCACGGCCGCGACGTCTTCAGCCGCCTCGTCTTCGGTTCCCGCCTCAGCCTCTCCATCGGCCTGCTGGCGGTGTTGATCTCCGTCGTGCTCGGCGTCGTGATCGGCGGCGTATCCGGCTACCTGGGCGGCCGGGTGGACAATTTCATCCAGCGCCTCATGGAAATCCTGCGGTCATTCCCGCAGATCCCGCTGTGGATCGCGCTGGGCGCGCTGTTGCCGGCCGACTGGCCGCAGGTCGGGGTCTACCTCGGGATCACGGTCGTGTTGAGCCTGCTGGGGTGGACCGGCCTGGCCCGGGCCGTGCGCGGAAAGATCATGGCGTTGCGCGAGGAGGATTACGCCGTGGCCGCGCGCCTGCTGGGCGCGAGCCACCGCCGCATCCTCTTCAAGCACCTCGTCCCGGGATTCACGAGCCACATCATCGTCTCCCTCAGCCTCAGCGTGCCCGGCATGATCCTGGGCGAGACCGCGCTGAGCTTCCTCGGGCTCGGGCTGCGCCCGCCTGTCGTGAGCTGGGGCGTCATGCTTCAGGACTGCATGCACATGCAGACGGTGGCGAACTATCCGTGGCTGCTGATGCCGGTGGTCTTCATCGTCGCCGCCGTCCTGGCCTTCAACTACGTCGGCGACGGCCTCCGCGACGCCGCCGATCCCTTCGCGGCCCGGTAGGCCGGGCTTCACATCGCTGCTGCCGGCACTGTGGCATTGCCGTGCGCCGCGCGAGCCGGTAGGCTGATCTTTCGCCGCGGGCGGTTCCGCGGCCGACGCGAAGGAGTCGAAGGAGACGCCCCCATGAGCAAGCCTACCGTTGGAGCCCAGCTGTTCACCGTCCGCGCTCATACGCGCACCCTGCCCGACATCGCCGAAACGCTCCGGCGTATCCGCGAAATCGGGTATACGCATGTGCAGATCTCGGGCTTCGGCCCCGTCGACGCCAAGGACGTGGCGAACGCGGTGCAGGCGGCGGGCGTGGAGGTCTCCTGCACGCACATGGGCTGGCCGCGTTTCCTGAACGAGCTCGACCGCGTGATCGAGGAGCACCGCTGGTGGGGCTGCCGGCATTGCGCGATCGGCGGGCTTCCGGGCGACTACCACAGCGCCGAGGGGCTCCAGCGGTTCGTGAAGGAACTCGAGCCGATCGCAGCCCGGCTCGCCGACGCCGGCATGGACTTCTCCTACCACAACCACAACCACGAATTCATTCCCATCGACGGAGAGCCCTGGCTCGCCCGGCTCTACGAGACGGCCCCGGCCGACGTACTCAAGGCCGAGCTGGATACCTACTGGGTCCAGGCCGGCGGCGCCGACCCCGCGGCCTGGATCCGCAAGTGCGCCGGCCGCGCGCCCCTGCTGCACCTGAAGGATATGACCGTGGCCGAAGGCCGGGAGCAGCGGTTCGCGCCGATCGGCGAGGGCAACATGAACTGGCCGGCCATCCTCGAGGCCGCCGAGGCCGCGGGCGTCGAGTACATGCTGGTCGAGCAGGACAACTGCTACGGCCGCGACCCGTTCGACTGCCTCGCCGCCAGCTACGCCCAGCTTCGCGCCTGGGGCTACCGCTAGGCGGCTGCGAACGGGCTTGCGGTGACGCGGCACTATCCTCGTCCTCGTCCTCGTCCTTCGTCCTCGTTTTTCGAGTTCCGAGGACGAGGACGAGGACGAGAACGACGACGAAGGGATCGGTTGGCGTAGCTCTGAATCCGTCTTCCCAGAAACCCCGCGCAGCGGCCACTGAAGTCCGCGCCCGGCGGCCATGACCGAGATCCACCTCTCCCTCGAACGCGCCCTCGCGGCCCTGCTGGATCGCGCGGACTACCGTCCGCTGCGGCGGAGCGAGCTGAGCCGCGCGCTCGGGATCGGACCCGACCGGCGGCGCGAGCTGCGCGCCGCGCTGCGCGCGATGGAAGACCGCGGCGAGGTGGTCCGCTACCGCCGCAACCGCTACGGCCGCCCGGATCGCTCGGAAACCTTCACCGGCGCGCTCTCGATCCATCCGCGCGGGTTCGGCTTCGTCACCGACGAGGCGGCGCCCGACCGCGAGGCCTACGTCCCGGCCGAGGCGCTCGCGGGCGCCCTGCACGACGACCGGGTCCGCGTCGCCGTCGTCGCCGCGCCGCCCCGCGAGCCCCGGCGGCGCAGGCGGGACGCCGCCCCCGCCCTCCGCTGGCGCGGCCGCGTGCTCGAGGTCCTGGAACGGCCGGCGCGGCCGGTCGTCGGCCTCCTGCACGAGGGCCCGGGCGGCCCCGCGGTCATCCCCGACGACCCACGGTTCCCGCAGAACGTGCGCATCGACGGTCCGGGCGGCGCCCTGCGCGAGCTTCCGCCCGCCGGCCGCAAGGTGACGGTCGCGCTCGCGCCCTGGGCGCCCCATCATCGGGTTCCCCGCGGACGCGTGATCGAGGACCTGGGCGATCCGGCCGACCCGGCGGTCGCCATGACCGGGCTCCTCCGCCGCCACGGCATCGCGGAGACCTTCCCGGGCGCGGCGGAGCGCCAGGCCCGGGCCGTCCGGCCGCCGGCGCCCGACGCGGCGGAGACGGCCGGCCGCCGCGACCTGCGCGGCCTCGCCGCATTCACCGTCGACCCCGAAGACGCAAAGGACTACGACGACGCGGTCTCGCTCGAGCCCGACGCCGACGGCGGCTGGCGGCTGGGCGTCCATATCGCCGACGTGGCGCACTTCGTTCCGCCCGATTCGGCGATCGACCGCGAGGCCCGGGAGCGCGGCACCTCGACCTACCTGGTGGACCGCACCGTGACGATGCTGCCCGGCCACCTGACCGCCGAGGTCTGCAGCCTGCGCCCGGAGCAGGACCGGTTCACCCGCTCGGTCCTGCTCCGCCTCGCACCCGACGGGACCGTCTGTTCGGCCGAGACCTTCCCCTCGCGCATCCGCTCGCGCGCCCGGCTCAGCTACCGACAGGTGCAGGCGTTCTTCGACGGCGCGGACCCCGGCGGGATCCCCGCGGAAGCGGCCGACGCCCTGCGGGCGATGCGCGGCCTGGCCCGCGCGCTGCGCGCCCGCCGGATGCGCGCCGGCGCGCTCGACCTCCAGACCCCCGAGATCCGCTGCCAGCTCGACGCCGGGGGCCGCGTGACGGCCATCGAGCGGCGCACGGAGACGGAGGCCTACGGGTTGATCGAGGAATTCATGCTGGCCGCGAACCGGGCGGTCGCGCAGCGGCTCGGGGCGGCCGGGAGTCCCTGCCTCTACCGCATCCACGACGCGCCGGACGCGGCGCAGTGGGAGGAGATGGCCCGGGACCTCGGCGAACTCGGCTTCGAGCTTGCGACCCGCAGCCGCGAGGCGCTCAACCGGCTCGTGCGCCAGGCGGCCGGAACCCCGCTGGCCTACCCGGTCACACTGGCCATCCTCCGCAACCTCAAGCGCGCGCTCTACGCGCCGCATCACCGCCCGCACTTCGGGCTGGCCTTCGACGACTACACCCACTTCACCTCGCCGATCCGGCGCTACCCGGACCTCGTCACGCACCGGCTGCTCGACGCGGTCGAACGCGGCGCGTCCCCACCCCTGCGCAACGAGGCGTTGAAGGAACTCGGCCTGCACTGCTCGCGCCGCGAGCGCGAGGCCGACGAGGCGGAACGCGAGAGCGTCGAGCTCAAGCGCCTGGACTACTACGCCGCCCGGCTCGCCGACGGCGACACCGGACCCTGGCCCGCGACGGTCGTCTCGGCCATCCCGCGCGGCGTCCTGGTCGAACTCCCGGATACGCTGCAACGCGGGCTCGTGCCCTTCGCGACCCTGCCCGGCGGCCGGGCCCGGCGCGACGGCCCCGGCCGGACACCCGGCGACCGGATCGAGGTCCGGCTCGCCCGCGTCGACCTCGCGCGCCGGCAGGTCGACTTCCGACCGGCCGTCAGTGGAAGCGGTAGATCAGCTTCTGCGTCTCGCCGTCGCGCTCCACGTCCAGCACGACGGCCCCGAGATCGCCGCGGATGAACTCGCCGAGGAAATACTCCGCCCGAGACTGGCTCGTCAGCGGAAGCGAGTTCACCGCCGTGATCCGGTCGCCCTCGCGCAACCCGACATCCGTGAGGAACTCGCGCTCGCCACGGATGTCGATCCGGTAGCCGGCCACCGCGCCCTCCGCGTCACGGACCGGCCGGAAGGATCGGTAGAGGCGCGCCACGCGGTCGGGGGCGTCGAGCATCTCGCGGTAGTAGTCGATCAGCGCCTCGCGCTCGAATTCCCAGCGCCGTTCGTCGACCCGGCGTCCGAACCGGACCGGTTCGCCCTCCTCTGCCGCCTCCGCGTCGGGCGCCGGCGCCTCCGCGGTCTCGCGCGTGGCGCCCGGCTCGGCCCCGGCTTCGGCCCGGAGGATCTCGATATCCCGCCCGCCGAACACCGCGCGTACACGGTCCGGATGAATCCGCACGATCCGCAGATCCCCGACGGTATCGCCCTCGCCCACGATCGACTGTCGGCCCTGGACCCGGTCGTCAAGAATCGCCCGGCGGACCGGGGGCTCGGCGTCCGCGAGGAGGAATGTACCGGCCAGCCGGAAGCGCGCTGCGCCACCCCGGGGGTCCGTGTCTCCGTCCGGCGCCGCAGCGAAGACCCGCGCCGCCTGGGGCGGAACGAAGGTTGGCACCGGCCACTCGGGGGCGCCCCGATCCTCCGATCGGTCCCCGGTCTCCGTCCAGGCCCGGCGCGCGCGCCAGGCGCCGAAGGCGCCCAGCAGCGCCGCGACGGCGAGGACCGCCAGCGCGATCCCCATCGCCCTACGGCCGATGTGCAGCCGGTCGCTCTCGCCTGTGCTCAGGTCGTCCATCCCGTCCCTGCTCTGCCGGCCGGATTCATGCAGCGGGCCCGAACCGTAAGCCGGATTCTGTTCGAGGCGGTCATTTATCTGGTGCGATCGACCCGGAACCGCGCCGGACTGGCCGACTCGAGGCGGGCCGCCTCCGGTTCCCTATATGATCTTGCTCCGGACGGGGTTTACCCTGCACACCGCCTCACGGCGATGCCGGTGGTCTCTTACACCACCCTTTCACCCTTACCCCGGGACGCTCGCGCGCCCGGGGCGGTCTGCTCTCTGTGGCACTTTCCGTCCCCCCCGGTATGGCAGAGGGGCTCCCGCCTTTCGACGGGACGTCCTGCCCTGTGGAGTCCGGACTTTCCTCCCCCCGAAACCGGGGAGCGACCGCGCGTCCGGGCCCGCTGCGTCAAAGAACCCGCGCCGGCCTTACGCCGACTACCGCCAGTATAGGAGCCGGCCGCAAAAGGCGCAACTGGAGATCGACTCCGCCCGCTTCGCGTCGTGGACGACCTGCGGCGGGAGCTTCATGTGGCAGCCGCCGCAGGTGCCGTTCTCGATCGGCACGACCGCGAAGTCCCCGACGTGATCGAGGATGCGCTCGTAGCGGTGCAGCCAGTCGGGATCGGCCGACGCCACCATCTCGCGGCGCTCGGCCTCGAGCGCCTCGAGCTCTTCCTCGATGCGCGCGGCCCGCAGGTCCATCGCCGCCTCCTCCTCGCGCACCGCCGCCTCGTCCTCCGTCAGCGCCTTCTTGCGCGCATCCGCGCGCGCGCGCAGGACCTCGTTCTCCTCCATCTGCTCCAATTCCCGGTCCTCCAGCTCCCGCACCCGGCGCTCGTGCTCTTCGATCTCGCGGACCAGCGCGCGGTAGTCGTCGTTGCTCTTGACCTCGAACTGCTGCGCCTGGAAACGCCGGATCCGCTCCCGGAGCCCCTCGACCTCGAGGTCCAGCCGGTGGGCCTCGGCGACGCCCGATTTCCAGGCCTGCTCGGCTTCCTCGCGCGCCTGCCCCAGGTCGGCCAGCGCGGCCTGGACCTGGGCTCGCCGCTGGGGGATGCTGTCGCGCTCGCGCCGCAACCGCGCCGCCCGCCGGTCATGCTCCTGGATCCGGATCAACTGGTCCATCGTCTGTGACACCGGCGCTCCCCTCCTGGCAACGCCGGGATCGTAGGCGCGGAGAAGCCGGTCGTCAAGGCGCCGGAAACAAAACAGGGCGCCCCGGAAAGGGGCGCCCCGTTCAGATTCTGGCTTTCCGACGAACGGGTCAGCGACGAAAACCGCCGCCACCGCCGCGCCGCTCGCGGCCGCCACCGTAGCCGCCGCCGTCAAAGCCGCCGCCACCGCCGTAACCGCCGCCGCCGCCGTAACCGCCGCCACGCGGGGGCCGGTCTTCGCGCGGACGCGCCTCGTTCACCGTAAGCGCCCGTCCATCGAAGTCCTTTCCGTTGAACTCCTCGATCGCCTTGTTCGCCTCGTCCTGGGTGGCCATCTCCACGAACCCGAACCCGCGGGACTTGTTCGTGAACTTATCCATGATCACGTTACAGCTCGTGACCGTCCCCACCTGCTCGAACAGGCGCTGGAGATCGTCCTCCTGCGTATTGAAGGACAGATTGCCTACGTACAACTTCGTTCCCATGTTCCCTATCTCTTTCCTGACCGCTGCAGGCGCCTGGGCGACTGTTCCCGACTCGTTCGGGTTTCGAACCGCGACCCGCCAACCGCTTGGCGCGATCGCCGCCCACCATCTCACCCAATCAGACTGACGGCAGCGCGGCGACCCTAACAGGCGCGCGGAGGAATGCAAGCCCTTTTTTTGCCGTTCTTTCGCCCTTCGGGCCGGGGCGCGAAACCACCGTGCCGGGCCTGAGCGGGACCGCCCCCCACGGCCCGTACGTAAGGAGTGAGCAGAACCGGCCCCCACGGCCTCGCGCCGTGGGGGAGGAAAGGCTGAGCGAAAGCCCCGCAAACGCGCGCCCCTCCCTCTCCTCCCCTCTCCTCCCACATCCCGTGGGGACGCGCACCCCCGACGGTCTCCTCCGCGCCCGCCCTTGGCCCCGTGGCCCTTTCAAAGCCAGTGCCGGCGGCGGAACCAGGCCAGCATCCCGAGCCCGATCGCCAGCATGACGCCCAGCGTGCCGAAGTAGCCCCAGCGCCAGTGCAGCTCCGGCATGTGGTCGAAGTTCATGCCGTAGACGCCGGCGAGGAAGGTCAGCGGGATGAAGATGGTGGCGATGACGGTCAGGAGCTTCATCACCTCGTTCATGCGGTTGCTGACGCTCGAGAGGTAGATATCCAGCATGCCCGAGACCATGTCGCGGAAGGTCTCGACCGTGTCGATGACGTGCATCGTGTGGTCGTAGAGATCGCGCAGGTAGACGGAGGTCGCGCGTTCGAGCAGCGGCGAATCGCTGCGGTGGAGACCACCGATGCACTCGCGCAGCGGCCAGACGGACTTACGCAGAAAGATCAACTCGCGCTTGAGCCGGTGCAGTTCCTGCAGCGCGGCCGGCGCCGGCCGCGTGACCACCTCCTCCTCGAGGTTCGCGAGACTCTCGCCCAGCCGCTCGAGGACCGTGAAGTACTGGTCCACGATGGCGTCCATTAGCGCATAGGCGAGGTAGTCGGCGCCCCCCCTGCGCCCGCGGCCCTTGTCCAGCCGGAGCCGGTCGCGGATCACGCCGAAGACATCCCCCTCGCGCTCCTGGAAGGAGAGGACGAATCCGCGCCCGACCACGAGGCTGATCTGCTCGGCCGTCACCAGACCGGTGTCCGTTTCGTAGCGCAGCATGTGCAGGACGACGAAGAGATAGCCGTCCGTGTCCTCGTACCGCGGGCGCTGTCCGACGTGGGCGATATCCTCGATCGTCAGCGGGTGAAGCCCGAACCGCTCCCCGGCGCGGCGCAGAAGGTCCGCGTCGTGCACACCGTCGATGTTGATCCACGTCACAGGGGCCTCACCGACAGCGGCCGCCGCCTCGTCGAAGGCTACCGAGGGTTCCTCGCGCAAGTCCTCCGGTCCGAACCCGAAGAGCTGCACCCGCACCGGCGGCGCGCCGGGCGCCGCAGGGTGGACAGCCAGCGTTCCCGGCGGCTGCCCCCGCTTCGCGCCGCTCGCCGGGTAGAACCTTGCCATCGAGTGAATCACCGACCGCGCCGTGATCATCACACCATCCTCCCCCCACCCGACCCGACGTTGAGCCTTCGGGCAGGCCCCGTCAAGGGTCCAGCCCTGTGTTGATGCCGGTCACGAGGGCCTCCGCCCTTCCCCCTTCAGCGTTTCAGCGTCTTCCTTATGTGCTGTCAGGCGGCGACTGCGGACGCCGTGCGTGAGGCATGCGCGGCACCGGCCCCCACGGCCTTGCGCCGTGGGGGAGGAAAGGCTGAGCGAAAGCCCCGCAAACGCGCGTCCCTCCCTCTCCTGGAATCCTTGATGGCGGAGCGGCGCCGCCGATCGATGTGCTCGTCCTCGTCCTCAGCGAGCGAAGCGAGCGGTCCTCGTCCTCGTCCTTCGAGATCCGAGGACGAGGACGAGGGAAGGAGCCCGGGCTCCACTCGTCCGCCGCTATCGTCGCACGAAAGACCCCCGCAAGAACCGGCCACGACATGGAACGGAGAGCCAGCCCCGCGCGCTCGGGCGACGAGAGGGGACGACCCGCCTACGCGCTTCGCGCTTCGGCGCGGCAGGCGAGAGCGGGCGACGAGTACGGACTACGGATCACGAGTGCCTCCGCCCTTCCCCTTTCAGCGTTTCAGCCTTTCAGCGTTTCAGCGTTTTCCTCATGCGCGCCTACTGGAAGATCCGGCTGAAGTCCACCCGCTCAGACGCGAGGACGAAGGCGGTCAGGGGCAACCCCCCGGCGCGCCGCAGCAGGTCGTCGAGCCAGGCGGCGTACGCCTCCGGCGTCTCCTCCTCGCCGCAGGGACGCATGCCGAGGATGCAGAGCCGCGCATCGCGGCTGGCCTCGCGGATCGTCGCAAAGACGTCGCCGCCCGTCCCGACCAGCACGCGGCCCTCGGCCGGCACGCGCGCGGCGGCAATCCGTTCGCGCAGCCGCGCCTCGACCGGCGCGCGCTCCTCCGGGTCGCGCACGACGGAATTGAGCCGCAGCGGCGCCGCGCGCCAATCCGGCGAGAGGCTGAGCTGGTAGGCGATCGCCAGCATGAACCAGGCGTTCGGCCCCTTGCCCTCCCACCAGACGTCGATCGCCGCCCCCGGCGCCGGCCCCGGCGCCTCCTCCCCCTCCGCCGACAACTCCGGCCCCTCGCGCACGACGAGCACGTTCCGGCGCTGCCGCTGGAGGCGCATGAGGAACGCAGCGTACGCCGCGCGCCGACCGGGCTCCCCGGTATCGCCCAGCAGCACGGTGTTTGGCGCCAGCGGACCGAACCCGTAGTTGTCCACGAGCAACCGGGCGCCTTCGAGCGGATCGCCGGCCGGCAGCAGCTTGACGAAGGCCTCGACATCGTGCCGCCGGAGGTAATCGCGCACCGCGCGCTGGGCCGTCGCGGTCCGCTCGGGCGTCGCGTCCTCCGGGAGCACCATCGCGACGGTCGTCAGCCCGCGCCCGCGGGCAATGGCGTCGGCCACCTCGACCAGGTACCAGCGCTCCGAGGGCAGCCCGCTGAGAACGAGGAGATTCGGGGTCCAGGAACGCTCGTCGACCGGACGCCGGTCCAGCCGCAGCAGCGCCTGGCCGGCGGTCCAGCCCCAGAAGGCGCGCCAGAGGTCGCCCCAGCGGGCGCGCGCCTGCCGGCGCTTCATCGTGGCGAAGATCAGCGCGCAACAGGCCAGTGCGACGAGCGCCGCGCCGGCGTTGATCATCAGCATCACCCCGACACAGGCGGCGGCGCCGAAGAGCGAGACGCCCCAGTGCGCGCGGAACGTGGGCCGCCAGTGCGGCACCGCGACCAGCGTCTCGAGCGACGCGGCCAGGTTCAGGCAGGCGTAGGAGGTCAGGAAGAACATCGAGAGCACCGGCGCGATCGCGTCGATCCCCCCCGCCAGGATCGCGAGCAGGGCCACCGCAAAACTCGCCAGCGCCGCCAGGCGCGGCTCGTCGCCGCGGCCGTAGCCGCGGCCGAAGAGGCGCGGGGCGGCCCGGTCGCGGCTCAGCGCCTGGAGCGTCCGCGGCGCGCCGAGCATGGCGCCGACCGCGCTGGAGAGCGAGGCGCCCCAGACGCCCAGGACGATCGGCCAGCCCCAGCGCGCGACCTCCCGCATGATCAGCGGCTCGCGCAGGAGCCGCTCGGGGTCCGCCACCCGCAGGTGGAGCAGGATCGGGATCGCCACGTAGACGGCCAGGCCGGTCAGGATCGCCGCGAAGGTCCCGCGCGGCAGCGAGCGGGCGGGATCCTTCAGATCGCCCGACATGGCGATCCCGGCCTCGATCCCCGTCACGGCCGGAAAGAAGACGGCGAAGACCGCCCAGAAGGGCAGCCGCGCCACCGGCGCCAGCGCCGGATCGCCGGCAGCGGCCGGCAGCGGGCGCCCGAGGAAGAACGCCGCCAGCGAGATCGCGATCGCCGCCATGACCGCGTATTGCGTCCGCAACGCCAGGTCGGCCGAGAACCAGGTGATCAGCGTAAGCGCCCCGAGCGCCACCAGCGCCACGGTGCGCGCCTCGAGCCCCGGGAAGGTCGCGGCCACCGACTCGGCGAAGCCGGCCAGGTAGAAAGCGACGCCGATCGCCTGCGCCAGGTAGAGCGGCACACCGACCGCCGCGCCGGTCTCGGCACCCAGCGAACGCGAGATGATGAAATAGGCGCCGCCGCCGGCCACGCGCATGTTCGTCGCCAGCGCCGCCAGCGAGACCGCGGTCAGCAGCGTGATGCCCGTCGAGAGCCCGACGATGAGCAGCGTCCGTCCGAGGCCGACCTGCCCGAGCACCCAGCCGAACCGCAGGAACATGATCACACCGAGGATCGTGAGAATGCTCGGCGTGAACACCCCCTTGAAGGTGCCGAACCCGTAACCCGTCCGCGCCGCGCCCCTCATCCGCCGCTCCAGCACCGGAATCGCATCCGGCCCGTCGCTCCGGGCGGACACCGGCCATGCCCGCGCCTCGTCTCCACCGGATCGGTCACGGCGCGTACGACCCGCATGCGGAACCCGTGCTTCCGGTCGCCGACGGCCATCGCCCCCTCCCCCGTCAGCCGGTTCGCCTTACGCAGCCCCGGCCGGCGCGGATCATGCCCCAGCCGGAAGAAGCGCACAAGCGCGGCTCAGCCTTCGCGCGAGGCGCGGAGCTGGTCGCGCAGCTCGGCCGCGCGTTCGAAGTCTTCGGAGGCCACGGCCGCGTCGAGTTCGCGCCGCAGCCGGGCCGTCGGGTTCTCGTGCCCCTGGCCGCGCAGCGAGACGAGCAGCTCGCTGAGCGACTCGATCTCGCGCAACCGCCGCACGTTCTCCGACAGGCCGTGCCGCTCGGCCATACGCTCGATGTCCTTGAGCGCCTCTTCCACGGCCGCCACCGCCTGCTCCGCCTCGGCCCGGTCCATCAGCACCTCCGCCTTCGCCCGCGCGTGCATCATGCGCACGAACGGGTAGAGCTGGGCCAGCGACTCCGCCGAGGGCTGGTCCGGCGCCCGGCGAAGCACCAGCTCGATCAAGGCGAGGTTGTGCGCGCAGTCGGCCACGACGCCGTCGAGGTGGCCGAGCGCCGAGAGAGCGAGGTAGCGGTGGTAGTACTGCACCGCCTCCATCTGCAGCGCCGTGCATGCCTCCTCGTCGAGCGGCGCGGGCGGCCCCGGCGACGTGCGTTCGATCATCCGGTGGTAGTCGAGCAGCGAGGGATACCCGTGCGGTCGCGCGCCGTCCGGCCGGTCCTTCTCCTCCATCTGAAGGATGCCCAGCTCGACGCGGAGCTGAACCCGCGTCCGGCCGTCCGCCCCGCGCACGCGCCGCGCCTTCACGCGCCCCGCATCGTAAGGCCACTCCTCCAACCACGCTGTCAGGTCACGGTCCACGGCGTCCTTCCTTCCACTCCCACCCTACGCCAGGCCGGCACCCGCGGCAACCGCGCGTTCGGGGCAGTTCTCATTCTGGCGCCGCCTCCTGAGGCACCCGCTATCGCCGAACCTCAACGCATGGGCCGGTACACATTTCTGGAGTGCGCCGGCAGAGCGCAGCGGCGACGGCGCTTTCACCCCCCCCGGCCGGGCGGTCCGGCCCCCGCCACGGGCGACTCCGCAGGCCGCGGCAAAGCGGCGTCGCCGGGCTTCGCCCTCTGCCGCCGCACTCCACACCGGCATGGCCTCTTGCGTCGGCGAGCGCGGCATGAAGACGCACCTCTTCTTACATGGCGCAACACCCGGGGCTCATGGGCCTGGCGGCCATTGCAGGGGAACCCCCATCGCGCGATGCAGCGCCAGAACGAGAACTGCTGGCGCGTTCGGGGGTGCGGGAGGCGTGAGCGGGACCGGCCCCCACGGCCTTGCGCCGTGGGGGAGGAAAGGCTGCGCGAAAGCCCCGCCAACGCGCGGGGCCGCCCTCTTCGATCGTCGTCGCCGGTCGCAGCCGCCGCGTTCCGGCGGGCGCGCGTTCAGCCGGCCGCGTGGTCGGTCGTGTCGACCACGGCCGCGACTTCGGGCACGCGCTCGCGGACGGCGGCCTCGATGCCCTGGCGCATCGTCATGCGCGCGCCCGGGCAGCCGCGGCATCCGCCGCCCAGTTCGACGAAGACCTTGCGGTCCTCCACGCGAACCAGGTTCGCGAACCCGCCGTGGGAACGCAGCGCGGGGTTGATCCACTCGTCGAACACCCGCTGCACGCGGGTCTGGATATCCTCGTCGGTCGGCGTGTCGGTGGGGGGTTCAGGATCCACGGCAGTCTACCTCGGCTGGGCGGGATTCGGTCCCGCTACGGATCGTCGGTGGTGCACCCGAGAGGAGTCGAACCTCCACCCCATTGCTGGGACAAGAACCTGAATCTTGCGTGTCTGCCAATTCCACCACGGGTGCATGCCAACCGCACCCAGCCTACCCGAACCGCGCCCGCTGTCAACTCCGCGAAGCTACGGCCGGTCGCGGCGCTCGATCAGGACGCCCGGGCGCTCGACGATGGGGTCCCCGCTGTAGGGGCGGACGCCCACGGGCTCGATCGCGCCTCGCTCGTCCTCGCGCAGCTCCGGACGCACGCCCCCCATCGGGTTGTAGTAGGTCAGCCCGACCGGCGTCCCGGAGGCCTCGATGATGCTGTGCGTGAACCGCGCAGGCGCGGACTGGTGCAGCACGTGAATGCGGTCAGCGGCGTCCATCCGCAGCACCGGCGGGAAGACGCGAACGGCCGTCCCGAGGTTGAACACGCCGTAGCACAGGTCCTCGCGCTCGTCGTCGATCCGGAGGAACAGGAACTCCATCCGTTCGCGGTTCAACGTGCGAAGGCTCACCGTCCGGCGCGCCCCGGGCGGATCGGCCAGCAGGGCGCGGAAGGACGCGAGCTCCATTCCGGGCAGGATATCGAAGAACCGGCGGCCGCCC
The DNA here is from genome assembly GCA_003563855.1 of PVC group bacterium. GTDB lineage: Bacteria > Verrucomicrobiota > Kiritimatiellia > PWTM01 > PWTM01 > PWTM01. The sequence continues at coordinate 1,429 of PWTM01000086.1, read as the reverse complement.
GGAATCAGCTCGTCATCCCAGCGCAGGCCCACCCGCAACGTATGGGGCCCCTGCTGGCGGAAGCGGAACAGCGAACGGAGTTCAAGCCGGATGGTCGCGACCTGGCGGGGCCCGATCGTCACCGGCTCGTCCAGCAGCGGACGGTCGCGGCGCGCGAGGTACTCGCCCCGTCCGGCTTCCACGTCGACCTCGAGCGTCGCGCCGTCCTCCGCCTCGGGATCGCCGAGCCGGAGCGTCAGGCCCGTGCGGTTCTGCACCGTGACCTCCACCCGGATCGGTTCGAACATCAGCACCCGGTCGTGCTCGAGCCGGCTCGAGACCTCGATCTGTGCGCCGGCCGGAACGGCAGCCAGCAGGAGCCCCGCCGCCAGGTACCCCAACGCTCCACGCATCTTCATCGCTCTCTCCCCGCGACGCCTCGGTCAGCTCCCGGCCGCCAGGCGTACCGCCAGCCGCGCCGGCAGACCGGCGTCGCGAATCTTCTGTTGCGCCGCGCCGATATCGTAGGCGACGCGGTGCAGTTCAACCATGCCGCTGGCCATATCGTAGGTCGCGTAGGCCGCCCGCGGATCGCCGTCGCGCGGCTGGCCGACGCTCCCCACATTGATGAAATAGCGCCGTCCCAGCTGCACGCGCACCGTCGCGTAGGGCCCGCCGTCGATCTCGGCCGCCCGTTCGAAGGCCAGCGGAACGTGCGTGTGGCCGAAGAAGCAGACGGCCGTCCTCTGGTAATTGAAGTTCGCCTCGGCTTCGAGCTTGTCATAGACGTAGCCCCAACGCTCGGGCGCGTCCAGCGTGCTGTGCACGAGCGTGAACCCCCGGACCGTCCGGCTGTAAGGCAGGCCGTGAAGATACGCCACCTGCTCCTCGCTGAGCTGCCCGCGCGTCCAGGCCACCACGTCGGCCGCCAGCGGATGGAACCCGTCGAGATCCTCGCTGTTCGAGCAGTAGTGGTCATGGTTGCCGCGGACCGTCAGCGCGGTGCGCTCGCGCACCGCCTCGAGGCAGGCCGCCGGATCGGCGTTGTAGCCCACCACGTCGCCGACGCAGGCGTAGTCGGTGACCCCGCGCCGCTCGGCGTCGGCCAGCACCGCCGTCAGCGCTTCCCAGTTGCTGTGGATATCGCCCAGAATCGCGTACTTCACCGCGCGCCCTTTTCCCGGTCCCCGGCCGGCCCTCGACTCTACCCGCCCCGCCCCCCCCGCGGCAACCCGGGAAACGGTGGGCTTTCCCCAGTTTCCGGCGTGCGGGGGGGTATCTCCCGGGCGGCGTGGTGCGGCAGGCCGTGCCGCTCGCGTCCGCGAAGGCCCCGTGAGCGGCGTTGCGGCGGCGCGGCGCGGACACGAGTTCTGCGCCGACCGCCGCGCCTTGCTCACGAGACCTTCGCGAACGCTCCGTCACGGACCCTACTTCGCCCTGCGGGCTTCGT
>PWTM01000323.1 GCA_003563855.1 PVC group bacterium | reverse complement strand
CGAAGAAATCTCGCCCCGTGCGTTTCGGGGCAAGGCGGCTCTGTCTCCAGTCGCCGAAGTCAGGGGGGGCAGACCAACACTCAGGTGCCCGCCCGCCGCGGGCGGGTACCTGAGTAGTTACGAAAGATCAAGGACATCACCGATCAGATGATGAGACTGGCCAAGGAGGCGCTTCCCCTCGCCCTGGAAAACGAGGCCCGCAAACGTGACGGCATATCATGACCGCGACCTGCGGAAAGTGGGCTTAGGCTGCTGCTTTCGGGGCCGAAAGCGCGCGCGTAAGCAGCTCGTGCTTGGGCACCGAACCCGGTCTTCCCAGCCCTGGAACGCCCCGAGGCCGCGTCTTCCAGGCCTTGGAGACTGGCGCGGCGGCGTCTCGGGGCACGGTCAGGAACCCGGTCGGGATGCCGGGCGCGGGGCCTTGCGCCGCAGGCTCACCCCACGGGGATCCGGAAGGAAGAATTGCCGCCGGTTGAACGGTTGACCGATGACCCGGTTCATCGCCTGATCGAGGCCTTGAAGCGCATGCTTGATGCGCACAACATCCTCGCCGAAGTGTCGCTGGGACCGCGAAGGGGTGGCGCGCGGCGCGCGCAGCGGGTAGACTCTCCCGCGGGCGCCAGCGCCGGGGAGGGAGCGGTGCATGAAGACGAAGCTGAGATGGCCGGTGACGATCGGGCTCCTGCTGATCGAGCTCTCGGCGCTGGTGTACTACATCCACTTCCTGATCTTCCGCGATCCGCACCACATCTTCCTCTACTTCTTCGGGGACCTGGGCTTCGTCTTCTTCGAGGTGCTGCTGGTCGCGCTCGTGCTGCACCGGTTGCTGCACCACCGCAAGGAGCGGGCGGTGCAGCAGAAGCTGCACATGCTGGTCGGGGCCTTCTTCAGCGAGATGGGCACGGAGCTGCTCGGGGCGCTGGCGGAGTTCGACGAAAACGCGTCCGCGCTGGAGGAACACCTGGCCGCGCCGGAAGAATGGTCGGAGGCCGGGTTCCTCGACAGCCGGCGCATCGCCGAGCGGCACGCGTCGGCGATGGACCGGCGCCCGGGCGACGTCGGGGACCTGGCCCGGTTCCTGGCCCGCCACAAGCCGCTGCTGCTGGACCTGATCCAGAACCCCGCCCTCCTGCGCGACGAGCCGTTCACGAACCTGGTCTGGGCCGTCTTCCACCTGGCGAAGGAACTCGAGCACCTGCCCGACCCGGCCGCCCTGTCGAAGTCCGACCGGACGCACCTCGGCGAGGACCTCCGCCGCGTCTACACGCTGCTCGTGGTCCAGTGGATGGACCACATGCGCCACCTGCAGACCGCGTACCCGTACCTCTTCTCCCTCGCCGACCGGACGAATCCCTTCCGCCGCGTCTCGCCGGTAGAGGTGAAGTAGGCGGTCGGCAGCTGGCAGTGAGCAGCGTAGCGGGGGTCCCGCCGCTCTTCTCCTCGTCCTCGTCGTCGTCCTCGTCCTCGATCTCGATCTTCCCCCAGGTCCTTCCCCGTCGAGGACGAGGACGAGGACCGCTCGCTTCGCTCGCTGAGGACGAGGACGAGGACGACGATCGGCGTCGCAGGATGAGGGGGGGCGCGTGAGCGAATGCTCTCCCGCGCCGCAGGCGCCCTGGAGTGCGGCGGCTTGCCGCCGCTCTGTTCGCCGCGGCTCGCCGCGGCGGGGGAAGAGCCTGCCCGGCACTCTGACTGCCCGGCAACCCCGTGGGCGGTTCGTTGCGCCCCGCAGCTTGCGGCGCGGCGAGCCGCGCCGCGGAAAGCGCGAGCAAGCTCGCGCAGTCCAGGGCGCCGCTGCGCGGCGCGGGAGAGAGAGGGGCGCGACCGTAAGGTCTCCCCGCGCCGCGCCGCAGGCGCTGTGGAGTGCGGCGACGCGTCGCCGCTTTGTGCGCCGCGTCGCGACGCGGCGGGGTGCGAGAGCGGCCTCGCGAGGCCAGAGTCCGAAAGGCGCGCTGCGCGCGCCGGGCGGACGGCTCGCCGCCGCGCGGGACTGCCGCTCCAAGGCTTGGAAGGGGCGCGATCGATCGCCTCCAAGGCTTGGAACTCGACCTGTTGCGTAGCTGGACATCGCATCCATACCGCCCGCCTGACGGCAGCGCGCGCCGTCAATCGCGAACTGATCCTGCTCTACTGGGACATCGGCCATGCCATCGTCGAAAAACAGCGCACCGCCGGCTGGGGCGACGCGGTGGTGGAGCGGCTCGCCGCCGATCTTCGCGCGGAGTTTCCGGGGATGCGCGGGTTTTCGGCCGACAATGTCTGGAGGATGCGGCAGTTCTTCGCCGATTGGACATCCCGGGAATTTCTGGAACAGGTTGTTCCAGAAACCGAAGAGATGCGCCACGCGTCTCTGGAACATCTCGTTCCAGCAACGAGCGCCCGACAAGTGCCCGTTTCGAAGACAAGGCCGAATCCAGTGGATTCTGTAGATTCGACGCACCCGGATCAGGCCATTGAGGCGGCAGATCTGATGCGCCAGATGGTCGCGACGATACCTTGGGGTCACCATATCGAGTTGATGAAGAAGGTCAAGACCCCCGCCGCCCGCATTTACTACCTCCGCGCGACCGCCGGCTTCGGCTGGTCCCGGAAGGTCCTGCTTAACCAGATCAAGGCCGGGGCCTATGAGCGGGCGGTTACGGAGAAGAAGGCCCACAACTTCTCGCTGACTTTGCCCGAACACCTGGCCGAACAGGCCGACGAGATGATCAAGAGCCGGTACAGTCTCGACTTCCTCGGCATCGCCAGTGCCGTCCGGGAGCGCGAGCTTGAGGACCGTCTGATAAGCCACCTCCACCGGTTCCTCCTCGAACTCGGCTACGGATTCTGCTTCATCGGCCGCCAGCACCGGCTTGTGCTCGGTCGGCGGGAATACTTCGTCGACCTGCTCTTCTACCACCGCTTCCTCAAGGCACTGGTCGCCTTCGATCTCAAGATCGGACGCTTCGAGCCGGAGCATGCCGGCAAGATGGACTTCTATCTCAACGTCCTGAACGACAAGGAGCGCGGCCCCGACGATCGCCCCTCGATCGGCATCATCCTGTGCGCCGAGAAAGACGACATCGAGGTCGAGTACGCCCTCCGAACCAAGACCAACCCCATTGGCGTGGCGGAGTACCAGCTTCAGCCCCGCCTCCCGGCCGAGTTCAAGGGCCGGCTACCCACGGCCCGGCAACTGGCTGCCGCAGTCCGCGAGGCGCTGCCGAGGGAGACGTGACCATGCCGCGAAAGCCCAAGAGGCCCGAGACGGCCGAGCCCCTGACACATGACGCGGCCAATCGGCGCAATATCCCGACCGCCGAGCACCGGTCCGTCATGGAAGCCGCCCCGCGGGAACCTGTTCCCCTGCGCTACCCGCGCAATCCCGATCTCGACCCGCAACTGGACTGGCGCGGGCAAGGCCGGCGAGACAGTCACCGGGGAAGTCGCCGGGGAAGCCATCGGGGAAGCTGCCGGGGAAGCCACCGGACAAGATGAAGCGTCCTCCGAGCGCGGGCCGGCGACCCCCGATGCGAGCCCTTCCGGCCGCGACACTTACGATGTTGGATCGCGGGCGTTCGCTGCGGCTACCGGACATGCTACCGGACAAGTCACCGGACAACCGGCGGTGGGCACGTGGCCGTCATCGGCGAGCGGGGAGGGTGCCGTGGCCGAACCCCCAGTGGCAGGGAAGGAAGCAGGCAGGTCCGCTGCGAACGAATCGGCTTTCTTGCCAGCCACGGGCCGGATACGAAGCCTGTTGATCCCGGCGCCTTGGGCTCGACCTGTCGCGTGGCTGCAGGTAGAGTCATCGAGTCGCTTGGCTCGGAGGAAAATGGGATGAGGGACCCGGTATCCGCATTCGTGGGGAAACTCGCACGGCAGGCGGTGGCGAATTGCTTGGAACACCTGGTGCCATGAGCGATGCCTTCTTCGACCGCCCGATCCTGAACTCGCCCTATGCGTACCCCTCGCGCCACTGGGAGCTCGACGCGGCGGGCCAGCCGACCCAGCGTATCGTCGAATCGCGACGCCCCGCCGCCTTCGTCACGCCGATCCCGAAGCCGAAGAAGCGAAAGGCCTCGGCGAAGCAGGCCGAGATGGTGTTCGACGAAGGCAAGGGGCTCTCGTCGGCCGAGCAGCAGTACGAGCTGACCTCCAGGATCAACGAAGTCCGCCAGCACATCGATGCCTGGCGCACCCTGCCCAGGCATCTCTGGCAGGTCACACCCGAGACCGCGCGCCTGCTCCATCACTGGCGGCACCACGAGTTCAGCAGCTTCCGCCCGTTCTTCTGCCAGGTCGAGGCTGCCGAAACCGCCATCTGGCTCACCGAGGTCGCGCCGCACCACGAGAGCGGTAAGCGGCTCCTCGCCTATCTCGACGCCGCCAGCCGCGCGGCCAACCCCGAGCTTCGGCGCCTGGCGCTCAAGCTGGCAACAGGGGCCGGGAAGACGACCGTGATGGCCATGATCATCGCCTGGCAGACGCTCAACGCCGTCCGCCGTCCCGGCAGCCGGCAGTTCAGCCGCGGGTTCCTCGTCGTGGCCCCCGGCCTGACGATCAAGGACCGGCTTCGCGTCCTCCAGCCCAACGACCCGGACAACTACTACGCCACCCGCGAGCTGGTCCCGAACGACCTGCTGGACGACATTCGCCGCGCCAAGATCGTCATCACGAACTACCACGCCTTCAAGCTTCGGGAACGCCTTTCGGTCTCCGCCGGCGGCCGTGCCCTGCTCAAGGGCCGAACCGGCAAGGCGATCCAGACCACCGAGACCGAGGGCCAGATGATCCAGCGCGTCATGCCCGACCTCATGGGCATGAAGAACATCCTCGTGCTGAACGACGAAGCCCACCACTGCTACCGCGAAAAGCCGCCGGCCCCCGACGATGCCGCCCTGAAAGGGGAAGAGCGCAAGGAGGCCGAGAAGAACAACGAGGCCGCCCGCCTCTGGATCACCGGACTGGAGGCCGTGAAGCGCAAGCTGGGCCTCGCCCGCGTGATCGACCTCTCCGCCACCCCCTTCTTCCTCAGCGGGTCCGGCTACGCCGAGGGGACGCTGTTCCCCTGGACGCTCTGCGATTTCTCGCTCATGGACGCCATTGAGTGCGGCATCGTGAAGCTCCCGCGGGTACCGGTCGCGGAGAACATCCCCGGGGAGGAGATGCCGGTCTACCGGAATCTCTGGGAGCACATCCGAAAGGACATGCCCAAGAAGGGCCGCGGCAAGGGCGGGTCGCTCGACCCCCTCAAGCTGCCCGCCCGCCTCCAGACCGCCCTGCAGGCGCTCTACGGCCACTACGAGAAGACTTTCCGCCTCTGGCAGGAGGCCGGGCTCGCAGCGCCGCCCTGTTTCATCATCGTGTGCCAGAACACCGCCATCTCGAAGCTCCTCTACGACTTCGTCTCCGGATTCATGCAGGAGAACGAGGACGGCACCGCAACCCTGGTGAACGG
>PWTM01000021.1 GCA_003563855.1 PVC group bacterium | reverse complement strand
CTAACCGAAAGCGGCGTCGCCGGGCTTCGCCCTCTGCCGCCGCACTCCATATCGCGTCACCCATTTGGCAGTGTAAGAGCCGCCCGTAGAAGTGTAGCGGGTAGATATCTCCCCCCCGGGAACGCCACGCTCCAGCGTGGCACGGTCCTGGTCCGCGAGGTTCTCGTCCCCTTGATCGGCCAGGCTGGAGCCTGGCGTTCCCGCGGGGGCACGTTCCTCCCTACATTATCGCCCTCTCGGCTCGATTCCCCCGGGGCGGCGCGCAACCCTTGCGAAGTTATCGGCTCTCCCGCCCCGGGGGCGGCCCTGCGTGGTGCGGCAGGTCGCCCTACGAAGCCCACAAGCTCGACAGGTGCGGCGGGGTCGCCTAGGGTACCCGCACACTTGCGGAGGGCATGCCCATGAGCGATTGGCATTACGTGGAAGACGGGGCGACGAAGGGGCCGGTGGAGGAGGGCGACCTCAAGGGGCGGATCGAGACCGGTCAGCTTCCGCTCTCGACGCTGGTCTGGCGCGAGGGCATGGCGGACTGGCAGGAGGCCCGGGCGGTTCCCGAGCTGGCGCCCGCCGGCCAGCCGCCGCCGGTTCCTCCGCCGCTGCCTCCGGCGCCCGCGGCGCCGCCGCAGACGAGCGGCAAAGCGATCGGGGCGCTCATCAGCTCGGTCGTCGGTCTGACGATGTGCCTGTTCATCGGCCAGATCATCGGCATCGTGCTCGGCCACAGCGCCAAGCGCGAGATCGCGCGCTCGGAAGGGCGGCTGACCGGCGACGGGCTGGCCACGGCGGGCATCGTGGTCGGTTGGATCGGCCTGCTCATCGACGTGATCCTGGTGGTTATATGGGGCTGGTTCGTCGTGGCCGCGGGAAGCGGGTTCTGAGGCGCGCCGGGTCGAGGCCTCCGGGTCAGGCCGGTTCCCCGTCGTCGGACCCATCCGAAGAATTCGGGAACAGGCAGACCACGCGGGTTCCCTTCGTCGCGCCGGGTTCGATCCGAAGCTCGGCATCGATGAGGTCGGCGCGGCGCTGCATGATGTGAAGCCCGACGCCGGGTTGGTCGAGGGCCGCGGTCTGCCAGCGGCCGTCGTCGCGGATCGAGAGGCGGCCCCGATCGCCCCGGGTGGTCAGCCGGACCTCGATCCGCGAGGCGCCGGCGTGCGAGAGCGCGTTGGTGATCGCTTCCCGGGCGATGTAGAAGAGGTGCGTGGCCAGCCGGGTGTCGAGCGCGCGGCACTGAAGGGATGTCCGAAGGCTCACGGGGATGGCGTGCAGCTCGGTGGCCCGCTCGGCCATGCGCCGCAGCTCCGTCTCCAGCCCTCCGGCCGGGATATCGATCGGCGCGAGTCCCTGCGCCAGCGCCTTGGTATGCCGGACCGCGACGCGGGCCACGTCGGAAATCCGCTGGGCGTCCGGGACCAGTGCCGGGCAACATTCCTTCATACGCGTCGTCAACGCGGCGGCGAGCATGGACAGGCCGGAGAGCTCCTGTCCGAGCGAGTCGTGGAGGTCCGCGCCGATTCGTTGCTGCTCGCGCTGGCTCGCCTCGATGATCTCCTGCTCCAGCTCGCGGCGGACCGTAACATCCTGCAGGGTGCCCTCCAGCAGGTAGCCGGCCCCCTCGCTGCACTTCGCGCGCCGCTCGCCCTGCGCGCGGACGTGGCGGATGCGCCCGTCTTCGAAACGGAGGCGATACTCGATGTCCAGCGGCGCTCCGGTCTCCAGCGTGCGCTGCATCGCCCGCTGGAGACGGACGCGATCGCGGGGGTGACAGAGCTTGCTGAGCCTCGCCGGCGGTGGTAGGCGGCCCTCCGGCGGTAACCCGTGCAACCGGCGCATTTCCCTCGACCATTCGACCCTTCGCTGCGCGGGATCCCAGGTGAAGCTGCCCACCCGGGCCAGGGCCTGCGCCCGCTCGAGCAGGCGGGTGGTGCGACGCAGGCGTGCATTCGCGTCTTCGAGCGCGGCGGTACGTTCGGCGACCGTCCGCTCCAGTTGCTCGCCGTGCTCGCGCAGGGCGGCCTGGGCCTGCGTCAGCTCCGTGATGTCGGAGAGCACGACGGCGTACTTGCGCTGGCCGCTGATCTCCATGTGGCGATGGCTGATCTGCAGGCGACGTCGTTCGCCGTCCTTCGTCACGATGTCCGTTCGGTACGGCCGGCCCTCGCCGCGCTGCACCTCCTTCCATCGCTCCAGCATGAACGGATGCGTGTCGGGGGGGAAGATCTTCAGAAAGTGGTCGCCGATCAGTTCTTCGCGCGGCCACCCCACGATGCGGAAGGAGGCGGGGTTGCCGTGTTCGAAGCAGCCCTCGGCATCGACGACGCCGATGCCGTCGTACGAATGCTGGAACACCGTTGCCAGGTAGGTCTGGGCGTCGCGAAGCTGCTCGCCCCGTTCGCGCAGCCACGACTCGAGCCGGTCACGCGTGGCGGCCAGTTCGGCCGCTCGCTGCTCGAGCTGGCGCGCCGCCGCGAACCGCTCCGTCTCGTCGACCAGCACGGCGCAGGAGGCCGGCCGGCCCCGGAAGAGAACGGGCATCGGGTGGACCGTGACGCTGCGGAACTCCCCCGCCTCGGATCGAATTCGGATGCGATACGACGCCGTCGGAAGCTGGTCGGCGATACGGGCCGCGTAGCCCGCCTGGATGGCCTCGCGGTCCTCCGGATGGATCCGCTCCATGACCTCTTCGGCCGACAGGGCCTGCAGCGCTTCGACCGAGAGCCCCGATACCCGCGCTACGGTTGGGCTGGCGAACGCGATCCGGCCGTCCTGTAGAACGACAACCCCGAGCAGCGGATTGCCCAGGATGGCGTCGAGCAGCGCGGATTCGGGGCGGTCGTCCGAAGGGGCAGGCATGCCGGGAGTCTGCGCGATCCCGTGCGGAGAAGCAACGCTGCGAACGTCCGTTGCGGGGGCGGGCGGGTCGGCGTATGCTCGGTCCGTTCGAACTCGCGCGGGAGCGGCGCAGGATCAGGCTCTTCTTCCTGATCTTCCATTTCGAGGGCTGACCCAGATCGAGGAGCGGGCGATGGATGCGTGGACGGTGGGGGTGTTTCTCGGTGGAGCGGCCTTGGGGGCGGCGGGGGTTGCGGCATGGATGGGGGGGCGGCTGGCGGCTGCGCGGGCCGGGCTCGAGGCGGCGGCGCGCGCCGAGACCGCGCTGCGCGAGGAGCGGGACCGTGCGGCGGCGGAGATCGAGCAGTCCCGCGGCCGGCTCGATGCGCTGGGCGCCGAGCTTGCCTCGACCCGGACCGCGCTCGCGAAGGACCGCGAGGCCGCCGACGAGCGCATCGCCCTGCTCACCCGGGCGCGCGAGGAGCTGACGAACGCCTTCAAGGCCCTCTCGGCCGAGGCGCTGCGCGTCAACAACGAGGAGTTCCTGCGGCTCGCCAGGGGCGACCTCGCGCAGCGCGAAGCCGCGATCGGCCAGCTCGTGCAGCCGGTCCGCGAACGGCTCGACCGCTTCGACGAGAAGGTCGGTGCGCTCGAGAAGGCACGGGTCGACGCCTTCGCGCAGTTGCGCGAGCACCTGCGCGGTTTGCAGGAATCCCAGGGCCAGTTGCGCAGCGAGGCGCAGCGGCTCGTGCAGGCGCTCGGCACGCCACGATTGCGCGGCCGCTGGGGCGAGCTGCACCTGCGGCGCGTGGTCGAGCTGGCCGGCATGCTGGACCACTGCGATTTCCACGAGCAGGTGCACACCGCGGCCGACGAGGGCCCGCGACGGCCCGACCTGGTCGTGCACATGCCGAGCGGCCGGAACGTGGTGGTCGACGCGAAGGCGCCGCTGGACGCTTACCTGCGCGCCATGGACGCGCCGGACGAGGCCGCGCGCCGCGTCGCGCTGGCCGAACACGCGCGCGCGCTGCGCGAGCACATCCGCGAGCTGGGCCGGAGAGCCTACTGGAACCAGTTCCAGCCGGCGCCGGAGTTCGTCGTGCTATTCGTGCCCGGCGAGGTTTTCTACGCCGCCGCCCTGCAGGAGGACCCGGCCCTGATCGAGACGGGCGTCGAGCAGGGCGTGCTGCTGGCCGCCCCGACGACGCTGATCGCGCTGCTCAAGGCCGTCGCCTACGGCTGGCGGCAGGAGCGGATCGAGGAACACGCGCGCCAGATCAGCGAGATCGGCCGCGAGCTCTACGACCGGCTCTGCACCTTCCGCGACCACATCCACAAGGTCGGCCGCGGGCTGGGCTCGGCGGTCGAAGGCTACAACCAGGCCGTCGGCTCCTTCGAATCCCGTGTCCTGGTCAGCGCGCGGCGCTTCCAGGAGCTCAAGGCCGCCGAAAGCGGCAAGGCGCTGGAAGCTGCACCCTCGGTCGACACCGCCGTGCGCGGTCTCTCGGAACGCGCCGGCGACAGCGGAACCGAGGCCGCGCCGGACGCAGCCTCAGGCTCCGCCGCTGAATCCGCATCGGATGGGCCTGCTTCCTGAGGCGGGGCGGGGCGGGGGCAGTCGGCGGTGGGCAGTGGGGAGGGGGGATATCTCGTCGTCCTCGTCCTCGTCCTCGTCCTCGATCTTCCCCCGGGCCATTCTGGTCGAGGACGAGGACGAGGACCGCTCGCTTCGCTCGCTGAGGACGAGGACGATCCCTTCGATCGGCGTCGAATGCTCAACCTACAGTTGGCCCCTCGTCGGCCTCTCGTGCCTGCTCGCTTCCGCGTCGGTGACCGCGCCTTCCGAGGCCGGGCGCACGAGCCGGGCGTACTTCGCGAGGACGCCGCGCCGGTAGCGCGGCTTCGGGCGGCGCCAGGCTTTGCGGCGGCGGGCGAGCTCGGCCGCCGGAACCGCCAGCTCGATCCGGCGCCGCTCGGCGTCGATCCGGATCGGGTCGCCGTCGCGGACCAGCGCGATCGGCCCGCCCTCGAAGGCCTCGGGGCAAACGTGCCCGACCACGAACCCGTGGCTGCCGCCCGAGAACCGGCCGTCCGTCACGAGCGCCACGTCGCCGCCGAGCCCGCGGCCCATGACCGCCGAGGTCGGCGAGAGCATTTCGCGCATTCCCGGCCCCCCGCGCGGCCCCTCGTACCGGATCACGATCACGTCGCCCTTCACGATCCGCCCGTCGAGGATCGCCGCGAGCGCGGACTCCTCCGACTCGAAGACGCGGGCTCTGCCCCGGAACCGCACGCCCTCGTGGCCCGAGATCTTGGCCACCGCGCCCTCGGGCGCGAGATTCCCGCGCAGGATGACCAGGTGCCCGGTCGGCTTGATCGGGTGCGAGAGCGGGCGGACGATCGCCTGGCCGGCGGGGTAGGGGCGGACCTTCGCCAGGTTCTCCCGGAGCGTGCGGCCGGTGACCGTCAGGCAGTCGCCGTCCATCAGCCCCTCCTCGACGAGCGTCTTCATCAGCGGCGCCGTGCCGCCGATGCGCACGAGGTCGGCCATCGCATGCCGGCCGCTCGGCTTCAGGTCGGCGAGTACCGGAACCCGCCGGCCGACGCGCGTGAAATCGTCCAGTTCGAGCCGCGCGCCGACGGCATCCGCCATGGCGAGCAGGTGCAGCACGGCGTTGGTCGAGCCGCCGAGCGCGGTGACCATCGCGATGGCGTTGAGGAACGCCTCGCGCGTGAGAATGTCGCGTGGCGCGATGCCGCGGCGGAGCAGCCGGAGCACGGCGCGGCCCGCGCGCCGGCAGTCGCGGCGCTTCGCGGCCGAGACGGCCGTCTGCGCGCCGCTGTTGGTCAGGCTCATGCCCAGGGCCTCGATCGCCGAGGCCATGGTGTTGGCGGTGTACATGCCGCCGCAGGAGCCGGGGCCGGGAATCGCGCAGCGCTCGATCGCGTCGAGCTCGCGCGCATCGATGTCGCCGCGCGCGTGCGCGCCGACCGCCTCGAAGACGGAGACGATGTCTACCGGCCGGCCCCGGTGGCGGCCGGGCAGGATCGTGCCGCCGTAGACGAAGACCGCCGGCCGGTTCAGCCGCGCCATCGCGATCAGGCAGCCCGGCATATTCTTGTCGCAGCCGCCGATGGCCACGAGCCCGTCGAACCCCTCGCAGCCCGCCACGGTCTCGATCGAGTCGGCGATCACCTCGCGCGAGACGAGCGAGTACTTCATCCCCTCGGTGCCCATCGAGATGCCGTCGGAGATCGTGATCGTGTTGAAGATCACGGCCTTCCCGCCGGCGGCATCCACGCCCGCCGCGGCCTCGCGGGCGAGCCCGTCGATGTGCATGTTGCAGGGCGTGACCATGCTCCAGGTCGAGGCCACGCCGACCTGCGGGCGCCCGAAATCCTCGGGACGGAACCCGACCGCGTAGAGCATCGCGCGGCCCGCCGCCCGCTCGACGCCCTCGGTCACCGCCTTCGAATGGCGGCGCGGATCAGGGGGCGCAGAGGGCGACGTGCGTTTACGGCTTCTCGTCGGCATGATGTGGTCTCCCTGAACAATGTCCCGCACGGCAGGCGCCCCGTCAACCCGGGGCCCGGCCGGGGGCGCTGTTGAGACAGCTCGTCGACAAGTCTTCCGACCGGCCCCCACGGGCTTGTCCCGTGGGGGAGGAAAGGTTGCGGAAAGAGGCCCCGAGAGCGCGCCTACCCAGGAGAAGGGGGGAGCCCGGAGCAGCGCACGATCAGGCCGATGGTCATTCCGCGCTCTTCCTTGGGCTCTACTCCCGAGGCCTGACTCGCATCAGAGGCCAGCTTTCCGCCCCCCACGGGGCGAGCCCGTGGGGACGCGATCTGTCGCTCCTCCCCCCGTCGGTTTCTCGCTTCCCTCGACTGTGTCACGGAAGATTCCCTACCGGAGGCCGCCCTCCCGGCCGGGCTCGGGGTGCTCGTCGTCGTAGGCGCGGATCTTCGCGCGGACCTCGGCCTCGGCCTCGTCGTAGAGCTCCCGGATGGCCGGGTCGTCGAGCCGGTAGACACGGTCTTCGAAGGCCGTCGTCTCGATGCGCCGGAAGAGCCGCTGCTCCGCCTCGGCCAGGTCCTTGCCGTAGATGTGGTACGAGTCCGCCTGCCAGTTCAGCCGGCCGAGCTCGACCGGCCGGCCGGTCCGCTGCGCGATCGCGTCGGCGATAACCTCGCGCGTGAAGCGGATGAACCCGAAGAGGTTCATGAAGCTGGCGCCCCAGGCGTCGTTGCTGCGGAACCGGATGTTCGTGTTCAGCCAGGCACGGCCCTCCGCGTCCTCGAGGATCCGGTACCAGAGCGATTGCAGGCAGGGCGGATCGTAGCAGTCGAGGTCGAGGTTCGGCATCCAGGTGATCATCTGCGCCTGGCGGGTGAACGGCTGGCGGACGAGCTTCTCGATGACGCGCTCGATCTGCGGCACGACGAACGGCCCCGCCTCGACACTGCGGCCCTCCCGCGTCTCGCGCCAGGCGCCGTAGCGGGCCAGCCGGCCGTGGTAGGTGTATTCCCAGCGCGTATCCGCCGGGTCGTTGACGTTCTTGACCCAGTGATCCTTGGCGCCCTGGAGCTCCATCACGTATTCGCGCAGGTCCTCGATGCCGCCCGGGAACGCCTTGTGGATCATCGGGTCGGCCGTCGGCCGGCGCACGGTCAGGTTCAGCGTCGCGTCCAGGCTCGGCGGGTCGCCCGGCCGGTCGTACTGCGTGCGCAGCGGCACGCCCCGCTTGCGCAGGGCGACCAGGGCTCTTTCGTAGGCTTCGGCCAGCGTCTCACCCTCGACGTGCAGTACCGGGATATCCATCGTTGCTTCTCCTTTCGCGGCGGGCCGGGAGCGCCTCAGGCGCGGGACAGCGCGTTCGCGGAGACGAAAAGGTTCCGGCGGCGGAAGGCGGCCGGGCTCTCCACCAGCAGCACGGCCTTGAGGCTCTCCAGGCCGCCGGCGAACCACGGGTGGGGGAGAAAGCAGCGGGGCGACTCCGTCCATGCGGGCGCCGGAAGGCCGGTCTCGCGGCATAGCGACTCCGCCATCGCCGCCCAGTAGGCGTTACACTCGGCGCCATGTTCCTGCGCCAGCCAGTACGGTTCGTCCTCGATCATCCGGCGGCGTTCGGCCGGGGACACCGCCCGATGCCGGAAATCGTCGAGGAAGTCCCCGATCGCTTCGAACGGCGGGTCGCGGCCCTCCTCGATCGCACGTTTCCAGTGCGCGCTGATCTCGCGGATCGATTGAAGGCTCGGGCTCACGGGGCTGTCCCCGGCTGCTGGCAGAGCTCCTCGATCGCAAAGCGCGTCTTCGGAGCGATCCGATCGGAGGGGTAGTAGCGTTCGACCAGCGCGAGCACCGAAGGCGCGTCGCGAAGCCCCAAGGTGCGCATCAGGAAGCGGATGTCTCGAAGGTCCGTCTCGTCCCTGCCGAGGCGCATGCTCATGCACTTCATGGCCAGCAAGTACTCGGGTGTCGCGACGAAGACCCTCAGGTTCGGCAGATCGAAAAGTATCCTTGTCTCAGCCGCCGCGGCCAGGAACCCCTTGACGGCATCGTTCAGCCAGCCCTCCGGGGCGCCGTCCTCGCGGGTAACCTCCTCCGCGGCGGCCGTTACGGCGGCCTTGGGCTCGAAGACGGCGTCGACATCGCGCGTACTCACGCGGGCGCGGTAAGCCAGCACCATGGCCGCACCGCCGAAGATCGCAATCTCTCCCGCCACGTCGCGCTCGGCGAGACGCGTGGCCAGCCGTTCGATGTAGAGCTGGATCTCGTCCCGGTTCACGCGCCCAGCATAGCGGAACCCGGCATGGCTCATCAAGACATGGGCCGAACCTCGCTCTCGGCTGGACGCTGGGGGCGTGGGGCGGCTAGGGTCTGTGCAGGCTTCCTGGCCGGCGCGCCGGGCGTCCCGCCCGGCGGCGGGCGGCGGGAAAGGGAGCCCGGGAGCGTTCCGGCCCGCGCGCCGGACGCTCCGTCTGGGAGGGCGAGGCATGGACAGGGAAGACCAGCCGGCGCCAGGCGCCGCGCCCGCGAGCCGCCAGATCTGGCGGCAGCTTCGGGATGCCGTCCGGGAAGGCCGTCACTTCTTCCGTGAGGAGCTCTGGGACCTCGACCTGAAGACGCTGCCGCGTATCCGCAAGTTCTTTGTCTCGCTCGCCCGGATCGTCGGCATCGTCGTCCGCGGCATGATCCAGGACCGCTGCGGGCAGCAGGCCGGCACGCTGACCTACCTGACGCTGCTGGCACTCGTGCCGGTGCTGGCCATGATGTTCTCCGTCTCGAAGGGCCTCGGCGCGCAGGACGTACTGATGGAGACCATGGGCCTGATGCGCGAGGAGGCCGCGCTGGTTGTCGCCCCCGACAGCCGGCTGGCGGAGGCGCCGGAGCACTTCGGCGAGATCGCGGTCACCGTCTTCACCGCCGTCGAGCGCACGAACGTGCGGACGCTCGGCTCGATCGGGCTGGTCCTGCTGCTCTGGACGGTCGTGCGCGTGATGGGGAAGGTCGAGAACGCCTTCAACGCGGTCTGGGGCGTGGCCACGCCGCGCCCGCTGGCGCGGCGGTTCGCGGACTACATCAGCATCCTCGTCGTCGTCCCGATCCTCGTCATCCTCGCCTCGAGCACGCGGGCCTTCCTTTCCTCCGAGATGGCGGTGGGCCTCGTCCGGCGTCATCTCGGGGAGTTCTCGGTGCTCTACGACCGGCTGCTGGGCTGGACGGCGGGGGGCCTGATCACGCTGGCGTTCGTCTTCCTGCTGATGTTCATGCCCAATACGCGCGTGCGGTTCTTCCCCGCCTTCGCGGGCGGGCTCGTCACGGGCCTCTGCTGGTACGCGGCGCAGACGCTCTACTTCATGGCGCAGGTCGGGGTGACCCGCTACAACGCGATCTACGGAACCTTCGCCGCGCTCCCGCTTTTCCTCGTCTGGCTTCACATGAGCTGGCTGATCGTGCTCTTCGGCGCCGAGGTCTCCTTCGCGGTCCAGAACCACCGCACCTACCGGGGCGAGCAGGACGCCGCGCGCGCGGGTACCGCGACGCTCGAGGCGCTGGCGTTGCTGATCCTCGTCGACACGGCCCGGCGCTTCCGCGCGGGCGATCCGCCCTGGCGAATGGAGGCGCTGGCCGACGAGCACCAGGTGCCGGTCCGGCTGACGGGCCACGTGGTGCGCGTCCTGAAGGAGCACGGACTGCTGCGCGAGCTGGCGGACGTGCCCGGCGGCTACGTGCCGGGCCGCGATCCCGAGCGCGTGACGCCCGCCGAGGTCGAGCGCGCCTTCCGCGGTCCGGTCGATGTGCGGATCGTCCGGCTGTTGCGCGAGTCCGCGCCCGGCCTCGAGCGGGCAATCGCCGAGCGGCGCGAACGCTGCGAAGCGATCCTCGCCGACGTCCCGCTCGCCCGCCTGGCCGACGAGGCCGGCGGCACGAATGCGGAACGCGGAACGCGGAATGCGGAACCCGGAGCGAGGAGCGGAGCACGCGTGGAAGGTGATCGTCGGCTGTGATCAGTGAGCGGTAAGGGGGGGGGGCGCACGGCGTCGGGGGTCCGGTGTCCGGCGTCCCAGCAGGAATTCCAGTTTCGCGGCGGGCTTTGCCCCGCGGTCTCTTCGGTTGACGGGCACGGGCGACGCGCTTCCCGGCCGGCCCCCACGGGCTTGTCCCGTGGGGGAGAAAAGGTCGCTGGGAAGCCCGGGGACGCGCTGCCTTGATCACGGAAGGAGTCCGAGAGAGAGCACGGGAAGCCCCCGGTCCGTTCCGCGCTCCGCATCGGGCTCGATGACCGAGGTGTGGCGCGCCACGAAGATCAGCTTTCCGCCCCCCACGGGACAAGCCCGTGGGGGCGCGCGAAACACGGCCGTATTCGGGTTTCGCGCCGTCGGCTCAGATGCCGCGCACGAGCACTTCGCCGGCGGCGTCCCGGAAACGTTCGGCCGCGGCGCGGAGCAGGGCGGGGGGGGTGCGCGGCTCCGCGCGCAGCTTCGGGTCGGGCAAGTCGGGCCGCGGGACGAAGGGTTGGAGCACCCAGCGGCGGGCGCCCTGCAGGAAGGCTGCCATCGCGCGCAGGTCCTCCTCGCCGTGCAGGGCCGGGATCAGCGTCGTACGCACCTCGTAGTCGCGCGCCCGCTCGCGCAGGAGCCGCAGCGTCGCTGCGACGGCCCCGGCGGCGTCCAGCCCCGTCACCTCCGGGTAGCGGTCCGGCGCGCACTTGAGGTCCACCGCCACGTAGTCCAGCGCGGGCAGCACGGCGGCCAGCGCCTCCGGCCGGGTGCCGTTCGTGTCGAGCTTGACCGCGAACCCCTCGGCACGGGCCCGCTCGACGAGGCGGGGCAGGGCGGGGTCCAGCGTCGGCTCCCCGCCGGTCAGCACGATGCCGTCCGCCCAGTCCGCCTGCAGCCGGCGCAAGGCCGCCCCGAGCCGTTTCCAGGAGAGGCGCTTCGCATCCGCAGCGCCCAGCAGCGCGGCGTTATGGCAGAACCCGCACCTCAGGTTACAGCCCGGCACATAGAGGACCCCCGCCATGCGCCCGGGAAAGTCGATCATCGAGGGCGCCCGCCGCAGGGCGCAGACCGGCGAATCGGCCTCCGGCGCAGGCACAGGGGGAAGATTTTCCATCTTCGTCGCAGCCTCTCGCATCAAGAGCCTCTCGCGTCATCCGTCCGAAATATACGGCTTTCCGGCCTGAGGGGCAACGAGGGCGATCCGGCGAGCGCCGCGAGCCTCCATCCGATCGATGACGCACTGGAGCGCGGGTTCCGTGCCGTCGTGCCCACGGGCTTGGAAGTACGGCGGGCTGAGCCCGACGATCGCTGTAGAGCGGCGGCGGTGGGGAAGAACAGCCCCGAATACTAACGATGTTTTAGTCTGCAAAGCGCCGAGATACGCGCACAATAAAGTTATATTGATTTGGAGCGCAATTTTATGCGCGTAGCGGTTGACTTTCGGCGAAGAGCCCGCTATTCTTTCGCCCATGAATGTCGGGGCGATGAACGACCGGGGGGTGCTGGCCGAGATGGGCCGGCGGGTGCAGGTCTATCGTCTCAACCTGAACCTGACGCAGGCGACCGTCGCCGAGAAGGCTGGCGTATCGCGCCGGGCCTTGCAGCGACTGGAGACCGGCGAGGCCTGCACGCTTTCCACCCTGATCCGCGTCCTGCGGGCGCTCGGGAAGCTGGACGCGCTGGATTCCTTTCTGCCTGAGCCGGGACTGAGCCCGCTGCAACTGGCCAAGCTCAGGGGGCGCGAGCGGAAGCGGGCCTCTGGCGGGAGGACGTGACCCGTGGCGCGCGCACGCAGGGTGGATGTGGCCACGGTGCGCCTCTGGGACCGGGACGTCGGCGCGGTGGCGTGGAACGCCGGACGCGGCCTGGGCGAGTTCGAGTACGATCCCGCCTTCATCCGCCAGGGCCTGGAGATCGCACCTTTGATGCTGCCGTTGCGCGAGGGCGTGGCCTCGTTCCCCGCACTCAACCGAGATACGTTCCATGGCCTGCCCGGCCTTCTCGCCGACGCGTTGCCGGACCGGTTCGGCAACCGGATCATCGACGCATGGCTTGCGCGGCAGGGGGCGCAGCGCAGGCGACTTCACACCGGTGGAGCGGCTCTGCTACATGGGCGTGCGCGGCATGGGGGCGCTGGAGTTCAAGCCGGCGATCGGCCCCAGGGCCGTCAAGGCGGTTCCCATCGAAGTGGCCGAGCTGACCGCGCTCGTCGCCGAGATCTTCAGGCACCGGACCCGCTGGGTTGTGAACCTGACGGGTCGCCGGGGCTTACCACATCAAGGACCCGGGAGAGATCCTGGATCGCGTCATCGACGTGGTCTCCGGCTGGGAGGGCGTGGCAAGGAACTGCGGCGTGGCCCCCCGCCTCATCAAGACCATCGCCGGCACGCATCGCCTCGGACTGCGTGGACAATAGGGTCCCGCCCCGACCGGTCGCCCCCCCAGCTCAGTCCGCGGCGGCGAGCGCGCGCTGCAGTTCGGTTCGGATCGCCCGCGGGGGGATGACGCCGCCGCCCGGGCCGGCGTAGTCGGTCTGGAGGCCCAGCGCGCGCGGCAGTTCGGACGCCGACGCGTCGTTGCCCCCGGCGCTGCGCGGGATCGACGCGTACCGGCCACTTTCCGGGTCGCGACGCTGGAAGAGCAGCGCCGGGATGCGCTGCGGGTTCAGCATCTCGGCCCGGCAAAAGGCGACCAGGCCCGCCTCGGTCTCGACGTCCACGTACACCGGCTCGACCCGGTCGGCGGCCTCGCGCCCGACGATCTGCTCGAGGCGCCGGCGGAGCACCTTGCACTTGTCGCAGCCCGCCTTGCCGAAGACGAGGGCGCGCAGCGGGGCCGGCGCGTCCGGTTCGGACGCAGGCGCCGGCGGGGTGGGGGACGTGCTCATGCCGGGGTCTCCAGGGCCTGCGCGACGGCCGGGTCGCCTTCGACGCGGTAGCGCCCGCGGTGGCGGGCGACCAGCTCGCCCTCGCGCTTGGAACGGTTCCAGTTGTGGATCTTGCTGAAGTAGCCGACTACGCGGGTTTCGCCGACCACCCGCGTCGAGCCGCAGGCCGAGCAGCGATCGAGCAGCCCGCGCATGACCTGCGCGCAGTCGTCGCAGTAGGTGAACTCCGGGGAGATCGTCAATTGCGCGGACTGCGTCGCGAGAAACGTTTCCGTCACCAGCCGCGCGATCGCCTCGGCCGAGGGCTGCTCCTCGCCGACGAAGGCGTGCGTGATCGCGCCCGACTCGATCATCGGATGGAACATGGCCTGGTAGCGGATGCGCTCGACGAGCGAGACCGGCGCATCGGCGGAGAGGTGCACCGAGTTCGTGTAGTAGGCCACGTCCGGCGAGCCGCCCTTGATCGTCCCGGCCGCCTCGGCCTCGAAAAAGACCAGGTCCGTCTTCGCCAGGCGCCGCGAGGCGCTCTCGGCGGGGGACTCCTCGAGCGTGAGCTTGATCCCGTGGCGTCGAGAAAGCCGGCGGGCGCGCAGCCCCATGTGGGCGATGATCCGCAGCGCCATGTCCATGGCCGCCTCGTCCTCGTGCAGCTCGCGCCCCGTCAGGAACCGCACCGCGTCGTTCACGCCGATCAGCCCGAGAATGTAGGTGCAGGCGTCGAGATCGACGTAGGGCAGCCCATCGCAGGCCGGGCGGCCGATCTGGTAGAGCGGGCGGCCCGGGCCGCTCATCATCTCCGTGATCGCCCGCTTCTTCTGCAGGTGCGCCTCGACCGCGACGTCCATCGTGCGGTCGATCTCCGCCAGCAGCCCCTCGAGCGTCGCGGCCCCCGCGCGGCTTGCCCGGTAGGCCGCCTGCGGGATGTTGATCGTCACGTTCTGGAAACCACAGAAGCGCATGGACTCCGGGTGCCGCAGCATGTAGCGGTCCGTCACCGTCGTGCGCAGCCGGCAGCAGGCCGAGAGCGTCACCTCGTCGCGGTCGAAGATGAAGTACGTCGAACCGTTGCGCGCGGCCAGCTCGCAGGCGCGCAGGAAGACCGCGTGCTGCTCCGGGTCCGTGAACGTCTCCTCGCTGACGTGGAAGTCGCACTTCGGGAACTCGAAGACCCGGCCGTTGCGGTCGCCTTCGGCCCAGACCTCGAGCAGGGCGCAGGTGAAGTCCTGCGCCTCGCGCCGGTAATCGCCGTAGGTCACGACGGCCTCGCCGCGCGCGCGAAGCTGCGCCTCGACCTCCGGGTCCGTCGCGACCTGGCCCTCCGCGTCGAGCGTCTCACGCAGCACGAGCCGGCGACCGCCGTCCTCGACGCAGTAGAGCTCCATGAGCGCGTGCCCGGCCGCGTCGCGGCGCGCGGTCGTCACTTCCTCGAGCCCCACGATCCGCCCGTCCGCACGACGGAGCTGGTAGCGGCCGCCGGGGCCGACGGCCGGCACGTCGCGCAGGTAGCGGGGCACGCCGGTGTGGATGTTGAAGTCGAGGAACAGCGTCTGGCCCCCGCGCGAGAAGGCGTTCTGCGAGCCGTTGAAGATCAGCTCCTGCGCGACCTGCTTGAGCCCCTGGGCGTCCATCCCGACCAGCAGCGGGGCGTAGAGGATGTTGATGTAGGCGATGCCCAGCGCCCCGGCGTAGTTGGCCTGCATCGAGGCGAGGAACGTGTTCAGGTGGCCGGTCAGGACCGAGGCGCTGCGCGCGGGCCTCGACTCGGTGTTCAGGTTTACGAGGTTGCGCAGGCCGTACTTCTTCACGTACTCGACCGAGTGCGAGGAGCAGTAGACCCGGTGCGGGTAGCCCAGGTCGTGCAGGTGGATCGCCCCCGTGTCGTGCGCCCGCTTCACCTCCGGCGTGAAGATCGTGTCCAGCGCCCACTGTTTGAGCACCAGCTCCGCGATGCCGAGGTTCACCGCCTCCGGGTTGTTGTTGACGATGTTGCTGTTCTCGGCCGACTTCGTGAACATCAGGCGCTCGACATAGTCGCGCGGCACGGCGTAGAGGGACAGATCGCGCAGCTGGTTACGGAACCCCCGGTCCCGCAGCTCGTTGTTCACGAGCTCGCGGATCAGCGCCGAGTTGACCGTCCGCAGGCCGCCCTCGATCACCCGGTTCTCCACCGCCTTCGCTACGCCCGATGCGATGTCGACGGAGAGGCCCGCCTTGTCGACGAGGTGGCGGACGATGCGCGCGCGATCCCAGGGCAGCGAGAACTCGCCCGTGACCGACTCGACGAGCAGCAGGCTCGCGTCGGTCACGTCGGCGGGCGCGGCCTCGTCGTCGGTCCGTACCCGGATGCGGCGCCGCGCCGTCTCGCGCTGCTTGCGGTAGCGCTTGTAGGCCGCAACGATCGCCGTGTAGCCCTGCTCGGCCAGGACGATCTCGACCAGGTCCTGCACGTCCTCGATCTGGGGAATCCGCCGGCCGTCCTCCTCCGCGGCCACGTGGTAGTCGCTGGCCGGATCGTTGAGCTGTGCCAGCACCTCGGCGGCGATGCGCCCGGGCAGCGCCGTGTTGACCGTCTCGCCCGTCCGGTGCGCGACCGCATCGGCCGCGCGCCGGACCGCCCGCTCGATCTTCTCCGGTGCGAACGGGACCACCGTTCCGTCCCGTTTCCGAAACCCGTCGAAGTCCGCGGCACGCTGCGTCATGTTCTCTCTCCCCCCGGCGCATGGACGCCTGACCGGGGCATGGAACTCCATATCCGGTGGGGTGTCAACCCCCCCGAATACCACCGGTTGTGTTTTCTCTCGCCGGAACCGCCCGGGCTTCGCGCAGCGGGTCGGTCGACCGATCGTAGTCGAAATCGTAGTGTGCGCCGTGGAAAGGCCACCCCTCCCAGCGGGTGCGACTACGATGAGGAGGGAGAGCGCGGCGCTTGACCGGTCAGGAGGGGGCGGGCTACGCTCCGCGGGCGTGTGCGGAGGGTGGGAAGGGGTTTGATGAAGCCGGCGATTCGGGTGTTGCCCTCGCTGCTGGCGGCCGATATGGGCCGGCTCGAGGAGGCGTGTGTGCGCGCCCGCGAGGCGGGCGCGGATGCGTTGCACCTGGACATCATGGACGGGCATTTCGTGCCGAATATCAGTTTCGGGCCGGCGGTGGTCGCCATGGCCCGGCGCTGCTTCGGGCCGGCGCTGAGCGTACACCTGATGGTCACGCGGCCCGACCTGCACCTGCGCGCCTTCGCCGAGGCCGGCGCCGAGGTGCTGCTCATCCACGCCGAGGCCCCCTGCGATGTGGCCGGGACGCTGCGCGATATCCGTTCGCTCGGGATACGCGCGGGGCTGACGCTGAACCCGGAGACCCCCGCCCGCTTCGCCGACCGCTACCTCGAGGCCGGGCTGCTGGACGAGATTCTCTGCATGAGCGTGCACCCGGGCTTCGGCGGCCAGGCGTTCATCCCCAACGTGTTGCCGAAGCTCGCCGCGCTGCGGCGGCGGGCGCCGCCGCTCGATCTCTCGATCGACGGCGGCATCGACGCGGAGACCGGGCCGCGGGCCGCCGCACAGGGCGCGAATCTCTTCATCGCCGGCACGGCGCTCTTCGGCGCAGGGGACATGGCGGCCGAGGTGCGCCGGTACCGCGAGCGCCTGGCCGCCGCCTTCGCGCCCGAGCCGCCGGCGGAAGCCTGAGCCATGGACCGCGTCGACGCCATCCGCAACTTCTGCATCATCGCGCACATCGACCATGGCAAGTCGACGCTGGCGGACCGCATGATCGACCTGACGGACGCGATGGACAAGCGGGAGCGGCGCGACCAGGTGCTCGACGCGATGGACCTCGAGCGCGAGCGGGGGATCACGATCAAGGCCCATCCCCTGCACATGCGCTACACGGCGTCCGACGGGAAGGCGTACCAGTTCAACCTCATCGACACGCCCGGGCACGTGGACTTCTCCTACGAGGTCGCCCGCAGCCTCTCGGCCTGCGAGGGCGGGATCCTCATCGTCGATGCCTCGCAGGGCGTGCAGGCCCAGACCGTCGCGAACGTGCACCTGGCGATGGAGCACGACCTTCCGTTGATCCCGGTGTTCAACAAGATCGACCTGCCGAGCGCCGACCCCGAGGGCGCGGCCCGCCAGATGGAGGATGTGCTCGCGATCCCGCGCGAGGAGTGCCTGCGCGTGAGCGCGAAGACGGGGGAGGGCGTTCCCGAGTTGATGGAGGCCATCGTCCGGCGCATCCCGCCCCCGTCCGCCGGTCTCGACGGCATCTGCCGCGCGCTGGTCTTCGACTCGACGTTCGACGCCTACCGGGGCGTGATCTCCTACCTGCGGGTCTTCGACGGCGACCTGGGCGCCGGCGATCCGATCCGGCTCATGAGCACGGGCGAGACCTACGAGGTCAAGGAAGTCGGCCAGTTCGTTCCCCGCCCGCGGGCCGTCGAGCGGCTGCGCGCGGGCCAGGTCGGCTACATGGTCGCGAACATCCGGCATCCCTCGGAGATCCGGATCGGCGACACGGTCACGCGCGCCGACGCGTCGGCGGAAGAGCCGCTCCCGGGCTTCCGGCGCGTGCACCCGATGGTCTACTGCGGGCTCTACCCCGTGAACAGCGCGGACTACGAGGCGCTCAAGGCGGCGGTCGAGAAGTACAGCCTCAACGACAGCGCGATCGTCTTCCAGGCCGAGTCGTCCTCCGCCCTCGGGTTCGGCCTCCGCTGCGGGTTCCTCGGGCTGCTGCACATGGAGATCGTGACCGAGCGGCTGCGGCGCGAGTACGCCCAGGACCTGATCACGACCTACCCGGGCGTCGTTTACCATATCCACCGCCGCGACGGCCGCATGGTGGAGCTCGACAACCCGGTCTTTCTCCCGGACCCGACCGAGATCGCGCGCATCGAGGAACCGACGATCCGGGCGACGATCCTCTGCATGAACGAGCAGATCGGCGACCTGATGCAGCTCATCATGGAGAAGCGCGGCGAGCTGGAGCGGACGGAATCGATCGACACCCGCCGCGTGATGCTCACCTGCCGGTTGCCGCTGAACGAGATCCTGGTCGACTTCCATGACCGGCTCAAGAGCGTCAGCCGCGGCTACGCCTCGCTCGATTACGAGCTCTCCGGGTACGCGCCGGCGGACCTCGTGCGGATGGATATCCTGATCCAGGGCGAGCCGGTCGACGCGTTCGCCTGCATCGTGCACCGCGACAAGGCCGTGGCGCGCGGGCGGCAGATCTGCGCCGCGCTGCAGCGCGAGATCCCGCGCCAGCAGTTCCAGATTCCGATCCAGGCGGCGATCGGCCGCACGATCATTGCGCGCGAGACCATCCGGGCGTACCGCAAGGACGTGACGGCGAAGTGCTACGGCGGGGACATCACCCGCAAGCGCAAGCTGCTCGAACGCCAGAAGGAAGGCAAGCGGCGGATGAAGCAGGTCGGCCGGGTCGGCATTCCGCAGGAAGCCTTCATCCGCGTACTCAAGACGGAGCCCTGACCATGCGCGCCTTTCTCGAACGCCGCCGCCTGCGCCGCCGTGCGCGTCACCTGCTGCGCGAGGGGCGCCACGTACGGCGCCTGCGCGAGGATATCGCCGCCGCGCCGGACCTGGCCCGGCTCGACGCGGCGATCGCGGCCGTGGCCGAGGCCCGCCGGGCGGCCGAT
>PWTM01000018.1 GCA_003563855.1 PVC group bacterium | reverse complement strand
GACGATGGGACGCATCGCCGTCGTCATCCGTAGTCGTCGCCGTAGTCGTCGACCGCTCGTCCCTTTCCGGTGGACGACTACGGATCACGAGAGCCTCCGCCTTTCCCCTTTCAGCATTTCAGCATTTCAGCGTTCCAGCTCTTTCCTCATGTCAAGCTGCCCCACTCCAACACGCTACGCAAACCGGCCGGCGAAAACTGGGGAATGTCCTCGATGCCGCCGGGCAGGATTGAACGGCGAGCACCCGACGACGGTCCTAACGCGAGGTATGAGGTACTGAGGTACTGGTGATATTGGTCACGGAACGAGGACCGAGCGTGGCCGGATGTGGCCGAGGCAAGAGCGCAGAGGCAGGGAGGATGGATTCATGAACAGACCAGGAACCCGGACGTTTACGGCAACGGGCCTCGTCGCGCTGGCGGGGAGCATCGCGCTGGCCGCGGTCGAGCCCGCGGGCGGCGGCGGCGCCGGGGCGGAGGCGCCCGCCGGGCTGGCCCGGCGACTGAGCAACGAGATCGCCGATACGGTGGAGCAGGTGATGCCGTCCGTGACGGTCATCCACACCGAGATTCGGCGGCTCCGGCCCGCGATGCACTGGGCCTTGGGGCCGACCGCCATTCCGGAAGTCCGCGTCGGGCAGGGGTCCGGCATGGTTCTCGATGCCGACGGGCACGTGCTCACCAGCTACCACGTCGTCCAGGGCGCCCAGGAGATCGAGGTGGCGCTCGACGAGGGAGGCACGTTTCCCGCCCGTCTGGTCGGGTACGACCTTTCGACGGATCTGGCCGTGCTGAAGATCGAGCGGCCCGAGGGTGTCGAACTGGCGCCCGTACGGTTCGGCGACTCGGATGCGCTGCGCATCGGCGAGTTCGTCGTCGCCATCGGGTCGCCCTTCAGCCTGAGCAGCAGCGTCTCGCTGGGGGTGGTCAGTCAGAAGGGCCGCAGCGTGGGCATCCTGCCCTACGAGGACTTCATACAGACGGACGCCCCGATCAACCCGGGGAACAGCGGGGGGCCCCTGGTCGACCTCGACGGCCGGGTCGTCGGGGTGAACGCCGTCATCCAGACCGGCGGCCCGCAGGTGCGGGGCAGCATCGGGATCGGCTTCGCGATCCCCTCGAATCTCGTCCAGCGGGTGGCCGAGTCGATCATTCGAACGGGCGCCTTCGAGCGGCCCTGGATCGGCATCCGGCCTGAAGGGAGCCCCGGCCGCCGCCCGCGCGAGGAGGCGACCCTGCGCATCGCGGCCGTCTTCGAGGGCTCGCCGGCGCACCGCGCCGACCTCCAGCCCGGCGACCTCATCGTCGAGGCGGCGGGGCAGCCGATCCGCACGATCCACGACCTGCAGCGCGTGCTGATCCGGCGCGATGTCGGCGACCCACTCGATCTGACCGTCCGGCGCGACGACCGGTCGCTCCGCGTCGAAGTCGTCCCGGAGCCGATGCCGGACTTCCGCGCCGGTCCGCGATAGGCGCGGCGGGGATCTTCCCGGCCATGCCTTCCAAGAAGGCTTCGCGTGCCCCCCGGGAACGCCAGGCTCCAGCCTGGCCGAACCAGGGGACGAGAACCTGGCGGACCATGACCGTGCCACGCTGGAGCGTGGCGTTCCCGGGGGGGCAACCCCGACGGAGCGTGCCCGCCCTACACCCCCACACCGCCACACCGCCACACCCACACACCCACACACCCACACACCCACACACTGCTTCCCTCAGCGCGGGAATCACCCGGAGCATCACGCCGCGTACCACCGACGCGCTTTCGCACTTCGCGAACGGGGTAGCCTGCCCCACTCCAGAACGCTGTGCAGAACGCGCCGCGAAAACGGGTGTCCTCTGCCGGCCGGCCCTTCGCGGCCGGCGGAACCGGGTGGAGGCAGCGGCGGCACCCGAGACGCCTCCGGAGGCCGAGCCCCCGCCTACACATGGGGTCATCCGCCGGGGCATTGGGGCTACACGTGGGGGGCCGGCACTTACCCTGCACTTTGATGGGCCGGGCGCTTGCCTTTCCTCCGCGAACCGCTAGAGTGCGGACCAGAGGCAGGCGTTCTTTCCCAGCGGAATAGTGATGTTCGAGCTCAGGCGAGGGTGGCGCCGGCGGCGGCTGGACTTCGGTTCGGTCGGGCCGAGGCGCGAAAAGCCTGGAGAGGGCAGCGGCCCCTACGGGGGTGCGTGAAGCCGTGACGGATGCAGGCCTTGAGGGGCGGATAGCGCCGGCGGAGGCGCGGTCAAGCCCGGGAAGGTTCGTCGCGCGAAGGCGCGGCGGGTCCGTACGTGCGAAGTCCTCAGGAGGCCGGAACCCCAGGGAAGGCCCGTTCCGGGCGGTTCGCCTAACGGCGGCCGGCCGGCAACGGTAGTCCGGTGCGGGATCAAGGCCCGGAAGCCGGGCGTGAACACGGCGCGCGCAAGCGCCCGGAATCGCGCTGACGGCAGGCGGGCAGAGCGGCGTCGAGAGGCGCAGCGATCGTGCCGGGGGAAGTCTTCGAAGGGGGCAATCCCAGGAGTGCTGCCCCGATGAAACAGGCGGGGCAAGGCGGAATCGGAGCGGAAATCGCCAGGCGGGTAACCAAACCCGGAAGGCGGATGGGAACGGCCAGGGCAACGGCCGTTCGAGTCAAGGCTCCGGGCCGCCGCATGTGCTGAAGGGAGAAAAATCCTGTGAGCGCGTCTCCATCGGAGCGGATGGAGAGCGTCCGGGCGGGGAATACTCCGAAGCCGGATAGAGATTCGTGGGAGTCGGAAGCCTCTATGTTTCACACGGAGGCGGACCGCCACGTGCCGAAGACCTTGAAGCCGCGTGCAAGCGAACGGCAGGAAGGGATCGTCCAAGCCAACAGGACGATAGGCACGGGGATGACAGCTCCGGGGAATCGGTCAACGGCACGGGAGGATCGCGGGCCGCGCGAAAGCGCGACCGGCGCAACGTCCGCGACGGCAGCGCTGGGAGGAATCCCACCCCGCCGGGCTCGACTTCGCTATTTCCGTCCGCTGGCCAGCATCGTGCCGATGGGGTTGAGCGCGTCGACGTTGTCACAGACGATCTTGATCGACGCGGTGATCAGCACCGAGAGCAGCGCGCCCGCGAATCCCCAGAGCCAGCCCCAGAAGAGCAGCGACAGCAGCACCACCACCGGGCTCAGGTTCAGCCGGTCACCCATCAGGCGCGGCATCACGATGTTCCCGAGCGCCTGGTTGATCGCCAGGATCGCGACCAGGGTCCAGAAGGCCGGCCACGGGCTGGGATAGAACTGCAGCAGCGCCAGGAGCACCGGCGGAATGCCGGCCACGATCGAGCCGATCGTCGGGATGAAGTTGAGGAAGAAGGCCAGCGCGCCCCAGGTGACCGCGCTCGAGATGCCGACGATCCGGCAGGTGCTGTAGACCAGGACCCCCGTGACCAGGCTGATCAGGAACTGGACGAAAAGGTAGCCCGAGATCTGGCGGGAGATGTCGCGCGTGATGCGCCCGATGCGGTCGGCCTGCCGCTCGCTCAGCGCGCGGTGAAGCTTGCGGCTGAAGAAGGGGCGCTCGACCAGCATGAACGCCAGGACGATGAGGATCATCACCAGGTTGGCGAAAAAGGTCGTCATCATCCCGACGACGCTGCCGAGCGTGCCGACCAGCGTGCCGACCAGGCGCGAGAGGTTGCGGTTCAGCTCCGCCCGCACCGCCGGCGTGTGCATCGCCGGGTAGGCGTCGCCCAGTCGGGCCGTCAGGTCCTTCGAGATCTCGATCATCTGGTCGCGGTAGCGCGGCAACTGCCCGATAAAGGACGTCGCGCTCGCCGAGACGAAGACCCCCACCCAGTAGAGCGCTGCGAGCAGCAGCAGGATGATGAGGGCGACGGCCACGCCCGTCGGAATCCGGTGGCGGGTCATGAAGATGACCGCCGGCCCGAAGAGCTGCGAAAGCAGCCAGGCGATCACCAGCGGAATGAATACCGTCTGGGCGGCGCGCAGCACGACGCCCGCGAGCACCACCGAGATGATGGCCAGCAGTACGATGACCGGCCGGCCGGCCGCGGCGCGCGCACCTGAAGGCATCTGCTGCGTCTCGCCCATGCCGGCCAGCATAGGGCGCTCAGCCCGTCGGGTCGAGCACGACGTACGTCGGAAGGCCGATCACGCCGAAGTGATCGAGCAGTTCCCGCGAGGGCGACGCGCCCGGATGCTCCGCCTGGTACTTGATCACGACGAAGTCGCGGAAGCGCTCCACGACGGCCTCGTCCCGGAAGGTCGTGCGCTCCATGATGATGCAGTTCCGGCACCAGGTTGCCCAGAAATCGATGAACACCGGCCGGCCGGTCGCGCGGGAACGGTCGAGCACGTTCTGCCAGTCGGCCTCCGTGCTGGTGGCCGAAAGCCGGAAGGCGTCCCCGTCGTCGGCATCCGGGGCGACCGCCTCGGCGGCCGTCGCCTCGGGGCCGCGGGCCAGGGTGATCGCGAGGCGCCCGTAGTAGAACGCCGTGGCCAGGATGAAGAGCCCGAAGGCGATGCGGACGGCGACCATCCAGCGGCCGGGCTTCGGAAGGAACGAGAGGCCCGCGCCGGCGAACGGCCAGGGCAGCCCCATGCCGATGCCGAGCAGGAAGGGGAGCCCGAGGCCCAGGACGACGCCACGCCCGTAGAGATCGGCCGAGAGCAGCAGCACCGAGATCAGGACCGGCGCGACACAGGCGCCGGCCAGCAGCGCGGCGACGGCCCCCATCCCGAAGGCGAGCGCGAGGCGCCCGGACCGGCGCGCGCCGGCCAACCGCCCCTGGAACCGGGTCAGGTCGATCGGGATCAGATCGAACATCGCCAGCGCGAGCACGAGGAAGAGCACGGCGATCGCCCCGTTGAACCAGGGCGTCGCGTTCAGCGCGCCGAAGGTGGCGCCCGTGCGCACGACGATCAGGCCGAGCAGTCCGTAGACCAGCGCCATGGCCAGGCCGTAGGCCCCGCCGAGCAGGAACCCGCGGCCGCGGGATCCGGCGCGCGCGCCGGCCCCGATGATGGCCAGGTTGACCGGGATCATCGGCAGCACGCATGGCGTCAGGTTCAGCAGCACGCCCCCGAGCAGGATGCCGAGCACGCCGAGCAGCGCGCCGCGAGCAAAGAGGCCGGCCGCGCCCCTGGGCGCATCGGGCGTCTCTTCAAGGAACGCCAGGAAGGCGTCCACGGCCATGAACCCCACGCCCGTGGAGCGCACCTCGAACCCCTCGAAGAGATCGTCCATCGGCGGGAGCGTGGCGCCCTCGACCTCCGCGTCCGTAGGCGTCGGAAGCGCGTCGATCCGCGTGGCCTCCTCCGCTTCCACGGCGACCGTCGCCGCCAGCAGCATCCCCGCGATCGCCCAAATGGCCGCTCCGTGCTTCATTCCGGCCCCTTTCGCTGTCGAATACGGGGCACTATACATCCCCGCGGGCGGGACGCCAGTCGCGACCGCCGGACGGCTTCCGCCCGCCGCGGCCCGGGCCCGCGGGGGCGCGCCGCGCGG
>PWTM01000185.1 GCA_003563855.1 PVC group bacterium | reverse complement strand
GCCCAAGGGCCTCGCGCGGTGATATTCACGAAGGCCTCTGCGCGCCTTCGGCCTTGACCGTCCGTCGTCTCCGTCGCAGCATAGCCACGCAATCGGGTTCTGCCTCGCCCTGCTTGTGCTCATACTGGGCGGAGTTCTGCAGCACAGATACGGGGATGGGTTCAACATGCTTGATCCTTCGACGTTCCTGTCTCCTTAGCAGTTTTCGGGGTGGCGCAGGGCAGGAGGGTTTCGCGATGTCAGCCACGGTACACGGATTCCCGAGGCGTGCGTCAGGCCGGCTGGTCTTGCGGTCCCTGCCGCGGCTGGTAACGGTTGGCCTCTGGATGCTGCTGCTTGCGCCTCTGAATGCGCCGATCGCCGAGGCGGCCGACTACGTTCTGGTAGATTCAGGCTCGGGGGAGGTCATCGGCCCTTTCCTCGTGGCCGATGGAGAGGAACTGCGGCTGGACGGGAGGGTATTCACCATTCGTCGCTTCGAGGGTGAGTTGCCCATCGAACGCGTTCTGGCCGCGCGGGTGCTCGAACCGGGCCTTCTTCGCGGTCCGGTGCGGGACGCCATCCAGGATGTCCTCGAGGAACTCGGCGCCGGCCGTGACCCGTCCATGCGCGTGTTCCTGTTCCCGTCGGAGAACGAGCGGCTCGATGCGCCGGTTCTACTGCGTCGTTCCTTTTCCCACGCGCTGGATGTCCTTCGGTACCTGGCGGAGTTCGCCGGCCTCGATCTGTTGCGGGACCCAAGCTCGGACAGCCTCGTCCTCGTCTCGCCCCGCCTGGCTGGAGACCGGACGGTTCGAGTGTACGGGATGACGACCGCTACCTACAGGTCCATGACCGAGACCGGGGGCGGGTCCCTGGCAGGATTCCTTGCCCCGATGGGCGTCGTGCGCGACGAGGACGAGATGCGAGTCGCGTTCATTCCGAGATCGGAGGGAGCATGGGGAGACCTGATTCTGCTTGCACATGGCGAGACCATAGGCCGATGGAAACGAGCCGTGTTCGTGTTGCGCACCGGAAGCACTGAGGACGAGCTGAGGCCGATCCCGGTGAACGGAGATCCGGGAGACGACGCAGGCCAACCCGTTGCGGCTGGCGGGATCGACAGAGACGGGGGTGAGGGCGAAATCCCGCCCGGGGCAGAGCCCGGGCCTGCAGCGGAACTGCAACCCATCGCTGCGTCAATCTCCGTTGTCCGTTTCGCGCACGACGGCAAGCTGCGGCTGCGTGTGCGAACCGGCACCGAGCCGTTGCACGTGCTGAGCTACTACCCGGAGGTCGGCGACAGGGGCTTCCTGGAGTATCTGCGCGACGCCGTACCCCACCGTCGGAATACGAGGGTGGTGATGAGACTGGAGCGCGAGGTCACCTTTGCAGAACTGGCCGGCATCGTTCAGTACGTTTCGGAGATGGGGTTTGGCGGAGTCGCCCTGGAAGGCGTCGAAGCCCGACATGCCGACTGGCTTCGGAACCGATGAGCTTGAGGGCGATAGCGTGGACCTACAGCGGGCATGGCGGCGGTTGATGGCTGCGGACCCTCGCGTGCAGATCGAGCCGGTTGGCGCGTACGAGTAGCCCCGCGCGGTAGCAGGGCAGGAGGGAGCGCAGCGTATGCCGCGGATTCTGATACTCGGCGGCACGGGACAGACGGGGAGGCGGATCGCGCGGCTTCTGCTCGCTCGGTCGGACGCCGAGGTGACGATCGCGGCGCGGCGCCTGGACGCGGCGGAGGCCCTCGCCGACGAACTGAACCGGTCCCACCCGGGCCATCGTGTCCAGGCGTTCCATGCGGATGCGTCGAGGGCTGACTCGCTGCGCTCGGCGTTCGCGGGGCGGACGATCGTGGTGGTCGCTGCGCCGACCACCGCGTACACGGCGGCGGTTGTGCGGGCCGCCCTTGACGCGGGGGCCGACTACCTCGACGTACAACTGGGCTCACGGAAGCTTGCACGGCTGCAGGCCGCGGCCGTCGATATCCAACGCGCCGGGCGCTGCTTCATCACGGAGGCCGGCTTCCATCCCGGGCTGCCCGCCGTGCTGGTTCGCCATGCCGCGGCCCCGCTCGATACGGTCGAGAGCGCCGTCGCCTTGGGCTACCTGAACATGGGCAACGACCTGCCCTATTCCGAGGCGGTCGACGAGGTGGTGGAGAGCTTTCGGGAGTTCAGCGGACAGGTCTTCCGAGAAGGCCACTGGACAAAGCCGGGGGCTTGGAAGGCTCGCACCTTCGATTTCGGCGGCGATATCGGACGACGCCGCTGCCATGCGATGTTCTTCGAGGAGTTGCGCGAACTGCCGCGGATGATCCCTTCGCTGCGCGAAACCTGCTTCTACATCTCCGAAACACACTGGGTGCTGGACTGGCTGGTCACGCCGATCGTCTGGGCCTGGCTGAAACTGGCCCCGAATGCCGTGCGTCCCATCGGGCGGTTCCTGTGGTGGGCGATGGGCTCCTTTCACAGGCCGCCCTATCGGGTTGAGCTTCAGGGTCAGGCGATGGGGCTCAGGGATGGGCGCTTCACCACGGTGCGGGTCACCGTTGCGCACCGGGACGGCTACGACCTCACGGCCATCCCGGTCGTCGCCGCCCTGCTGCAGTATCTCGACGGCTCCGCGAGGAAGCCTGGGCTCTGGATGATGGGGCACCTGGTTGAGCCGGCCCGCCTGCTGAGGGACATGGCGACGATGGGGGTGTCCTGCTCGATCGCGCCGGCCTTCGGACATGCGAGCGGGGCGTGGATAAGGTAGACTGCCTTCGGAACCGGAGGATGGCGATGCGTGCAGTCTGGATCACGGCGGTGGGTTTCCTGGTCGGGCTCGGGGTGGGGCGGTGGTCGCCGGCCGAGCGGCGCGCGACGGTCGAGCGGGAAGTCGCGCGTTCGCCCGTCGTGGCGCCGGTGCAACCGGTCACGGGGATGCTCCGCATCCCGGACCGCGTCGGTCCGCGTCCCACGGAGGCGCAACCCTCCACGGATGGGACGCCGGACGCATCTGCCGGGCAGGAGCCCGCCGCATCTCCACGTCCGCGGGGGCCGCGCCGCGCGATGCGCGAGGCCCAGGGCGAGGGGCTGTCGGAGCGGATCGCCTGGGCGGCGGACGCCTGGCGCATGCGCTCGGAGGTCGCGCGCGGGGACTTCCTCGCGCAGACCGGCCTGGACCGTGAAGGCACCGTGCAGTTCGACGTGCTGATGGAGGCGATGAACGAGCGGATCGGGCACGCGGTCGCGGTCTGGGTCGACGAGGTGGCCGCCGCCGGCGCCGTCGTGCCGGAGGACGGCGCGCGCCTGCTCCACGAGGTGACCGGCGCGCTCGTGCTGACCTATGCGGAGATGGACCGCACGCTGCCCGCCGGCTGGCGGGAGGCGGTCGGGCCGCAGTTCGATGTCGTCGCTTTCGTCGACCCCTCGGTGGCGATGCCGCTCGCCGACATCGAGGCGGTGCTCGAGTCGTCGGCGGGACCGCGGTGGTGACCGCGCTCGGCCAGGTCGCGCGCGTCGCGGCGGAAGAGTTCGGCGAGGCGGCGCGCAGCCGGCGGGCCGCGGTGCTGCTGCTCCTCTACATGGCCGCGGCGCTGCTCACGGTCAACGCGGTGGTCTCGGGGCTCCAGCGGATGGAGCGCGAGGTCCGCTCCCTGATGGGGATCTCGGCCGAGGGTCGGACCGGGTCCGTCACCGAGGTGCTCTGGCAGTCCGAACGGTTCCGCGGCATGCTCCGCGGCGCGGTGCGCGACGAGGCCGCGGTCCGCGACCTCTTCGATGCGCACCCGCTCGCGCTCGCCTACGGCTGGCTCGCGTTCTTCTACACCCCGCTGCTGGTGCTGCTGGTCACACCGGCGCGTGTCGCCGAGGAACTGGCCGCGGGCACGGCCCGCTATGCGCTTGCGCGGGTGAGCCGCGCTCGCTGGTGTCTCGGGAAGGCGCTCGCGCACGCCGCGCTGACGGGCGCGGCGGTGCTGATGGGCGCCCTCGGCGCGTGGATCGTCATGCGGCTGCGGCTGGGCGCGGGCGACGGGGGCCGGATCGCGCTCGGCCTCCTGGGCGCCTCGCTGCGCACCTGGGTGTATGCCTGCGCCTTCGTCGGGCTCGGCTGCGGGCTCGGCTTCGCCGCGCGCTCCGGCGGCCGGGCCACGGCCCTGGCGATCCTGCTGCTCATGGCACTGGCCGTCGGCGGCTGGGCCGGCGGGCGCCTGGACCGGACGGGCCGCCCCCGCGCGGCGCATGCGTTGCGCACCGCGCTGCCGCTGAGCTACCGGATGGACCTCTGGCGCCGCGCCCCCGCGCGGTGGGGTGGGGGGGCGCTCGCGCTTGTCGCGATCGGCGCGCTCGGCGGCGGCGCGGGCGCGGCGCGGCTCGGGAGGAAGGACCTGTGACGGCGCTTCGCCTGCGCAGCGTGCGCAAGCGGTTCGGACGCCGGGTCGCGCTGGACGGGTTCGATCTCGACCTGCCGCGGGGTTCGGTCACGGGCCTGGTCGGGAGCAACGGGGCCGGAAAGACCACCGCCATGGCGGTGGCGCTCGGCTTCGTCCGGGCGGATGACGGGACCGTGGACCTGTTCGGCGAGGGGCCGTTCGACGCGCGCCGGCACTCGGGGCGCGTGGGGATCCTGCCCCAGGACGCCGCGTTGCCGCCGGACGCCACGCCGCGGAGCTGGCTGACCGGGCTCGCCCGCCTCCAGGGCCTGGACGGGGCGGCGGCCGGACGCGCGGCGGACGGGTGGCTGGCGGACCTGCACCTTTCGGACCGCGCGGGGAGTCCGATGCGGACCCTCTCGCACGGCATGCGCAAGCGGGTGATGGTCGCCCAGGCGCTGCTCGGCACGCCCGAGCTGGTGCTGCTCGACGAGCCGCTCAGCGGGGTCGACCCGCGCGAGGCGGACGTCCTGCGCCGGCTGCTCGCCGACCGCCGCGCGGCGCACACGGCCGTGCTGATCAGCTCGCACGATCTCTCGGAGATCGAGCGCGGCTGCGACGCTGTGATCATGGTCGAGCGCGGCAAGGCGAAGCCGGCGGTCGCGGTGGCGGAGCTGTCGACCGCACACCGGGGCCGGATCGTCTACCGGCTGGCCGGTCCGCCGCCCGCCCCGGTGCTCGAGGCCCTGCAATCGATCGCGGCCTTCGACTGGAACGCGCAGACCGGGACGCTCTCCGGCACGCTGACCGCGGGCGCGTCGGCGGACCTGGCCGCGGTCAACGCGGCGGTGCTGCGCGCCCTGCTCGACGCCGGCGTCGGCGTGCTGGCCGTCGACCCGGGCTCGCGCATCGAAGCCGCATTCCTTCGCGACGCCTGAGCCGCTGCGAGGGCATTCCCCAGTTCTCACCGGCCGCGAGCTGCTGCCCGTTGACAGACGGGCGGCGCAGGCGGATGCTGCGGTCGCTTCGCGGACGGCGGGGTGGGGGGGGGATAGGACATGTCGGAGACGGGCGCGGCGCATCGGCTGGCCTTCCGTTCCTGCGGCGGCGCGTTCCACCTGGTGCTCGCGACG
>PWTM01000171.1 GCA_003563855.1 PVC group bacterium | reverse complement strand
CGCGTCCGGCGCCGCAGCGTTTCGGGCCGGCGAATGGTCTTTCGATAGCGGCGCATTCCCTGCCCCCCTCCGGCGAAAGCCTGCCGTCCGCACCCGCGCGCTGTCAACCGGCGCGGCGGCGTCGCGCTTGCGGAGGGCGCTGGGGACCGGTAGACTGCGCGCACGAGCACACCGTATGATCGCTATCTACACCATCGCCGTTATCCTGTTCTTCTTCAGCCTGACGATCTTCGTCCACGAGCTGGGGCACTTCCTGGCCGCCCGCGCGGCGGGGCTGAAGGTCGAGGTCTTTTCGATCGGATTCGGCCCCCCGCTCCTGAAGCGCACGCGCGGGGGGGTCACCTACCAGATTGGCGCGTTTCCCTTCGGCGGCTATGTCGCCCTGCCGCAACTGGATCCGACCGGACCGGACGCGGCGAAGGCGGAGCCCTCCGCCGACGGGCCCTCGGAACCGCCCCCGCCCCTGCCGCGTGCCGCGCCGGGAAAGCGGATTTTCGTCGCGGCGGCCGGCGCGGCCGGCAACCTCCTGCTGGCGCTGTTTCTCGCCTGGATCGTCTTCTTCGTCGGGAAGCCTTCCGCCCCGCACGAGCGCCGCGCGGTGGTCGGCTTCGTCGAGCCCGACTCCGTGGCCTGGGAGGCTGGCCTTCGGATCGGCGACGAGATCCTGTCGGTCAACGGCACGGCGGTCGGGAACTGGCAGGATCTGTTGACCGAGGTCTCGCTGCAGGGCCGCGACCGCGCGACGCTGCGGATCCGGCCTGCCGACGGCGGGCCGGAGCGAGCGGTCGAGACGCCGGTCATCCGCGGCGACATGGGCGCGCGCTTTCTCGAGGGCGTCATGATGGAGCAGCTCTGCATGGTCGGCGGGGTCGTGCGCGGCGGGAGCGCCGAGGCGGCCGGCCTTCGGGCCGGCGACCTGATCCTGGCGCTCGACGGGATCGAGGTCCGTAGTCAGCAACACCTGATCCACCTGGTCGGCGAGCGCCGGGACCAGGAGGTGGCCATCACGATCCGGCGCGACGGCGAGACCCTCGAGCGGGCGGTGCGGCCGGCCTTTGACGAGGCGCGCGAGCAGGTGATGATCGGCGTGCGCTTCAGCGAGCTGGCCGTGCAGTCGGACATCCTCGTCTACCCGCGGCCGTTGAGCCAGGTGCGCGAACACGCCATGGCGATCTTCCGGGTGCTGCGCGCGCTCACCACGCGCGGCGAGGCCGGCGCCGCCGCCGGCGCCATCGGGGGGCCGGTCTCGATCCTGTTCGTCTACTGGCTCATGGTGCGCGGCAGCTTCATGATGGCCGTCTCGTTCACCATCTTTCTGAACGTCAACCTGGCCATCCTGAACCTGCTCCCGATCCCGGTGCTGGACGGCGGCCACATTCTCTTCGCCTCGATCGAGGGCGCAACGCGTCGCCCGGTGAGCCCCCGGATCGTCGGCCTCGCACACCGCGTCTTTGCCGCGCTGCTCATCACGCTGTTCGTGTTCCTCACGTTCCGCGACGCGCTCTGGTGGGTCTTCCGCCTGCGGCCATGAACCCCGCGCGCGAGCGCCCGCGCCCCACGGCGACGCGGCTCTGGATCTGGCGCAGCCTTCGCCTCGAACTGCCGGCGGACTGGGAGATGCTCCAGTTCACGCGCCGGCCGGAGCGGGGCCGCTGCGCCTTCGCCGACCGCTACGGGTTCCGGCTCGAGTTCACCTGGCGCAACGTGCCGGGGCCCCCGGATTTCGAGCGGATGATGAACGACTACGCGGCGCAGTTGCGCGCCCGGAAGATGCCGGACGTGCGCCGGGCCTCCGCCGCGAAATGGCCGGGAGTGCGCGGCGTCGAGGACGGCGTCGAGACCTCGCGGTTCGGGTACTACTTCGACGCCGAATCCTGCATCGTCGAGGCGGTCTTCCTCTGGCGCACCGAACGCGAGCCCGCGCTCGAGCGGGCCGTGCTCAAGAGCATCGCCGAGGAACCGGCGGGACCGGACGACGCCCGGCGCTGGCGCGCCTTCGGCATGGACCTCTTCGCCCCGCCCGGCGCGGGGCTGGAGGAGACGCGTATCCTGCCGGGCGAGGCGGACCTCGTCTTTGCCGATCCGCAGGGCCGCTCCCGGCTGCGCGCGCGGCGCATCGGGCTGGTCGACCGCTGGCTGACCGGCGACCTCGGGGCCTGGCTCCGCCAGGCCCGGCGCCGCGGCCGGGCGCAGCGCGAACGCGTCTGGACCGACCGCGGGCACACGGTCTTCCACATCGAGGGTCAGGGCCCGGACCCCGGCTGGCGCCGCCTCGCGCGGGGGCCGACCTGGTGGACCTCCGACGCCTGGCGCTGTCCGGGCGACGGGCGCGTCTACGTGCGGGACGAGGACCTGCAACGGCGCCGGCGGCCGGTCGAGTCCGCCAACCCGTTCGGTCGTCGCATGGTCTGCGCCGGTTGCGGAGCGCTGGCTCCGTGAGCCGCCGTCGTCGAAACGCGGACGCGGAGTCGCCGGCAACGGACTGGCGCGCGATGCTGGCCGCCCGGCCGATCCCGAACAAGGCCGCGCGCGTGGAGGAAGAGGGCGGGCGGGTCGTGATCTACGTGAAGAAGGCGCCCGGCCGCCGCGGCCGGCGGGTCTGGCGGCGGATCATGCCCACCCGTGACGAACGCCGGTTCACGCTCGACCCGCTCGGCGCCGACTGCTGGCGGCTCTGCGATGGGCAGCGGACGGTCGAGGAAATCGTCGACCGTTTCGCCGAACGGCACGGGCTCTCCTTCCACGAATCGCGCGTCGCCGTTACCGGCTACCTCAAGCAGTTGATCCAGCGCGCCATTCTCGCCATCGCCCTCGCGACGGAAGGGGAATAGCCGGTCGACTCCTTCGCTTCCAAGGTTTGGAAGACCGGGCGATGCATGCGTCCAAGGCGTGGAAGAAAGGCCGGCCCCTGCGGCGCCGGCTAAGTGGTCAGGAACG
This sequence comes from PVC group bacterium, assembly GCA_003563855.1. Taxonomy (GTDB): domain Bacteria; phylum Verrucomicrobiota; class Kiritimatiellia; order PWTM01; family PWTM01; genus PWTM01. The sequence goes on along the minus strand of PWTM01000171.1, from coordinate 16,078 downwards.
GAAGCCCGCTGACGTGTTCTCGTGATCGTCCTCGTCCTTCGTCCTCGTCCTCGAAGATTGGAAGACGGAGAAGTCGAGGACGAGGACGAGGACGATCACGAAGTGAAGACGTCCGGATCGATCGTCACGTTCGGTTCCGCCGCGTAGTCGATCGGCGGCAGCTCCGCCGCGGACTCGGCCGTGCGGACGACGATCGTGCGCTTGGCCACTTCCCGTGCGTAGGCGTCGTGCACCATAGGAAGATCTCGTTCCCATCAGGTGCAGCGCAAGTGTGAACGGGCCGCAGACCAGCCCGTAGAGCGCGACCCGGTCCCCGATCCGCGCCTTCGCGGTGCGGAGCGCTTCAAGTGCGATCGGGAAGCGGCCCATCGTCGGGTCAAAGACCGGCAGGTCGGGGAGCGCGACGCCGGACTCGAGCGGATGCGCGACCACCGAGGGGGTATCGGTTGACCGCCCCGCCACGCATCGCTATGCTGGGCTGGGATGCGGGATCATTCGAAAGAGGCGACGGCGCGTCGCCGCGCGGAGCGGGCGGGTCGCTTGCGCGAGGAGCTCGACCGCATGCTTGTGCTCCTGAAGGGGCATCCGGGCGTCGTGAAGGTCGTGCTGTTCGGTTCGCTCGCCCGTGGCGCGCCCGGCGCGCGCAGCGATCTCGACCTGGTGATCGTGCAGCGAACGGACAAGCGGTTCACGGCCCGGCTGGACGAGTTCTACCGGAGCCTCGATCCGCGCGTCGCCACCGATATCCTGGTCTACACCCCCGCCGAGTGGGCGGACGCCGCGGCGCGTCCGTTCATCCGCCAGGCGCGCCGCGAAGGGAGGGTCCTTCATGATGCCGGCGCCGCTATCGGGCCAGCCGGCGGCTGATCGCCTTCTCCGCCTCGACGGCGAGGAAGAGGAGCGCGTTGACGCCGAGGATCGCGGCCCAGTGGATCGGGGCGATCGGCTCGACCCGGAAGAGACGCTGCATCGGGCCCAGGTGCGTGAACGCGATCTGCAGCACGACGACGGCCGCCACGGCGCCCCAGACCCATCGCGTCGCCCGCAGCCCCGCCCGGCTCAGCGAGGAGGCGAACATGAGCCGGCTGTTGAAGAGATAGACGACCTCGCCGAGGACGAGCGTGTTGATCGCCAGCGCCTGCGCTCGCCCGACCGCCCAGCCCTGGCCCTTCGCCCAGGCGTACATGCCGAGCGTTGTGATCGTCAGCAGGATCGAGACGAACACGATCCGCACCAGCAGCGAGGGCGGGGTGAGCGAGGCGTCGGCCCGGCGCGGCGGCCGCAGCATGACGTCGCGCTCCATCGGCTCGACGGACAGCGCGAGCGCGAGCGAGACGGCGGTCACCATGTTGATCCAGAGGATCTGCGCCGGCGTGATCGGGAGCGCGAGCCCGAAGAAGATGGCCGCGACGATGACGCCGGCCTCGCCGCCGTTGGTCGGCAGCATGAAGAGCAGCGCCTTGCGCAGGTTGTCGTAGACCGTGCGCCCCTCCTCGACCGCGTGCGCGATGGAGGCGAAGTTGTCGTCGGTCAGCACCATCTCCGCCGCCTCTTTCGAGGCCTCGGTGCCCTTGATGCCCATCGCGATCCCGATATCGGCCTTCTTCAGCGCAGGCGCGTCGTTGACCCCGTCGCCCGTCATCGCGGTGATCAGGCCGCGGCGCTGCAGCGCCGTGACGAGTCGCAGCTTGTGTTCGGGGCTGACCCGCGCGAAGACGTCGACGGCCTCCGCCCGCTCGGGCAGCGCCTCGTCCGCAATCGCGTCCAGCTCCGCCCCGGTCAGCACGGCGCCGCCGGCGTCGATCCCGAGCCGGTCGGCGATCGCGCGGGCGGTCAGCGCATGGTCGCCGGTGATCATCTTGACGCGGATGCCCGCCTCCTGGCACTCGCGCACGGCGTCGATCGCCTCCTCGCGCGGCGGATCGAGCAGGCCGAGCAGGCCGAGGAAGACCAGCCCCCCCTCGACGGCCGGGAAGTCGATCCCGTCTTCGCCCGCGGCGGCCGGACGCCAGGCGACCGCCAGCAGCCGGTGCCCGTCGGCGGCCATGGCCTCGGCCTTCCGGTCCCAGGACGCCCGGTCGAGCGGCGCCTCGCCCCCGGCCGTCGCCTGCCGGTCGCAGCGCGCCAGTACCTGCTCCGGCGCGCCCTTGAGGAAGACGGCCCGGCCCTCGGGCCCGTCGTGGAGCGTGGCCATGAACTTGTGCTCGCTCTCGAACGGGATCGTGTCGAGCCGCGGCCAGGCCTCCGCCAGCGCGCGGGCCGCGAACCCCGCCTTCGCGCCGAGCGTCAGCAGCGCGCCCTCGGTGGGGGAGCCCTCGACGGTCCAGCCCTCCTCCTCGAGCAGGCGGGCGTCGTTGCTGACCGTCGCGGCCGTCAGCAACCGCCGCAGCGCGGCGTCGGCGGCCGGGTCGGCCGGCGCCTCGCCGATCCGCAGTTCCCCCTGCGGCGCATAGCCGGCGCCGCCGACCGCCACGGCCGCGTGCGCGAGCGCCACGTGCGTGACCGTCATCTCGCCGCGCGTCAGCGTGCCCGTCTTGTCCGTGCAGATGACCGAGACGGAGCCGAGCGTCTCGACGCCGGGCAGGCGCCGGATGATCGCATGCCGCCGCGCCATGCGCTGGACCCCGATCGCGAGCGTGATCGTCAGGATCGCCGGCAGCCCTTCCGGGATCGCGGCCACCGCCAGGCCGACGACCGAGAGGAACAGGTCTTCGAGCGGGATGCCGCGGACCGCCCAGCCAACCAGGAAGACCGCGCCGCCGCCGGCGAGGATGATCCCCGTCAGCGCGCGCCCGAAGCGCGCGACCTGCCGCATCAGCGGCGTGCTCAGCGGCTCGACATCGGCCAGCATCCGGTTGATCCGGCCGATCTCGGTCGCCTCGCCGGTCGCCACGGCCACGCCGACGGCGGTGCCGGAGACGACGAGCGATCCCGAGTAGGCCATGCCGCGCCGGTCGCCCAGCGGGGCGTTCTCGGCCACCGGGTCGACGCGCTTCGAGATGGCGTTGGACTCGCCCGTCAGCGAGGCCTCGTTGACGCGCAGTTCGCGGACCTCGATCAGCCGGAGGTCGGCCGGAACCTTGTCGCCCGACTTCAGGTGCACGATGTCGCCGGGCGCCAGGCCCTCGGCGTCGCGTTCGCGCACCTCGCCCTCGCGCTCGACGTGGGCGACCAGCGAGAGCAGGTTGCGGACGGCGGCCAGCGCGCGCTCGGCCTTGCCCTCCTGGACGTAGCCGATCAGGCCGTTGATCACGACGACCACGAGGATGATCGCCGTGTCGATCCAGTGATCGAGCAGGGCCGTGACGACGGCGGCGGCGAGCAGCACGTAGATCAGGACGTTGTGGTAGTGGTGCAGGAACTTGAGCACCGGGTGGAGGGCCTTGCGTTCCGGCAGCCGGTTCGGCCCGTGGCGCGCCAGGCGTTCGGCGGCCTCGGCGGCGGTCAGTCCCGCGCGGCGGGATCCCATCGCCTCCAGCGCGGCCTCTGGCTTCAGCGCATGCCAGGCGTGCGCCTTTCCCTCCTGCGTTCCGTCGCTCATCGCGTCCCTCCCACGGCCCCGCCGCTCGGCTTCACCCTACCCGAGTCGCCCGCGAACGGCAACGCACGCCGGTTGCCCCCCCGCCCGGCCCCGTCGTCCGCTCGTCCTCGAATCCTCAGCCGGGAATGGCTCCATGGGGACCGTCCTGATGGCCGGCTCTCGACGTCGAAAGGCTGTAACCTCTTCCCGGCGTTTCTTCATGAAGATAGTATCGGGGCGAAGCGTCCCGATAGTGCCAGGGGTGCGGCGCGAGGGCGCCCGGGATCGGCCAGGCTCGGGAGCCGTAAGCGAGGCGCGGATGACGTCGGACGCAAGGGTGCTGAGCGGAGCACGTTTCGGGAAGGGTTCACGATGAAGAAGATAATCGTCGGTATCGCGGCCGCCGTCCTCTGCGCGTCGGCCGTTCAGGCGGAGTCCCGTGAGGAACGGATCAGAGTCCTCCAGAGCGAGATCGCGCGGGAGACGAGATGGGAAGACCTCAGGCAAAGGCTCCGGCAGCTTGAACACGCGCACACGTATGCCATTGACGTGCACGAGGATGCGTTTCATGTGGGCGGACGGGAAGTGGCCCGGGACCGGCTGATCCGCGAGCTGCGCGCGTTGCCGCCCGAGGCGTCCGTTGCCATCCGTGCGCCGGCAGAGGTTTCCTTCCGGCGCGTCGTGGAGGCCCTTGAAGTTGTGCGCAGGCACGCCCCAGCCGGAAACGTGTCCTTTGCCACGGGGGACGCGCAGCCCCCGCCTTCCGTGGAGGCGCCGATTCCCGATTCGGTGGAGGAACTCGAAGCGGCGCTTTCCGATGTCGGCACGCGCATACGCAACAAACTGGACGCCCGGAACTTCCATGGCGCGTTACGTCTATTGCCGCGGGAAGCCATGCTCTGGGACCGGCTGATCGAGAAGACAGGACGATCCTACGAAGGGGCACAGGGATTCCTGCACGGATCTGTCATGGGACAGACCGCGTCATTCGGGGACCTGCACTGGGGGATGGTTCTGGACGATCCCGACATTCCCCATGCATACAAAGTGGCCATGGTATTCGAGATTCTCGAAGCACGGCTCGGGCGGGGGTCTGTCTACTATGGGAACCGCGACAACCTGATTGTTCCCGTGCCGCGCAGGCTGGATTTCGAGCAGGACCACAAGTTCCGGTTGCCGGAGGGTGCTATCGACCGCGGGGAAGGGCACGATCATGAATAGATGGAATGTGACTGCCGTCGGCCTGCTTGCGGCGGGTTGCGCTACCGGGACGCCGTCGTTCGAATAGGCCCGATGTCCGAAGGATCGACCTTTCGGACATCGTCACGTAGAATACTGCTGCAGGAGAACGCAATGAATATGAAGACGATTCTGATTTGGTTTTGTGCCCTCTACTTTGCGTTCTTGTTCATGAGCAATATAGTGTACGTAACCTGGGGAACCCTTGGTATCATCCGCCCATCCGATATGACGGATGGCATGATTGATGCCGAGCACGCAAGGGTACTGGTGCATCTGTATGCAAGACCTCTTCAGCGACTGGTTTGGCTTCTCGGTTTGGGAACACTCTTTCTGCTCGGTGCCGCAATCATTATTTCCAAGAAGGAAAAGAATGGGATGCAGAACCAGCCGTCGCATCGTACCGCAGGGACTCCGCCCCCTGCGGGCGATGAACGATGCCATTGGGTCCAGAAATAATGAATATAGTAATCGAAAGAGCCGTAACCGGACGCAGCAAAGCTCGGGAACACGCTTGGCTTTACGGGCTCAATACCCGGCCTTGGCCAGCTTTCGCACTGCTTGCGCTGGTCGGCGCAATCGGTGCAGTCGTGCTCGAAACGCGCATTGCGCATACTGGCGAGGGAACCCGCATCCCGATCGGAGGGGTTTTCTCTCTCCTCCTGCTCCTGGTGACCATCGGTGCGGTGGTTTCTGTGTCCCGCCATTGGCGCGGCGTAAAGCATTCGTTGTACCAAACGCCAGACCACACAGTTACAACATTTGTGGAATTGGACGATGCGGGCATATCCTATGGTATACGCGATCTGTGGCGTAGTGACCTGTCGTGGGCGAGCTATCGAAGCTATTCGGTGACGGAACGGGATATCGCAATGCTATTTGTGGGTATTCAAATCCGGGTTCCAAAGGAGCATCTCACTCAAACAGACCTGAAGGAAATCACGGAATGCCTGGCAGAGAAGGAATCCAACCATGCCCTGCACGTTACGGCTCCACCGCGCCGGAGACCGCCACGGGAGGGAAGAGCGTGTTCTTGAAGGAGACGGGAGAGGTCATCGACGACACCATCGACAACGTCATTGACGGGCGGCAGTGCGACGCCGCCGCGCGTCGTCATCGCTTGCTGTCGGCAAGTGTTCCGAACGTTAAGAAAGGGAGCGGAGAGTAAATGGACTTCAAGATCATGCGAAAGTATGTTGTGGGCTTTGGCGTGATGGCTTTACTCTTCTGGTGCAGTGCTAATGCCTACATCGGCTTCATGCTTTATCGCCAATGGCAGACCCGTGACTGGGAGCAGACCGACGGGGTCATCCAGTCGGCAGAAATTGTACGATCAGTAGATTCAACCGCAGATTCTCTTCGTCGTCGCTATCGCTATCGTTTAGATGTAAGCTACGAGTATGAGGTTGCAGGGCAGACATACGCCAGCGATAACTGGCGTTATGGCAGAACAATCGCATCAAATACGCGGGTGGGCTTTCCCCGTTACAGGCGGGGACAATCTGTAACCGTATATTTCAACCCTGCTGACCCTTCCCGGGCTTCGTTAGTCCATGGATGGTCGGATTTGGACAGGGCTCTCTTCCTGTTTGTTTCGCAAATGAACCTGCCGCTATTGCTGGTGCTGCTGCATATTGGTATCGGGCGCATGCGCACTTCGACGGAGCCGGTGAAGGTGCGGCAGATGGGAACGCGGGAACAGGTGAGACCACCAGGCTTCACACCCATGTCCGGCGCGCTTTTGGGCGTCACGCTCGGAGCGGTGGGTTCGATATTGGGAGGGTGGCTGGTTTGGGGTACCGATCCCCAGACCACAACATACCTGCTTCTGGTTACGCCCACACTGGGGTTTACGGTAGCCATGATTACCTGGGTTGCCAAGTGGCTCGGAGCTGGCTGCATCACATATGATATAGCAGCGGGAAAGCTGCGTTTCGTCGCACATGTGGATGTGAATGAAAGAAAGAGTTTTGCTGTTTCGCGAGATGAAGTCGAAAGTGTGGGTGTTGTCAATGTGGTCTGGCCGTTCCATACCATCTTCCAGTTGATCATTCGTCTCAAGAGCGATGCACGCCAGGGAGAGCAGGAGCTGTTGGTGGGAGGGTGGCGTCAGATGCCGGATGCTGAAGTCGTGGCCGATTGGCTGGTTCGGAGGCTCAAGGTAGCTCGAAGAGATGCCCCAGAGCGCACATTTCATATACAGAACAGAGTTGACGCAAGATAATGAGAAGTATACTCTGGCGTCGCAGAGCTGAGGATACGGACTTTGTCAGGGCTGCCTGGCTGGCAACTATATTCCTGGCTTCGAACCCGCGTGAGGGCCTACATGTGGAACGAAGGCTATTCCCCTTTGCCTCTCCGGGGGACCAACGGAAACGGCATGTGCGGCATGGAGGGCAGGCGAAGGCAAGGGAAACGGGGCACGAAGGCACCCGCTGTCCGAAGGGTCGGTCTTTCGGACATTGCGGCGTGAAATACTACTGTTGAACGGAAGGAAGGGATAGGGGCATGAATACGAAACACGACCCGTCGACGAGCGAGCTTGATTTGCCGTCGGGGTTTCTCACGATCAGGCTCGATCAACTGCTCCTCATGCTGGCGATGACCATCGCGCTCGCCTGGCAGGCGGCGCGGCACCCGACCTCCGCCCTCTACATCCTCGCGCCCTTGATGGTGGTCTTCATGGTGTCGGCCCTTGTCGCCCGCCGCGGGATGAGGCGGTTCGTGAGAGAGCACGGCGCGTTTACGATCGTAACCACGTACGCGCCGGAGACGGACAGGGGAGGGAAGAGCGTGTTTTTGAGGGAGACGGGACAGGTCATCGACGACGCCATCGACAACGTGATGGACGGGCGGCATTGAGGTCCCGCACCGCGTCGTCGCATGGGAGGCACAGAATGAAATCGAGCCTATGGATGTTCTTTGGAAGTATGCTGCTATGCGGCAGTGTATGGATATGTCATTCGGTGCGTGCTGCGAATCATACGGATCTTGAAGACGCGGAAATAGACAGGTTCGTCAATCGGGTCGTCGAAGCTATTCAGAGCATGGATCGGCAAGAGATGTTGTCCTTGCTGCATCCCGAATTGTCTGCATGCGATGAGTTCGAACGAGGATGTGAAATTGTTTGTGGCATTTATGCGAGGTCGTACCATTCCGGAAACCCGCCGCACATGGACAGCCAGCAAGGTTCCCGAAACAAGCGCGTTATTGCGTATCAATCGCTTTGTTGTGAACCCGACCATGGGCATAGATGTGAGTTGGGAGGCGCCGGCGGGGCGCGCCTCGGAGCAGGCGCAATCGCTGAGCATTATGGTGGCCCGGCGAGAGGGTGAGCTAGTTGTCGTTAGTTACGATCTATCACCCGGCAAAGCCGATCCGTGAGTTCCGGGCGCAATGGTGAGGAATGAGGAGAACGAAGAGCATGAAGCGAAGACGATTCCGCAGCGCCGTGACCGGCCTTGCGGTTCTGTGTGGCGCGGTCGGCTGCGGGCGGCAGGTCGCGGACACGGCGCCGCCGATCGAAGAACTGCAAGCTCGGTATGAGGGGCGGTTCCTGGCGGAGATCGCGCGGAATGACGATCTGCCGATGGAGGACGTCGGTAAAGCCGCCGTTGCCCTGGCCCGGGAGGTCTTCGGCGGGCATCCCCAGGTGCTGCGGGCGAAGGCGGAAGAACGGTTCCGGTTGCTGCCGCCGCTCGACCGCGACGTCCTTGACGGCTCCTACACGACCCGGCATACGCTGGCCGATTTCCCGAGGCTCTTCTCCGAGCTCGCGTCGGCCGAGGATTTCGTCATCGGGCTCGGCTGGGATCCCGCCCACGTCGCTGATATGGCCTGGCCGTCTCTCCTGAAAGAGATGACAACGGCGGAATTGGATCGGTTGGCGAATCTGGAGACACATCTGCCTTACAAGACGTATCGCGTTCCGGGCGGGGAGAGGACCGTCGTTGCCGTCCGGTCGCCGCTGGACGACTTCTTTCTCGTCGAACTGCGTCTCAACGCATTCGGCGTCTTTGTGCCGGTCTCGGTACGCTGGATGACGCCGACAGGCGCCGGACCTTCCGGTCAATCGGGGTCCGCCGCCATGGCTTTGCCGCCGGAAGCGGCCATGGCTTTGGCGGCGGAAGAAGTACGCCCGAGCAGGCAGGGCGAGCGCCGCGTACGGGGTCAGGACCAGCGTGGTGAAGAGACGGAACGGAGAGCGATTCCCCCCGTCGCTCGCGCGCAAAGCGATCTTGCACTGGAAGAGCTGCGCGATCAAATTGCAGCGCAGCAAAAGGATTTGGAAAATCTACGCGCGGCGCTCCGGGCGGAGGCATCCAGCCCGGATGCCGATAACTCCACGCTGATGAAGCTGCGAAGGCAAATTGAGGGGGCTGCGCAGATGGAGAGAGCCCTCCATGAGCGCCTCCGAAGGATTGAAGAGACGATGATCATGGAGCGGTAAATCAAGCCGCGCCATCGCGGTCCCGGGACCGGCCGTCGCCGCCCGGGGGCGTGCGCAGTAACCCCAGGAAGAGAGGAGACAACCATGACCGGATTCAGCCTGATAGAAATCCTGATCGTGATCGCCCTTAACGTATTCCCCGCCGATGTCGAATCGTTCACGATTCGCCATCCGGGGGAGAACGATGCGATCCGCCTGACCCGCCAGGCGGATGGCGGATGGAGAATGCTGCCCGACGAAATCGGAGCGGTCTTCCATGTGGAGGGCGGGAACCTGACCGTGAAGGCAGGGGAACGGGAGCACACCCGTGACTTCGCCGAACTGCTGGGGATCCCGGAAGGCGCGGATTGGAGCACGCTGGAGAGCGTCGAGATCGGCGGAGGTGCGGCTGCCATCCGTATTGAGCACGTGAGGGACGGCTTCGACCTGGTCCTGAGCCCCGCTGGAGCCGGCGCGGCGGAGCAGGCGATTCGCTTCAGCGTTCGGCGGCAGGCCGCCCCCCGCGCCGTTCCGCCGGAGGCGACGCCGGACGCAGCGGCGGAACCCGTTCCCGGCGAGGTTGGCGCGGCTCTCCGCGATTTCCGGCAGGCACTGATTGACCTCCCCGCCGGCCAGAGCGCCCTACGCCCCGATGTCGCGGCGAACATCCTGAGGCCCATCATCGATCGTCCCTCCGATAGTGTCCCGTTTCTAACGGAGAGACTGAGCTCCGACGCCATCGACGAGAGGGGACTTGCCGTCCTCGCGCTCAGCGGTTTCGTTCTGCACGGCCAACTTCCGGATCCGCAATTGAGAGAGACCCTCCGCTCGGTAATCGACCACACGGATTGGACGAAGGCGGACCCACGGTTGCGGCTGCCGACTCAGATCGCGCATTTCCGGGGCCTCTTGAATTAGCTCTGTCGCGGCATCCTGAGAGAAAGGAAGGATTCATGCATCGCCTCGCCCTTTCGCGCCTTTCGGTGCGCGTGGTTCCGGTTCCGAGCCGGCGCCGCGTTCTTTCCGGGAGACCGTGGATCAGGCGCGCAGGCGGAGCCAGCGGGCGGCGTAGGGGTCGATCTGGATGCGGCGGCCGTCTTGGACGTCGAGGCGGTGGCCGTTGAGCAGGTCGGGCCAGCCCGCCGGCGGGCGGCGGCCGAGGTCCGTCGGAAGCTCGACCTCGACGGGCCGGTCGGAGAGGTTGTGCAGCGCCGCCACGGCGCGCCGGCTGTCGGGCGCGGTGCGGACCACGGCGAAGACCGCCTCGTGCAGGTCGAGCACCTGTTGGCCGCCGGCCGGATCGAAGGCCGGCTCGGCCGCGCGCGCGCGCAGGCGCCGGACCAGCTCGCCGAAGACGCGCGCGGAGACCGTGCTCTCGTCGTCCAGCGCCGCGGCGAGCTGCGGCTCGGACCAGCGGGCGCGGTTGATCCGGCGCGCGATCCCGGAGGCGTCCGCGCCCGCCCGGTCGTTGCGCGCGGCCACGAGGCTGTGGAAGTAGACGCCGGGGACGCCCTGCAGCGCGAGCGGGAGCGTCTGCGAGAGGAGGTGCCGCGCGATCTGCGCCTCCGTGGCGGGGCCGGATCCCTCGCCGACGGCGTCGAACCAGGTCGTGTTCAGCTCGTAGGGCGAGGTCGAGCCGTCGGCGTTGCGCTTCATCGAGACGCGGCCGCCGATCGCCTCCACGTGCGCGGCCAGCGCGGCGGTTTCGGACGCCGGGATCAGCCCTTCGAGCGGGCGGACGCCGATGCCGTCGTGCGAGGCCGTGAAGTTGAAGAAGGCGCAGCCGGCGGGCGGGGGCGAGAGCCGCGCGGCCCAGTCCGTCAGGCGCCGCGCCGAGCCGCGCAGCAGGGCGTGCAGCAGCAGGGGCGGGAGGCTGAACTGGTAGACCAGGTGCGCCTCGTCGCCCGAGCCGAAGTAGCTGACGTTCTCCTCGTGCGGCACGTTGGTTTCGGTCAGCAGCCGGACATGGGGCGCGACGAGGCCGACGAAATCGCGCAGCAGCCGCACGACCTCGTGCGTCTCCGGCAGATGGAGACAGGAGGTGCCGGGGCGCTTCCAGAGGAACGCGATCGCATCGAGCCGGACCACGCGCGCCCCGCGCGCGATGTAGCGCAGCAGGATGTCGAGGAACTCGAAGAGCACGTCCGGGTTCGCGAAATCCAGGTCCACCTGGTCCGCGCTGAAGGTGGTCCAGACGTGCCGTTCGCCGCCGCGGGTGTGGACCTCCGTCAGCAGCGGGTGCGTCCGCGGTCGGACGACGGCCGAGAGGTCGAGCTGGGGATCGGTCGGCAGGAAGTAGTCGCGCGCCGGCGCGATGCCGTCGACGAAATCCCGGAACCAGCCGCTGTGGCGCGACGTGTGGTTGAGCACCAGGTCGAAGACGAGGTCGATGTCGCGGCCGATGGCTTCGATCTCCGCCCAGCCGCCCAGCGCCGGGTCCACGGCGCGGTAGTCGATGACGGAGAACCCGTCGTCGGAGGAGGCCGGGAAGAAGGGCAGCAGGTGGACCATGCTGAACGCGCCGCGCACGCGGGGGAGGAAGCGATGCAGCGCGGCCAGCGGCGGCCCGTCCGCGGGCCGGATCATGTCCGCGTAGGCGATCAGCGCCTGGTCGCCCGGCGCGAGCGGGCGGTCGGCCGCCCCCCCGCGGAACCCGATGCCGTAGCGGCCGACGAGCATGACGAGCCGCCGCAGGCAGGCGGCGGCGCGCGCTTCGCCGTAGAGGCGGGCGAACCGCGCCTCGAGGCGCTCGAGCAGGGCGGGGCAGAGACGCGGCGTCATGCCCCGGTGACCTCCGAGACGAGCGTGCGCAGCGCGCGCCGCAGCACGCGGTAGCTGTAGAACCGGGCGGCCACGTTGTAGTTGTGGGCGGTCGCTTCCTGCCGGTAGTCCGCGTCGTCGAGCAGGCGGCGGACCTCCTCGACGGTCGCCCGCGTCAGGTAGCCGTCCATCACGGGCAGCCGGAAGCCGCGCGGCTCGATGTCGCGCGCGAAGATGGCATAGCGGTTGATCAGCACGGGCACGCGGAAGTAGACGGCCTCGAGGAAGGCGTTGCCGAACCCCTCGTAGAGGCTCGGATAGGTCACCAGGTCGGCGTGCGGGTAGAGGTCCCAGAGGGTGTAGACCTTGTGGCCGCCGTGCCCGCGGCCGCGCGTCTCGCCCACGCGCGTATCGACGAAGCGCAGGTCGACGTTCGATTCCCGTGCGATCTCGGCCAGGACGTGCCGGTATTCCTCGCCCTCGTCGCCGGACTCGTGCGAGACCACCAGCTTGATCCGCGGGTCGTCGAGCATCTGCACCAGCTTGATCGCGTGCTCGATGCCCTTGCGCGGCACGACGCGGGTCGGCTGCAGCACCATCCGGTCGTCGGGCGCAAGCCCGAGCTGCTCGCGCACGTCCGCGGCGTAGTCGTCGATGCCGGGCGGCGGGTGCTCGAAGTCGAAGACGTTCGGCACGAGCAGCGAGGCCACGCCCTTGCGCCAGGAGAGCTCTTCGCGGGCCGCGTGGTTGATCGTCACGTGCTGCAGGTTGACGACGCGCGGCGGGAACGCCAGCTCGAGGTAGTCGCCCGCGGCGTGGACCAGGTACCGCGTCCGTTCCCAGTAGAAATCGTGGTGATGCGCGACCGCCGGGAACCCGGTTTCGGCGAGGAACTCCGCCACGGCGACGCCGAGCGGGATGTGCATGGGGATGCTCGACGCGTTCTCGACGACGAGCATGCGCAGGTCGAACCGTTCCACGAAGGCGTAGATGGTCTCCTTCAGGTACTCGGCCAGGTCGCGGATCCGGCGGCTGACCAGCGGTTCGCGCGTCGTGCGGCCGACCAGCCGGTCGTTGATCCAGACGTTCTCGGGGTGTCCGAAATGGGCTTCCGGCACGCAGAGGCTCACGTCCGCGGCCCGGTCCAGCCGGCCGGCGTACCAGAAGCTGACATGCCGGTGGTCCCAGAGCACCTGCGCCCACTTCGCGCTCTCGAGCGAGACGCCGTCCGTACCCGCGAAGCGGGTGGAGAGAAAACCGATCGCTATGCCCGCGTTCCGTGCCATGCCTCGAAGGGATTCTACCTGCGCGCGGTGGACAACTCAAGGCCGGCCCGCTAGGCTGGGTTCGGCATGGAGGAGACGGAGCGGCGATGACGGACTTGGCCTGCGATCCCGGTGCGGATCTGCCGCAACTGCGCGAGCGGCTGCGGCCCCTGCGGGAAATCTTCCTGGCCAACCTGATCCTCACCTCGGAGATTCCCGCCCCGACCTTCGGCGAGGAGGCCCGCGCGCGGTTCGTCCTCCAGCGCTTCAGCGAGGCCGGGTTGCCGGGCGGTTCGCTCGACGAGGCGGGCAACGCGGCCGTAGAACTCCCGGGCGCGAACCCCGCCCGACGCATCCTCGTCGTCGCCCACACCGACACCCTTCATACTGCCGCCGAGGACCACGCGGTCGCCGTGCAGCCCGACCGCCTGGTCGGCCCCGGCATCGGGGACAACGCCGCCGGGGTCGCGGCGATGATGACGCTCCCGCGCCTCCTCGCCACGCTGGGGATCCGGCTCGACGCCACGCTCGTGCTGCTCGGCGCCGGCCGCAGCCTCGGCCCCGGGAACCTGGGCGGCCTGAAGTTCTTCCTCGACCACGCCAAGCATCCGTTCGCCGCCGGGCTCTGCCTCGAGGGCCTCGAACTCGGCCGCCTGAACTTCGCCTCGCTGGGGCTGCTGCGCGGCGAGATCGTCTGCCGCGTGCCGCGCGACTACGACTGGGCGCGGTTCGGTCCCGTCAACGCGATCGTCATCCTCGCGGACGCGCTCGCCCGCATCCAGGGCATCCCGCTGCCCGCCCGCCCGCGGACGGACATGGTCTTCGGCCAGGTCTCGGGCGGGACCGGGTACGGGCGGGCGGCGCGCACCGCCCGGCTGCGCCTCGACGTGCGATCCGAGTCCGCGGCGACGCTCGCCGAAGTCGAGGGGCGCATCGGCGCGATCGCCGAGGAACTCGCCCACGGCACGCGCACCGAGATCGCGTTCGTTCCGGTCGCGCGGCGTCAGCCCGGCGCGCTGCCCTTCGACCACCCTTTTGTGCGCGAGGCGCGCGCCATCCTCGCCGGCCTGGGCCTCGAGCCCCACATCGAGCCGAGCATGTCCGAGCTCTCCGCCTTCCTCGAGCGCGATATCCCGGCCCTGACCATCGGCCTGACGCGCGGGGAGAACGTGGGCGAGGCGGACGAGACCGTCTTCATCGAGCCGCTCTTCGACGGGCTCGCCCAGCTCCTGAGCCTGCTGCAGGCGCTCGATCGCAGCGGGAGGCCCGCCGATGACGACTGAAGACTGGCTGGCGCGCCACACGTTCCACCACGGGGACTTCTGGGACCTGCTCGCGATGATCCGCGAAAAGGAGCGGCAGAACCTGACGCTCTCGCTCTGCATCCCGACGCTCAACGAGGAAGCGACGATCGGAAAGGAGATCGTGATCTTCAAGTCCGAGCTGATGGATCGCTACCCGCTGCTCGACGAGATCGCCGTCATCGACTCGGGGTCCGAGGACCGGACCTGCGAGGTCGCGCGCAGCTTCGGTGCGGACGTCTACCGCTCGGCCGACATCCTGCCCGCCCACGGGACCCGGCGCGGGAAGGGCGAGAACCTCTGGAAGGCGATCCACCAGCTCAAGGGTGACGTAATCGTCTACGTGGACGCCGACATCAAGAACATCCACCCGCGCTTCGTCTGGGGGCTGGCCGGCCCGGTCATCTACCGTCCGGACATCCACTACGTGAAGGCCTTCTACGACCGGCCGCTGGCGTTCTCCCAGGGGGTACGGCCCTCCGGCGGCGGACGCGTGACCGAGATCTTGGTCCGGCCGCTCTTCTCGCTCTTCTACCCGGACCTGGCCGCGATGATCCAGCCGCTCTCGGGTGAATATGCCGTCCGGCGCCACGTCCTCGAGCGGCTGCGGTTCCCCATCGGTTACGGCGTCGAGACCAGCCACCTGATCGACGTGCACCGGCAGTGGGGGATGGCGGCGCTGGCGCAGACGGACCTCGACCAGCGCGTGCACCGCAACCAGGCGACGCGCGATCTCGGCCGCATGGCCTTCGGGATCCTGCAGACCTTCTTCTCGCGCGCCCGCGATCATGGCCTCCTCGATGTGCATGCGCCGCTGCACACCGTCCTGCGCCAGTTCCAGGTCCAGGACCGGGACTTCGAGCAGGTGCTGCACGAGATCGTCGAGGAAGAGCGCCCCCCGATGATCGAAATTCCCGAATACCGGGCGGCCCGGGGACTGGCCGGCGGGGACGGCTGATGCGCGTCGCCGTGGTCCACTACCACCTGCGGCCCGGCGGGGTGACGCGGGTCATCGCGCGCGCGGTCGACGCCGTTCGCCGACACGGCATCCGGACGGCGGTGCTCAGCGGGGAGCCCGGCGCCGCGGAGGTCGCGGCCGACGCCGTCTGCCCGCAGCTCGCCTACGACGAACCGGCTTCCGCGCCCGGTTTCGCGCCGGACCCGGAGGCGATCCGCGCGGCGGCGCGGACGGCGCTTGGCGGCGCGCCGGACCTCTGGCACATCCACAACCACAGCCTGGGCAAGAACGTCGCGCTGCCGCGCCTGGTCGCCGCCCTGGCGCGGCGGGGCGAGGCGCTGCTGCTGCAGGTCCACGACTTCGCCGAAGACGGGCGCGCGGAGAACTACCGCCGGCTGCGCGCCGCGCTGGGCGGGGAGGGGATGGCCGCGCTCTACCCGGCCGGACCGCGGGTTCGCTATGCGCTGTTGAACCGGCGCGACCGCGACATCCTCGCCGGGGCCGGCGCGCCGCCGGACGCCTGCCTCCGGCTCCCGAACCCGGTCGAGGCGCCGCCGCGCGCGGCGGATGCCCAGCCCGAGGAGGACGCCCCGCCGCTGATCCTCT
>PWTM01000339.1 GCA_003563855.1 PVC group bacterium | reverse complement strand
GTCCAGGGCGCCGCTCTGCGGCGCGGGACCACCGCGAGCGGATGCCCTTCCCGCGCCGCAGGCGCCCTGGAGTGCGGCGGCTTGCCGCCGCTTTGTTCGCCGCGGCCAGCCGCGGCGGACCCTCGGCTGCGGGACGCGTATCCCATGGCCCCGTGCAAGTCGTCGTAGCCCGACCGAGGCGGCGCGGCCAGCCGCGCCGCGGAAAGCGCGAGCAAGCTCGCGCACTCCAAGGCGCCGCTCTGCGGCGCGGGACCACCGCGAGCGGACGCTCTTCCCGCGCCGAAGGCGCCTTGGAGTGCGGCGACGAGTCGCCGCTTTGTTCCGCCGCGTCGCGACGCGGCACGGGACGAAAGCGGCCTCGCGAGGCCGCCCCGTCATCCGACAGGGCAGGCACTCCAAAGCCGCTGCGCGGCGCAGGACCGCCCCCCCATGATTCTGACCTAACGATTCTGTCCCCAATGCCAACCGTTCTCGTCCGCTTGGTCGGCCAGGTTTGATTGCCGAACCTTGGCTCGGTAGGTCGAAGAGGTGGACATGGTCTTGGGAACGCGCGCCGGGTCGCGCGACTGAAAGCGGCGCCGGGTCGCCGCACTCCAAACCCCGCGCGCAGCAGGCTGAGGGTTGAAGGACAAGGGGAGGACCGAAGGAAGTCGTCGCCCGCTCTCGCCTGCCGCGCCGAAGCGCGAAGCACGCAGGCGGGTCGTCCCCTCTCGTCGTCCGAGCGTGCGGGCCGGCGCCCCGTTCCTCCTCGTGCCCGGTTCTTGCGGGTGTCTTCCGGTCGACGACTACGCCGACGACTACGGATTACGACGGCGATGCATCCCATCGACCACCGTACTCGTCGCCATAGCCGTCCAACCGAAAAGAAGCCGCCGCGAGAACCGCCCCCCGCCCTCCCCCCGATTCCCCTTGCGGGCGGGGCGACGATTGGGCTATGGACGGGAACCGGCGCGGGGGAAACGCATGCGGTATGTCAGCACGCGGGGCGAAAGCCCGCCGATCGGTTTCGCGGAGGCCGTGCTCGCGGGCTTGGCGCCCGATGGCGGCCTGTACGTTCCCGAGACCGTGCCGGATCTTCGCGCGGAGCTGGAGGACTGGGCCGGGCTCGACTACCGGGAACTGGCCTTCGAGATCATGCGCCGGTTCTGCGACGTCGAACCGGAGGCGCTGCGCGCGCTGATCGACGAGGCCTGCGCCGACTTCGCGATTCCGGAGGTGGTCCGGACCGTGCCCGTCGGCGAACTGCATGTCCTCGAGCTCTTCCACGGCCCGACACTCGCCTTCAAGGACATCGCGCTCCAGTTTCTCGGCCGCCTCTTCGAGCGCCTGCTGGCCCGCGCCGGCCGCGACCTCAACATCCTCGCGGCGACCAGCGGCGACACGGGCAGCGCGGCCATCGCGGGCGTCCGGGGCCGTCCCGGCATCCGCATCTTCGTCCTCTATCCGCGCGGCCGCATCAGCCCGCTCCAGGAGCGCCAGATGACCACGGTGCTGGACGCGAACGTGCACAACCTCGCCGTGGAGGGCACGTTCGACGACTGCCAGCGGATGCTCAAGGGGCTCCTCCGCGACACGGCGCTCAAGGACCGGCTCCGGCTCGGCGCGGTCAATTCCGTGAACTGGGCGCGGATCCTGGCGCAGATCGTCTACTACGTCCACGCGGCCTTCGAGGTGCGCCGCCGCACGGGCCGCCCGCGCGTCCGCTTCGCGGTGCCGACCGGCAACTTCGGCGACATCCTCGCCGGCTGGTATGCCCACCGGCTGGGTCTTCCGATCGCGCGCCTCGTGCTCGCCACCAACGACAACGACATCCTCGCCCGCTTCTTCCGGACCGGGCGCTACGCCTCGGGCCCCGTGGCCAGGACGCTCAGCCCCTCGATGGACATCCAGGCGGCGAGCAATTTCGAGCGCTATCTCCACGCCCGGTTCGGCGGGGATCCGGCCGCCGTGCGCGCCGCGATGGCGACCTTCGAGCGCGAAGGCGCGCTGCGCGTTCCGCCCGGGCCCGACGGCGCCGTCGATCCTCTCTTCACGGCCGGCACGGCGGACACGGAAGCGACGCTGGCCGAAATCCGCCGTTGCGTCGAAGACGACGGCTACTGTCCGGACCCGCATACCGCGGTCGGCCTCGCCGTCGCCCGCCGGCGCCTCGACCCGGACGAGCCGACGATCGCCCTGGCCACCGCCCACCCGGCCAAGTTCCCCGAAGCGGTCGCGCGCGCGACCGAGGCGCCGCCGCCGCGCCACCCGACGCTCGAGCGGCTGCACGGGATGCCCACCCGCGCGACCGCGGTGCCGGCGGACATCGGGGCCGTGCGGGACTACCTCGAAGCCCACATTCCCGCGGAGGGCGCCGCGGCGCAGGGAGGCTGCCCATGAACACGCTCGGTTCGCTGCCGTTGAACGCGGTGGACTACGCCGCGATCGCATTGATCCTCTACGGGGCGCTGACCGGGCTGCTCCGCGGGTTCTCCACCGAAGTCTTCCGCACCGCGGCCGTCCTCGCGCTTCTGGTCGCGGTCTGGCGTCTGCACCCCGCGCTTGCCGGCTGGCTGGAGTCCGCGACACGGCTGGGTCCGCCGGACACCCCGCTTGTGGCGCTCGGCCTGCTGGTCGCGGCCGCCGTGGTCGTCTTCCTGCTCGGCCGCGCGCTGCTCAAGGGCATCTTCCGCTTTCGCTTCAAGGGCTTTCCCGAGCGGTTCGGCGGCCTGCTGGCCGGCGCGGTACGCAACGGCGTCCTCTGCGCCGTGGCGCTGCTCGCGCTCGGCTACACCCCGATCGAGGCGCTGCACCGCGCCGTGACCGAGGACTCCTGGTTCGGCCGACGGGTCCACGCGAGTCTTCCCGAAGCCTACGCGGGCGTGTCCGCGCGCTTCGGGCTGCCCCCGCTTCCGGGCGCGCCGGGCGAACCGGACCGCTTGCTCGACGACTGGGACGATGCCGACCGGAGGGAGGACCGACGACATGAATGAACGCACCGAGACGCCCGAGGGCGAGGCGCCGGCCCCGCCGGCCTGGTGGGCGCACCTGGCGCCGTTCGGCATCTGGGTCTTCCTGCTGCACGTGCTCGGCGATCCCACCCCGTGGACGCACGCGGTCGCGCTCGCCGCGGGGCTCGGCGCCGCCGCCTGGCTGCGGCCGTGGCGCGATGCGGCGACCTGGTCGCACGTGGCACCGTTCGTGGCCTGGATCGCCCTGATGATGGGGCTCGACGAACCGGCGGCCGCCTGGAAATACGCCACGCGCACTGCGCTCGGGCTCGGCCTCCTCCTCGCCGGACGGCCCTGGCGCTGGTACACGCCGCCGCGCCTGCGGCACGTCCCGGCCGCGCTCGGCGTCGGCCTGCTCGTCTTCGTCATCTGGGTCTTTCCCGAGTCGCCCTGGATGGCCGAACGCGCGCCGGGCTTCTACCGGTTCTACGTGCGCTTCCTCGTCGGCCTCTGGCCCTTCGGCCAGATGCCCGAGCCGCTGACCGAATTCCCCTACGCGCCGGAGACCTGCGGCTGGCTCCTGACGCTCGTGCGGCTCGGCGGTTCGGCATTCGTGATCGCCGCCATCGAGGAGTTCTTCTGGCGCAGCTTCGTCTACCGCTGGATGCTCGGCAACGACTTCCTCAAGGTCGATCCCGGCCGGCTCGACGTCCAGGCGCTGGTGCTTGTCAGCGTCGTCTTCGCCGTGGCGCACGAGCAGTGGTTCGCGGGCTTCCTCGCCGGTCTCGCCTACGGCCTGCTCTTCATCCGCACCCGCGACATCGGCGCGGCCATCCTCGCCCACGTCGTGACGAACCTGGTGCTCGGGCTCTACGTCTTGCGCACCGGGCTCTACCACTTCTGGGCGTAGCCCGCCGGGCCGCGCCGGCCCAGCCGCGCGACCAGCAGCGCGACGAGGACCTGGAAGACAGCCGCGAGCAGGAACGGAGCGCGCAGGCCGAAATGCCGGGCGAAGAGCCCGCCCGTCAGGGGGCCCATCGCCAGCCCGAGCAGGCTCACCGCCGAGGCGGCGCCGAACGCCTTGCCCATGTGCCGCGGGTCCGACGAGGCCCGGATCATCGCATTGGCGGCCGGCATCGTGCCGGCGACCGCGATGCCGAAGAAGAAGTGGGCCAGCGCCAGCGCGCCGACCGAGCGGGCCAGCGCGTGCGCCGCCGACATGACGGCCGCGCCCGCGCTGCAGGCGATCACGATCCGCCGGTGCCCGATCCGGTCGCCCGCGTGGCCGAGCGCCGCCGCCGAGAGCGCGCCCGCAACGCCGGCGCCGGACATGATCGCGCCCGTGACGAAGTTCAGCCGCGCCGGGTCCCGGGCCAGGTCGCTGACGATCAGCGGGAACGCCGGGTTGACGATCGTGTTGCTGAACCGGACGGCGAGCAGGATCACGACCGCGACCAGGAACCCCTGCCCGGCGCGCAGCAGCCGGAAGGCCGAGGGCGATCCCTCCTCGGCGTCCGGGGGCGAGAATTCCTCGTGCGCCCCGAAATGGATGAGCAGGCCGCCGAGCAGCACGATGACCGCGCCGACCCGGAACGCGGCCCGGTAGCCGAAGGCGTCGGCGACCAGTCCCCCGACCAGCGGGCCGATCGCCACGCCGATCATCAGCGCCGACTGCATCATCCCGAGCGCGAACCCGATGCGGCGCTGCGGCGTCACGCTCGCCACCAGCGCCACGCTGGCCGCCACGGTGCCCGTCACCGCGCCCTGCAGCAGGCGCAGGACCAGCACCGCCTGAACCGACTGCGCGAAGGACATCAGCAGCAGCACGAAGAACCCGCCGACCATCGAGCGGATGACCATCGCCTTTCGGCCGTAGCGGTCCGCCAGCGCGCCCCACAGCGGGGCGAAGAGGGCCATCGTCAGCCCGGTCGCCGCGAGCGTCAGGCCCGCCCACCAGGCCTGGCGCGCCGGGTCGGTGACGCCGAGGTCCCGGATGAAGAACGGAAGAAACGGCAGGGCGAAGGAGAAGCCGGCGATCGAGAAGATCTGCGCGATGAAGGCACTCACCACGGTTCGCTTCCAGGCGCTCATGCGCGCCGCCCGCCGCCCGCATCCGCGCCCGCCGCCCCGCAACCGTCTCCCCTGGTCTCATCACGCCGCAGCATAGGCCCCCACTCTGCACGCCTCCGCCGGGGAGACAAGCCCGAAGGGAGGAGGACACCTGAGGAAAAGGCTGAAACGCTGAAATGCTGAAACGCTGAAAGGGGAAGGCCGAGGCCATCGTGAGCTGTAGTCGTCGGCGTAGTCGTCCACCGGAAAGGGACGATGCTGGCGCTAACCGTCGGCGCGCAAGGCGGGTGCTTCATCCTCACCATCCGGCGCAAGACCGGACAAGTCAGTGAGCAAATCGGTGAGCAAGCTAAGACACCGGATGTCAACGTGTTGCAAGAGATCTTCGCGGCGTTCTCTCAAGCGACCGGACAAGTCACCGGACAAGTCACCGGACAGGTCGCCGTACAAGTCATGGCCGCCTGCCAGTCACCACAGAGCGGTGCCCAACTCCAGATCCTTATCGGCATTTCACATCGAGAGACAT
>PWTM01000282.1 GCA_003563855.1 PVC group bacterium | reverse complement strand
GCGCAGCCGGCCCCGGTCGCCATCGTCGCCGGCGACCGCGACGCCAGGGTCCTCGACCTCGCCCAGGCCAACGCGCGCCGCGCCGGCGTCCGGATCCGCTTCTACCGCGGCGCGGTCGAGTCGGCGATGCCGCGCTTCGACCGGCCGGCCTTCATCGTCGCCAACCCGCCCTATGGCCACCGGCTGTCCGCCGACGACTTCGCCGCGCCGGCCGCGGCGCTGCGCGCGCGCGCCGGGGACACGCTCGCCCTGCTCGCCGGCGATCCCGCGATCGCGCGCGCC
This sequence comes from PVC group bacterium, assembly GCA_003563855.1. Classification (GTDB taxonomy): domain Bacteria; phylum Verrucomicrobiota; class Kiritimatiellia; order PWTM01; family PWTM01; genus PWTM01. The sequence goes on along the minus strand of PWTM01000282.1, from coordinate 5,251 downwards.
CTGCGCCTGCGACCGGTCCGGCGGTTCGACCTCTGGAACGGCCCGATCCCCTGCCGGCTCCTTGTCTACCGGCCGTGAGCGTGTTCCAAGGTTTGGAAGATGCGCGGCGGCAGGCTTCCAAGGCCTGGAAACTCCAGGCTAGTCCCCTTGCGGGCGGTCGGCTTCGACCCGGGTGAGGACCGCTTCCTCCCGGAAGAGATCGGCGTGGTCCCGGTTTTCCTCGATGGCCTGCGCCAGCTCCCCGGCGGTCGTCGCCTCGGGCGAAACGACCTCGGGGTTGAGCAGCCGGATCGCGAGTTCCTCGTCCTCGTACCGGTACCACGCGACCTGGTAGATCGGCGCGTCCGCGTCCGGAACCTGGCCCCGCCCGGCCCCGAACCAGTGCAGTTGCACCCAGCCCGGCTCGTCGTCCCGCTCGATCGGCCAGGCCCGCCCGAAGAGCGCGTCCGGCATCCCCGACGGGAACACGTACATGACCAGGTATTCCCGGGGGCCCATCGGCAGGACGAGCAGTCGATCCACTTCGCCGGACTCCCGTGTCCGCTCCCAGCGTCCGATGACGCGCCGGTCGATCTCCCGCGCCGGCGCCTCCTCCAGCGGAACGGTGTAATCGCAGGCGCCCGCCCAAACGGCCGCCGCCAGCAGTATCGCGCGCTTCATGACGGTCTCCTTCCCTCTGTCCTTCGCGAGCGTAGCACAATCGACTCCATCGACTCCATCGACTACCTCGACTACCTCGTTTCTTTCGACTCGGTCGACGGAGCGGCGGGGGGGCTGCGGCTCTGGCTTGAAATCGCGCCCGCCTTGTGGATCTATGCTGGCAACTACGGCGGCGCATGCGAACGCGTTCGGGCGGGAGGCGGGCGATGGCGGAGAAGCGAACGGAGAGGCCACCGCGCGGCGGACTGCCGACAGGCGGCGTTCCGGCGGGAACGCTGCTCGTGGCCGCCTGGCTCCTCGCCTCGGCCCGGGACCGGCCCCGGCTGCTCGTCGCCGGCCTGCTGCTCGCGCTGCTCGCGGGCGTTCTGTTCCGGCGCCTGCTGCCCCCGCCCGCCGAACCCCGACCGCGGGCGCGGGCCGGCCTCCTCACCCGGCTCCGGCGCGCCGCCTGGACGCTCGCGTTCCTCCCGCGCTTCGGCGTGCTCGTCCTGCGCTCGGGCCTGCACATCGCGCGCCTGGCGCTCAAGCGCGACCTCGACTTCTGGCCGGGAATCGTCCGCATCAAGGGCGGCCTCCCCCACCGCCGCGCGACGACCGTCTTCGCGCACCTGATCACGCTGACCCCGGGCACGGTCGCGATGGACTACAACGAGGAGACGGACGACCTGTACGTGCACTGGATCGACGTGGGCGCGGCGGAGGGCGATGACCTGGACCGGCAGGCGGGCGGCAGCATGCGCCCCTGGGTAAGGCGGATGTTCGAATGATCGCGCGGGTCATCGTCGCGCTGCTCTGCGCCTGCCTTCTCTGCGCCTACCGCGTGCTGCGCGGCCCCACGCTGCTCGACCGGATCGCGGCCGCGGACGCGATCGGCGTCATCCTCACCGGCGTGCTGGTCCTGCTGGGCCACGCGTCGAACCGGGCCATCTTCCTCGATATCGCCATGGTATACGCCCTGCTCCTCTTCGTGGACGTGCTGGTGCTTGCCCGCTACCTCGAGCAGGGGGGAAAGGAACCCGATGCCTGAATCGCTGCTGTTGCGCTGGGCGGCCGGGCTCTGCATGGCCGGCGGCGTGTTCTTCTCGCTGTTGACGGCGGTCGCCATGCTGCGCTTCCCCGACGCCTACACGCGGCTGCACGCCGGGACGAAGGGGCTGACTATCGGCATCGGCCTCGTGCTGCTCGGTTCGGCGCTGCGCGCGCCGAGCGTCGAGCACGCGCTGAAGACGGGGCTGATCGCGCTCTTTCTCCTGCTCACGAACCCGATCGCGATGCACGCGCTGGCGCGCGCCGGCTACCGCCGCCAGCGCGGCCGGATGCGGCTGGTGCTCGACGAGTACCAGGAATGGAAGGGACCCTAGGCGCATGGCCCCGCTCGACCTGGCCTTCGTGCTGCTGCTCGCGCTGCTGGTCGCGGCCGCCGCGAGCGCCGTCTCGGTGCGCAGCACGCTCGCGTCCGTCGTCTCGCTGTCCGTCATGAGCGTGGCCGCGGCCGTGACCTTCGCCTTCCTCGAAGCGCTCGACGTCGCCATGGCCGAGGCGGCGATCGGCGCCGGGCTGATGACCGCGCTCTTCGTCGCGGCGCTCGGCCGGATTGGAGACCTGACGTGAAGTGGCCCGCGCGCGGTTCCGCGCTGGCCGCCTGGGTGCTCTCGGCGGCCTTCGCCGCCGCGCTCCTTCCCGCGCTGCTCGACGCCGCGACCCGGGGCGTGCCGGTCGCGGACCGGGCCGCCGCGTCCGCCTACCTGCGCGACGGGCGGACGGACACCGGCGCCGTGAACCTGGTCACGGCGGTACTCCTCGACTACCGGGCCTTCGACACGCTGGGCGAGGCGACGGTGATCTTCGCCGCCGCCGCGATCGTCGGCGCGCTGCTCCTGGCGCGGGGGACGCCCCGGCCCCGCCCGCCGCTCTCGCCGCTGGTCCGGTGCGCGATGCAGGGGCTGATCCCGTGGTTCTGGGTCTTCCCCGTGGCGATCATCCTCCAGGGGCACCTGACGCCCGGCGGCGGCTTCCAGGGCGGCGTTGCGCTCGCGGTGCTGGCGATTCTCGCCGACACGGCCTACGGGACGCCGACGGCGGCCGGCGGCGTCGGCGATCGGGCGCTGGGCATCGCCGAGTCGATGGGGGCGCTCTCCTTCTGGGCGCTGGGCCTGGCGGGCGTGCTCGCGGGGACCGGCTACCTGGCCAACCTGGCCGCCGGATTCTCGGCAGGGTCGCCGGGCACGCTGGCCAGCGGCGGGGTGATCCCGTTCCTGAATGTCGCCATCGGCTGCAAGGTCGCCGCCGCCCTGGTCTCGATGTACCGCCACATCGTCCGGGAACAGGAGGCCACGCCATGAGACAGGAGGCGGCCATCGTGGCCGGCGTCGCGCTGCTTGCCATCGGGCTTCGCGGCGTGCTGGGCAGCCGGAACATGATCCGCATCTGCGTCGGGCTCACGATCATGGAGACGGCCGCGATCCTGCTGCTGGTCGCGATGGCCTGGCGCCCCGACGCCGCCGCCCCGATCCTCGCACCCGGGATCGACCGCTACGTGGACCCGCTGCCCCACGCGCTGGCGCTCACGGCGATCGTCATCGGCGCGGCGATCACGGCATTGGCGCTCGCGCTGACCGTCCTGGTCTACCGGCGGTTCGGCACCGTGGACCTGGCCGAGGTGCGGAGGCGGCTTCGATGAATGGGTCGCTTGTTGAACGCCTGGCGGCGGCGCTGCCGGTCGCGCCGATCCTGCTGCCGCTCGGGGCCGCGTTTCTCCTGGCCCTGCTCCACGGCTCCGCGCCGCGCGCCGTCGGTCCGATCCTGGTCGCGACCGCCCTGTCGCTCGGGGCCGCCGCCGCGACGGTCGCCGGGCGGGTCTTCACCGCCGGCCCGTGGCTCTACCGCCTGGGCGGCTGGGCGCCGCCGCTGGGCATCGAGCTGGTCGTCGACGAACTCGCCGCGGTCTTCCTTCTCCTCGTGGCGGGCGCCATGGCAGTCGCGCTGCTCCACGCGGCGGCGGGCGGACGCCCCCCGGGCCGCCGCGGCATCCTGCTCTGCCTGCTCGCGGCCGGCGCCGCCGGCTGGACCCTGACCGGGGACCTCTTCAACCTCTTCGTGTTCGTCGAGATCACCTCCATCGCGGCCATCGGTCTCGCCGCCGACCGACGGGACGGCCCCGCGGCCGCCCATGCGTTCCTCTACCTGCTCTTCGCCTCCCTCAGCGCGACGCTCTTCCTCCTGGCCGTCGCCCTGCTCTACGGCACGCTCGGCACGCTCAACCTCGCCCAACTCGCCGCCGCGGCCCCGACGCTGCCGCCGCGTACGGCGGGGCTGGCGCTCGCGCTGGTCGTCGTCTCGTTCGGGATCAAGGTCGGCATGGTACCGCTGCACATCTGGAAGCCGGGCGTCTATGCCAGCGCCGGGCCGGCCGCCTCGTCCGTGTTCTCCGGCGCGGTACTCTCCTGCGCATTCTACGGCCTGGCGCGCCTCGCTTCGGTCCTCACCGCCGGCGGCGAACCGCACGTCCGCACCCTCTCCGCGCTGCTGCTGCTGGCCGGCATGGCCAACATCCTCGTCGGCCACGGGATGGCGCTCATCCAACGCGATCTCAACCGCCTGCTCGCCTTCTCGAGTGTGGCGCACGCCGGGTACGTGCTGCTCGGCTTCGGTCTCGGGACCACGGCCGGCTTCGCGGCCGGCCTCCTGCACGCCGGCAACCACGTGGTCATGAAGATGGCGGCCTTCCTCGCCGTGCCGCTCCTCCTCGCGCCCGATGCACCGGCCCCGATCGCCCGCCTCCGGGGCGCGGCGCGGCGGACGCCCTTTGCCCTCGCGCTCTTCATGATCGCCGCGCTGGCGCTCGTCGGCGTTCCGCCGACGCACGGGTTCACGGGGAAATGGGCCCTGGCACGCGCCGCGCTGGCGCAGGGCCGGCTGCTGCCCGTCCTCGTGATCGCCGCGGGCACCGTCATCTCGCTGACCTACTACGCGCGCATCATGACGCTGGCGCTTCGCCCGTCCGTCCATGCCGGACCGCCCCCGCCGCGCCGCCCGGCCCTCGCCCTGACCACGCTCCTCGCACTCGCCTGCCTCCTGCTCGGGTTCGCCGCCGCCCCGGCATGGCCCGCCCTCGAAGCGGCGGCGCGCCGCCTGGTCGATCCGGTTTCGCTCGCGCGGCTGGTCTTCCCGGGGCCTCCCTGAGATGCGCACCTGGCCCTACATGGAGGCGCCGCTCCACGTGGCCTGGCCGACCGGCATCTACCTCGCGCTCTTCCTCGCCTTCCTCGCGCTCGGCGCCGCAAGTCTCGTGTACGCGTTCGCCTGGAAGGCGCAGGCGCGGCCCGCCCTGTTTCTCCACGTCGCGGCCGGGCTCCTCACCCTGCTGGCGGGCGACCTGGTCACGCTGCTCATCGGCTGGGAACTGCTCTCCTTCTCCGCCTTCTTCCTCATCGCCTCCGGCGGCGGACGCCGGGCGCGGCGCGCGGCCTGGCGCTACGTGGTCTTCCAGATCGTCGCCGCCGCGGCGCTCTTCGCCGGCATGGCCGTGCAGGCGGACGCGAGCGGGTCCCTCGCCGTGACGGTGGCCGATCCGGCCGCGCAGCCCCTGCTG
>PWTM01000154.1 GCA_003563855.1 PVC group bacterium | reverse complement strand
GTGCCATGCCCGAACGATAGGCCCACTAGCCCGTCCGAGTCCAGCACCAAAACGAAGAAATCTCGCCCCGTGCGTTTCGGGGCAAGGCGGCTCTCTCTCCAGTCGCCGGAGTCAGGGGGGGGCAGACCAACACTCAGGTGCCCGCCCGCCGCGGGCGGGTACCTGAGTAGTTACAAGGAAAGTCCACAATCGGCAGCCGTTGACAGGGGGGGGCGGGGCGGGGCATGTTGGGCGAGCGGCGGCGTTGCGGGGCGCGGCGCGGCTGCGGAGAGGCGGGTCATGCAGAGTACGGTCGGGATCGGCGTCATCGCACGGGTGGGTCGGGCAGCCGGGTGGCTGGCGCTGGCGTTCACCGCAACGGGGATCGCCGGCGCCCAGGCGGAGGTTACGGAGGCGGTGCCGGGCGAGATGTTCGAAGCGGCGCCCACGGCGTTCGATCCGCGCGATCCGGCCTATGCGATGGCGACGGTGAACGGGTCTCCGGTGACGCAGGCGCAGGTGGAGAACGCGGTGCGGCAGATGCTGGCGGAGCAGCGCCAGGCCATCCCGCCGTCCCAGATGGCTGCCGTGCGCGAGGCCCTGGCCGCGCGGGCGCTCGACACGCTGATTGGCCGCGAGCTGCTGGCGCAGGAGGCGGCGCGGCAGGGGTTGGAGGTGACCCGCGCAGAGGTCAGCGAGGCGCTCGATCGGGTCCGTGCCCAGCTTTCGGAGGGGCAGTCGATGGAGGCCGCGCTCGAGGCGCAGGGGATGACGCAGGCGGACCTGGAGGCGAACCTGATCCGCGAAATGCGCATCAACCGGATGGTGGAGCGGATCACGGCCGACGTGCCGGCGCCGGACGCATCGGCCGTGGAACGCTTCTATGCCGAGAACCCGGACGAGTTCGATGTGCCCGAAACGGTCTCTGTGCGGCACATCCTGGTTGGCGTTCTACCGACGGATACGGACCGCGTGCGCCAGGTGCGGCGGCGCAAGGCGGAATCGCTGCGCCGACAGGTGGCCTCGGGGGAGGGGTTCGCCGAGCTCGCGGAGATGCACTCCGACGACGCGAGTCGGGTGAACGGGGGGGAGCTCGGGTTCGTGGCGCGCACCCAGGTTCTCCCGGCCTTCGCCGAGGCGGTCTTCGCGCTCGAGCCGGGCGTCGTCGGGCCGGTCGTCGAGAGCCCGGCCGGCTTCCACGTCGTCGAGGTGCTTGAACGGCGTCCGGCCCGCCGGCTTCCGCTCGCCGAGAGCCGCGAGGCGATCCGCGATTTTCTCCACCAGCAGGCGCGGCAGGCGCGCTTGAACGAGCGGATGGAGGCGTTGCGCGAGGACGCGGACATCCGGGTCGTCGAGCCATGAGCCTGACGCGTCGCCGCGCCGAGGCGCTGTTGGCGCGGTTCCCGGAGTGCCGCGTGCTCGTCGTCGGCGACCTGATGCTGGACCGCTATGTCTACGGGACGGTGGCGCGCATCTCGCCCGAGGCGCCGGTGCCGGTCGTCTCGGTCCACACCGAGAAGCTGATGCCGGGCGGCGCGGGCAACGTGGCGGCCAACGTTCGTGCGCTCGGGGCGTCGGCCGCCGTTCACGGCTGGGTCGGCAACGATGCCGAGGGTCGCGCCCTGCGCGCGCTGCTGCGGCGCGCGGGGATCGATGTCGCCGGGGTGCATGCGGCCGGCGGGGGGCGGACGGTCGTCAAGACGCGGGTGATCGCCGAGCGGCAGCAGGTGGTGCGGGTGGACTGGGACACCGGGCCGGCGCCGGCCCCGGAGGAGGCGGCGGCGTTCCTGGCCGCGCTCGACGGGGCCGCCGCGGAGGCGGACGGGCTGATTCTCGAGGACTACGGCAAGGGGGCCCTGACGCAGCGCGTCGTCGACGGGGCGTTGCGCGCCGCCCGGCGCGCCGGGATTCCGACCGGGCTCGATCCGAAGAACCCGAACCTGCGGCTGGACGGGATCGGCATGGTTACGCCGAACCGCGCGGAGGCCTTTGCGACGGCCGGCATGCCGGATCCGGGCCCCGGCCCCGCGCCGCTGCGCGACCGCGCGCTCCGCCGCGCCGGGGCGGTACTCCTGGACCGGTGGCGCCCGGCGCACCTGCTCGTCACGCTCGGGCCGCAGGGCATGCTGCTGATGGCGCCGGACGACGCGTCGGTCCATATCCCCACGCGGGCGCGCGAAGTCTTCGACGTGAGCGGTGCCGGCGATACCGTCATCGCGGTCTGCCTCCTGGCGCGGGCGGCCGGCGCGCCGGCGCGCGAGGCGGCGGAGCTGGCGAACGTCGCTGCGGGGGTGGTCGTCGGGAAGATCGGCACCGCCGCCTGCACGGCGGAGGAACTGCTGGCGGCGGTGTCCTCGTGAACCGCGTCTGGGCGGCCATCCCGGCGCGCTGGGCCTCGACCCGGTTCCCGGGCAAGATGCTGCATCCGCTCTGCGGCCGCCCGCTGCTGGCCTGGGTGATCGGCCGGGTGCGCGAGGCCCGCCGGCTCGACGGTCTGCTCGTGGCGACCGACGATGCGCGAATTGCCGAACTGGCGCGGGGGCTGGGGGTCGAGGCGGTCATGACCGACCCGGCGTTGCCGTCGGGGACCGATCGCGTCGCGGCGGCGCTGCGCGGACGGGGCGTAACCGCGGCGGTGAACGTGCAGGGCGACGAACCGCTGATCGACCCGGCGCTGGTGGACGCCCTGGCCGCGGCGGTCAGCGAGCCGCGCGGACCGCCGATGGCGACGGCGGCGGCGCCGTTCACCGACCGGCGCAGCGCGACGGACCCCTCGGTCGTGAAAGTCGTCTGTGACCGGACGGGCCGCGCGCTTTACTTTTCGCGGGCCTGCATCCCGCAGGTGCGGGACGGCGGCGCGCCGCCCGCGCCCTGGCTGCGGCATGTGGGCGTTTACGCGTACCGGGCATCGTTCCTTCGCCGGCTGGTCGCCGAGCCGCCCTGCGCGTTGGAGCAGGCGGAGAAGCTCGAGCAGTTGCGGGCGCTTCACCTGGGCGCGCGCATCCGGGTGATCCGCGTAGCGGACGCGGGCGTCGGGGTGGATACGCCCGCGGACGTGGCGCGGGCGGAGGCCGCGCTGCGGCAGGCCGGCCTGGCGCCGCCACGGAGGGGCGGCGCGTGATCGTCGAGATCCCCAAGGTGGGGCCCGAGGGGGCGGCCTATGACGGGGAGGAACCGCCCTCGATCCTCGACCTCGAGCCCGGCACGGACATCCGCCCCGCGGGCGCGCTGACGTACGCATTGCAGGCGGAGATCGTCTCGCGTCGCCTGCTCGTGCGGGGCCGGATCGCGATGCCCGTGACGTTGCGGTGTGCGCGGTGCGCCGTTTTGTTCTCGACAACGCTCACGGAATCGTCTTTTCTCCGCGCCTACCCGTTGCGGGACGAACAGGTCGAGGTGGACGTGACCCCCGACCTGCGCGAGGCGGTGCTGCTTCGGCTGCCGTCGCACCCCCGCTGCCGGGAGGATTGCGCGGGGCTGTGCCCCCGTTGCGGGGCGGACTTGAACGAGCGGCCGTGCGATTGTGCGCCGGCGACGGGAAGCCCGGGGTGGGGCGCGCTGGACGGGTTGAACCTGGATCGGCCCTGAATACGGGCGCTGCCGGGCCGGCCGGGTCGGCGGCGGAGCAGGATGGGGAGACGAGGCCATGCCGGTACCGAAGAGAAAGAAGTCGAAGAGCAAGATGCGCATGCGCGAGCGGTCGCACCGGCGTCCGCTCCCCGCGGTGCGCCGATGCCCGAAGTGCGGGGCCGACGCGCTTCCGCACCGGGTCTGTCCGTCCTGCGGCAGCTACCGCGGCCGGCAGGTTCTGACCGTCGAGACCGGCGACTAGGGCGTCGTTCGCGCGACGACCTTCGCGATGCGCATCGCCGTGGACGCCATGGGCGGGGACTACGCGCCCCGCGAGATCGTGGACGGGGCCGTCCGGGCCGCCCGCGAGTTGCCGCACATCGACCGGCTCTACCTGGTCGGCCGCGAGTCCGCGATCCGGGCCGCGCTGCCGCGTGGCCCGCAGCCCGCGTCGGTCGAGATCGTGCCGGCCGCGGAGGTGATCGAGATGCAGGAGTCGCCCGCCGCGGCGGTCCGGCGCAAGCGGGATTCGTCGATCGCGCGGGCGGTGGACCTCGTCAAGGAGGGCGAAGCCGACGCCGTGTTCTCGGCGGGGAACACCGGCGCCGTGGTGGCGGCCACGACGCTCAAGCTCCGCCCCCTCGAGTGCGTGGAGCGCCCGGCGATCGCGGCCGTGTTGCCCTCGATCGGGGAGCCGTTCGTACTGATCGACGCGGGCGCCAACCCGGAGTGCTCGCCCCGGATGCTGGCCCAGTTCGCGGCCATGGGCGTGGTCTACGCGCGCGAAATCCTGGGCATCGCGACGCCGCGCGTCGGCCTGCTGAGCATCGGCGGCGAGGAGAGCAAGGGCAACGTCATGACGCGCGAGACGCTGGGGCTCCTCAAGCGCTCGCCGCTCCACTTCCAGGGCAACGTCGAGGGCCACGATCTTTTCGCCGGCGCCGTGCACGTGGTCGTCTGTGACGGGTTCGTGGGGAACGTCGTGCTCAAGACGAGCGAGAGTGCCGCGCACTTCCTGGGCCAGTTGCTGCGCCAGGAGCTGACCCGCTCGCCCGGGCGCAAGATCGGGGCGCTGCTCGCCCGTCCCGCGCTCGAGGCGGTGCGGCAGCGGGGCGATCCGGCGGCGTACGGGGGCGCGCCGCTGCTCGGCGTCAACGGCGTCTGCATCGTCGGGCATGGATCCTCGTCGGCCCGCGCCGCCTTCAATGCCGTGCGCGCGGCGCGCGACGCGGTCGAGCATCGCATCAACCACCTGATCACGGAAACGATCGGGCGCGTGGAGGCCGCGTGAGCGAAAGCGCGCACGGCGCCGAAGCGGGAAACGGCCCGTTTCCCGTGGTCATCGCGGGCACCGGCGCCTATGCGCCTGCGCGCGTGCTCACGAACCGGGACCTCGAGCGCATGGTCCACACGACCGACGAATGGATCGTGGCGCGCACGGGGATGCGGGAACGGCGCGTGGCCGCGGACGGAGAGTTCACCTCGGACATGGCGGCCGAGGCCGGCCGGCGGGCGATTGCGGACGCCGGGCTCGACCCGGCGGCCATCGATCTCGTGCTGCTGGCCACGATCACGCCCGATCTCCCGTTTCCGAACACCGCCTGCCTCGCGCAGGGGAAGCTGGGCGCGAAGAACGCGGTCTGCATCGGCCTCGAAGCCGCCTGCTCGGGCTTCGTCTTCGCGCTCGAAGCCGCACGCGCGTTCGTGGCCTCGGGCGCCTGGCGCAACATCCTGGTCATCGGCGCCGAGAAGATGAGCGCCGTGCTCGACTGGAGCGACCGGAGCACCTGCGTCCTGTTCGGCGACGGCGCGGGCGCGGCCGTGGTGCAGCGCGGCCGGCGCGGCCGCGGGATCATCGGCAGCGTGCTTGGCTCGGACGGTTCGTTGAGCGACCTGCTGCAGATTCCCGCCGGCGGCTGCCGGCGCCCCGCGTCGGCCGCGACGGTCGCCGCCGGCGAGCACGCGCTCCGCATGAACGGCCGGGAAGTCTTCCGCCACGCCGTCACGACGATGACCCGGGCGGCGCGCGAGATCATGGACCGGCACGGCCTTCGGACCGACGATATCCGCTGGGTCATCCCGCACCAGGCGAACATGCGGATCATCCGGGCGGTCGCCGCTCGGCTGGCGATCCCGGAATCCCGGTTTGTCATCAACGTCGAACGCTACGGCAACACGTCGGGCGCCTCGGTCGGCCTGGCGCTCGACGAGGCGGTGCGCGACGGCCGCATCCGGGAGGGCGACACGGTGATGCTGCTGGTTTTCGGGGGCGGGTTCACCTGGGGCGCGATGCTGCTGGAGTGGGGAGGGGCGAAATGAAACGGGCACTGCTGTTTCCCGGGCAAGGCGCGCAGGCGCCGGGCATGGGCGCGGACCTCGCGGCGCACTATCCCGCCTGCCGCGCGCTGTTCGAGCGCGCCTCCGTCGCGCTCGGGTACGACCTCGAAGCGCTCTGCCGGGAGGGCCCGGCCGAGACGCTGACGCGCTCGGACCGCGCGCAGCCGGCGATTTTCGTCGTCAGCATGGCCGTGCGGGCGGCCCTCGAGGCGGAGCGCCCGGACCTCGAATGGGTCGCTGCCGCCGGGCTCAGCTCCGGCGAATGGGCGGCGTTGGCCGCCGCCGGCGCCGTTGACTTCGAGACGGCCGTGCGCATCCTCGCCGAGCGCGGCCGGCTCATGCAGGAGGCGTGCGAGGCGCGCCCCGGCGGGATGGTCAGCGTAATCGGGCTCGACCGGTCCGCGCTCGAGCGCATCTGTGCGCAGACCGGCGCCTGGATCGCGAACCTCAACTCGCCGGAGCAGACGGTGCTTTCCGCGCCTGCCGAGGCCCTCGAGGCCGTCGAACAGGCCGCGGCGGCGGCCGGCGCGCGCCGCGCGCTGCGGCTCCGGGTCGCCGGCGGGTTCCACTCGCCCCTGATGGCCTCCGCCGCGGACGGGTTCGGCGCGGCGCTGGCCCAGGTCGCGTTCGCCGCGCCGCGCTTTCCCGTCTACTCCAACGTCACCGCGGCGCCGCACGAAGAGCCGGCGTCGATGCCCGCCCGGATGGTCGAGCAGATCGTCGCGCCGGTCCGCTGGGTCGAGACGGTGCGGGCGCTGCGGGCGTCGGGAGTGGACGCCTTCGTCGAGTGCGGTCCGGGCCGGGTGCTGACCGGGCTCGTGAAGCGGATTGACAGCGGGGCGTTTCTCCATACGATTCAGGACCGGCCGGGCGTGGCGGCCGCGGCGGCGGTTCTCTAGGGCGGCCGCGCCGGCGGCGCAGCGGCAGGGATGGGGAAGGGCGGCGAACGGCGAGGAAGGGGTTCATGGGTGTTCTTGACGGCAAGATTGCGCTGGTGACCGGGGCGGCGCGCGGAATCGGACAGGCGATCGCCGGTGCGCTGGCGGGCGAGGGCGCGGACGTGGCGGTCTGCGACCTCGAGCGCGGCTGGCTGGACGAGACCGTGGCCCTCGTCGAGGGCGCCGGGCGCCGCGCGATTGCCCTTGAGGGCAACGTGGCGGCCCCGGAGGACGTGCAGCGGACGGTCGCCGACACCCTGGGGGCCTTCGGCCGCCTGGATATACTCGTGAACAACGCGGGCATCACGCGCGACGGATTTCTCGCCCGGATGAGCGAGGCGGACTGGGACGCCGTTCTGGATGTGAACCTGAAGGGGGCGTTCCTGTTCATGAAGGCGGCGGCCCGTCCGATGATGAAGCAGCGCGCGGGCGCCGTCGTCAACATCGCCTCGGTGATCGGCCTGATCGGCAACGCCGGCCAGTGCAACTACGCGGCCTCGAAGGCCGGCGTCATCGCGCTGACGCGCTCGGCCGCCCGTGAACTGGCGGGCCGCGGCATCCGCGTCAACGCGGTCGCCCCGGGATTCATCCGCACAAAGATGACGGACCAACTGCCCGCGGAACTCCAGGCCCGGATGCTGGGGCAGATTCCGCAGGGGCGTTTCGGGGAGCCGGAGGACGTGGCCCGCGTGGTGCTGTTTCTCGCGTCGGACGCGGCGGCCTACGTGACCGGCCAGGTGCTCTCGGTGTGTGGAGGCATGGTAACGGCCTGACGGAGTTCGGTCGGGCAGCAGCAGAAGGAAAGGAAGGGACGGAACATGGCACTGGAAGACAAAGTCAGGGATATCATCGTCGAACAGCTCGGGGTCAACGCCGAGCAGGTCACGTCCGAGGCCTCCTTTATCGAGGACCTGGGCGCGGACTCGCTCGATACGGTCGAACTCGTCATGGCCTTCGAAGAGGAGTTCGGGGCCGAGATTCCCGACGAGGACGCCGAAAAGCTCACCACGGTGGGGGCGGTGATCGGCTACTTGAAGGAGAAGGGCTTCGACGCCTGAGCGGTCGGGAATGGACCGGGGGCGGCGCCGGAAAGGGTGTCCGTCCCCGGTTCCGTGTGGACCGCGCGCACACCGCGCGGGGAGGATGACCGATGGAACGACGAAGAGCCGTGGTCACCGGCATGGGCGTGGTCTCGCCGCTGGGCTGCGCGCTGGAACCGTTCTGGTCCCGGCTGACCGGGGGCCGCTCCGGCATCCGGCCGATCGAGCGGTTCGACGCCTCGACGTTCGCCTCCCGCATCGCCGGTGAAGTGGTCGAGTTCGACCCGGAGGGCATCATCTCGCCCAAGGACCGCCGTCGCATGGACCCGTTCTGCCATTACGGGATCGTGGCGGCGCGGCGGGCGGTCGAGGACGCCGGGCTGGATTTCGGCGCCGAGGATACGGACCGCGTCGGCGTGCTCGTCGGCAGCGGGATCGGGGGCCTTCAGATCCTGTTCCAGCAGACGAAGGTCTTCTACGACCGGGGGGCTTCGCGGTTCTCGCCCTTCATGATCCCGCAGATGATTACGAACATGCTCTCGGGCCTGATCGCGATCGAGTACGGGCTGGGCGGACCGAACTTCAGCGTCGTGTCCGCCTGTGCGACCGCGACCCACTCCCTCGGCGAGGCGCTGCGGATGATCCAGCACGGCGAGGCCGACCTCATGCTCGCCGGCGGGGCGGAAGCGCCCATCTGCGAGCTGGGCGTCGGCGGGTTCTGCGCGATGCGGGCGCTGAGCACACGCAACGACGACCCCGCAGGCGCCAGCCGGCCGTTCGACGCCGGGCGGGACGGCTTCGTCATCGCCGAGGGGGCCGCCGTCCTCGTGCTGGAGGACCTGGAGCATGCGCGGCGCCGCGGCGCCCGCATCTACGCCGAACTGGCCGGCTACGGACGCACCTGCGACGCCTTTCACATGACGGCGCCGGACGAAACCGGCCGCGGCGCGGCGCGGGGCATGCGCCTGGCGATGGAGGATGCGGGCCTGGGTCCGGACGGGATCGACCACATCAACGCGCACGGGACGAGCACCGCGCTCAACGATGCCTGCGAAACGAAGGCGATCAAGATCGCGCTCGGCGAATCCGACGCCCGGCGCGTGATGGTCAGCTCAAACAAGTCGATGCTCGGCCACCTGCTGGGGGCGGCCGGCGCCGTCGAGTCTGTCGCCTGCGTGCTGACGCTGGTCCACGGGGTGGTGCCGCCGACGATCAACTACGAGACGCCCGACCCTGCCTGCGACCTCGATGTCGTGCCCAACACGGCGCGCGAGGCGCGGGTGCGGGCCTGCCTGAACAACTCGCTCGGATTCGGCGGGCACAATGCGACGCTCTGCTTCCGTGCCTTTTGAGCGGAGGCGATGCGCCACGCGCTGCGGCGGGCAAGGTTCGCGGCATTGACACCCGTCGGCCTTGTCCTGTTTACTCCGGGACGCGCGGTCGCCCGGACGTTGGGCCGGCGGGAAACGGGATCGAGGACTATGCCGACGTACGAATATGAGTGCGGCGCCTGCGGCCACCGGTTCGAGGTGTTCCAGCGGATCAGCGCGCCGCCCCGCAAGCGGTGCCCGGCCTGCCGGGGACGCGTGCGGCGGGCGATCAGCGGAGGCGCCGGCTTTCTCTTCAAGGGAAGCGGGTTCTACACCACGGATTATCGGAGCGAGAGTTACCGCAAGGCGGCGAAGTCGGAGCGCGCCGCCGCTTCGGCCTCGGCCGCGCCGGCGGCGAAGTCGGGCGAGAAGCCGGCGGCGAAGCCGCCCGCGGCGGCGAAGCCATGAGCGCCAACCTCGTCTGCGGGCAGTGCGGCCACGCGAACCGGACGGTCAGCGTCTTCTGCACCTCCTGCGGCGCGCGGATGGTCGAGCCCGAGCTGCGGGCCGCGCCGCGGCGACCCGGGGGGGGGCGCTCGCTGCGCACGGTGTTCCGGCTGCTCGTCCTCCTCGTCCTCGCGGCGTTCGTCGGGGGGCTGGCCTGGCCGAAGGACGTCCCGGCCGTGCCGGCCGACGCCGACCTCGGCGCGCGGGTCGCCCACCAGGTGCGCACGCTCCGCCGGGGCGCAGAGCGCCGGGCGTCCGCCGCGGAGGTGTTCGACCAGCGGGCGATCAACAGCTACCTGGCCTGGCGCTTGCAGGAGACGCCCGCGCAGGACAGCGGTCCCGGGCTCGGGCTGACGCTGGAGCGGATGCACGTGACCCTCGACGATCCGGTCTGCGTTTTCCGTGTGCTCTCGCGGTTGGCCGGGTTGCGGCTCTCGGTGGTCGCCGAGGTGCGGCCCGTCGCCGCGGACGGCCGGCTGCGCTTCGAGCCGGGCCGCGCCTGGGTCGGTCACGTGCCGGTTCCGGGCCCCGCGCGCCCCTGGGTGCTGCGGAAGATGGCGCCTGTTTTCGCGGAGCTGGACGACGAACGGTTCGTCGCGGGCCGGACGGATCGCCTCGATCTTCGGCCGGGCCAGGTCCGCGTCGAAGTCCGGTAACACGCTGCCGATAGCGATAGAGAGGGGAGAGACACGATGAGAGACAAACGGGAGTTCTACGCGCTGCTGGAGGCGATCGACGGAAAGGAGCCGGCCGCGTACGCCGAACTGTCGGGCGATTTCGACTTCACCCGGTTCGTGGTCCACAACGCCCGGGTCCGGCCGCCCGCGCCGGGGCGCGCGCCCGAGGCGCTCTTCATCCTTCACGTCCCGCAGTTGATCGCCGGCTTTCCCGAGCGGCTCTTCGACCGGCCGATCCGGCGCACGGCCCTCGAGGACTACGTGGCGCGCCAGCTCTCGGCCGTGATCGCGCGCGAGACGGCGCGCGGGCGCGAGACGCTCTCGGTGGGCGCGATCCGGTTCCCCTCGCCGGGCTCGCATATCCTTCCCCGGTCCGCGGTGGTGGTCGCGGGTGAGTACGTCGAAGCGCGGCTCCAGGTGGTGTTGCCCCTGCGCGAAGGGCGGGTTTGCGCCCGCCTGGCCGAACAGCTCTTCTTCGATGCGCTGCCCTCGATCGTCAACGCGGCGTTGATCTACTGCTACCAGGATGCGGCGGACATCGAGCGCTTCGTGCAGGGCATGGAGGACACCGATGCTGCGCGCCAGTCGCTGCTGCAACAGGGATGGGTCGCCTTCGCCGCCGAGGGCTCGGCCTTCGGAGGCGGGCGGACGGCGCTGTCGGTCGACGCCGAATGCCGCCGGAGCGTCGAGACGCCGAATGCCGGTGCGATCGAAGGCCTTGCCATTCCGTCCGGCGTGACCCTGATCGTCGGCGACGCGTACTCCGGCCGCGCCGAGCTCCTCGCGGCCCTCGCGGACGGGGTATACAACCACGTCCCCGGGGATGGCCGCAGCCGCACCGTTTCGGTCCCGGACGCCGTGCGCGTCAGCGCGGAGCCGGGCCGGTCGGTCCAGCGCGTCGACGTGAGGGCCTTCCTTCGCGACGGGTCGGAGAGCGACGGCGCCCTCACGACGGCGGGCGCGACGGCGGGCGAGTCGCAAATGGCCTCGCTGATCGAGGCGCTCCAGGCCGGCGCCCAGGCGCTGATCCTCGACGAGTCCGATTCCGACGCGGCGTTCCTGGCCGCCGATCCGCGGCTGGAAGGGCTGGCGGGCGGCGAGACCGGCCGGACCATTCCGCTGTCGGCGCGCGCGCGTCAGATCGCGGACGAGTGGCGCGTGTCCGTTGTCGTCGGCGCATGGGCGTGCGCGGCCCCGTTCATTCCCGTGGCGGATACCGTACTCCGCATCGAGAACGGGCGGGTTCGGGATATCACGCGCGAGGCGCGCGAGGCCGATTTCCCGGCCGCATCGTCCGGGCTACCGCCGTTGCCGGGCCTGCACAGCATGGAGCGGTGGATCTGCCCGAGCAGCATCGACCCCGCGCTCGGCCGGAAGGATGCCTCCATCGAGGCGGTGGCGGACCGGACCTTGCGTTTCGGCCGCGCCGTGATCGACCTCTCGGCCGTACCCCAGGTGGCCGATGTCGCGCAGACGAGCGCCATCGGGCTTATCCTTCACTACGCGAAGCTGCACTTCCTCGACGAACCGCGGAAGATGGAAGACCTGCTCGATCGGATCGACCACGATCTCGGTACGGAGGGGCTGGACGCGCTCTGGCGCGAGACGCGGGGCGACCTGGCTCGTCCGCGTCGCTTCGAAGTCGCCGCCGCCCTGAACCGGCTGGGCTCGATGCGAACGATGGACCGCGAGAAACCCTGAGCCGCCGTGGTGGCCGTGGTCCAGCGGGTGACCGGCGCGTCGGTCTGCGTCGACGGCCGCGAGGTCTCCCGGATCGGGCCTGGGGCGGTGGTACTGCTGGGCGTCGCGCGCGGCGATACGCGCGCCTCGGCCGAACGGTTCGCGGCCCGTATCCACGCGCTCCGGTACTTCGAGGACGGGGAGGGCCGGCTCAATCGCGCCCTGGCCGAGGTGCAGGGCCAGGTGCTGGTGGTCAGCCAGTTCACGCTTCTCGGCGATTGCCGCAGAGGGCGGCGCCCCGGCTACGGCCGCGCCGCGCCGGCGGCCGAGGCGGCGCCGCTCGTGGACGCCTTTGCCGAAGCCCTTCGCCGCTGTGGCGCGCCCGTGGCCTGCGGGGTCTTTGGCGCGCACATGCGGCTCGCGCTCGAGAACGACGGCCCCGTAACGCTCATCGTCGATGACCGCGCCGACTGAGCCGGTGTCGAACGCGCGCGCTCAGCGGTCGGAAGCGGGCTCCGAGAGCCAGCGGTCGATGGCGTCAACCAGCGTGTTCAACACGCGTTCGTTCTCGATTTCCGGTCGGTGGTCGGCCCCGGCCGTCACCGGCGCGGTGCCGAAATAGTGGTCGGCCCCGGGAAGGACCCGGTGCGTGACGGGACCGGACATCGAGGCGACCAGCTCCCGGGTGAACGCCAGGTCCGCCTCCGGCTCGCGCGCCCCTTCGATCAGCAGGAACGGCTTCGGCGCCGCGCGGCCGCGGAACTGCTCGATGTCGTAGCGGGCGAGCATGCCGGGGATGACCTCCAGCGGAATCGGTGTCTCGAGTCCGAGGTCGCGCGTCCGCCGTTGCTGCACGTAGGCCAGCCCCTCCGGGCGTTCCTCGGAGAACCGGCGCGCCAGGCGGCGACCCGGGGCGATCGAGACGACGCGGTCCACGCCGGGCGCCGTCAGTCCCGCCGCCGCCGCGACCCCGCCGCCGAACGAGTGGCCGACCAGGACCCGGGCCCGCACCGGCTGCCCGACGAGCGCGTCGAGCTGCGCGGAAACGACGCGGGCGTCCGCCACCCAGTCGACATCCTCGACGGTCCGCACGACCGCCGGCCCCTCGGATTCTCCGTGCCCGCGCTGGTCGAGATTGAGGACGGCGTAGCCGCGCGCGGCGAGGCGCCGGGCCAGCTCGGGATAGAGCGCCAGCCGGCGTCCGGCGGGGCTGCTTCCGTGCAGGAGGAGGATGACGACGGGGTGGTCGGCCCCGCGCGGCCGGTGGAGGTCGCCCGCGAGCAGGTACCCGTTGCACGCAACGGTGACCGCCCGAACCTCGATCTCGTCCGGGCTGCGCGCCAGGCGGATGCCCGCCGCCGCGACCGCAGCGGCGATCGCGACCGCTGCGAGCAGCCGCGCCCCGCGGGTCCGGGGGCTAGCCAAGCCAGGGCTCCAGTTCCCGTGCCGCCGCGCGCGCGCGATCTTTCTCCGACGCCACGGCGGCGGCCAGCTCCCGCCGCAGCCGCGCGCGGTCGGCCCACGCGGCCCGGATCCGGCCCCACAGCGATGCGGCCCCCAGCGCGTCGAATTCCACCATCTGCGCCTCCTGCCCGATCGAGCGCATGAACCCCCGGTTCTTCGGGGTGCAGATGATCCCGACGATCGGGGTGCCGGCCGCGGCCGCGAGAATCAGCGAGTGGGTCCGCATGCCGACGTGCAGTTCCGCGCGACCGAAGAGCCCGGCCAGCTCCGGGTAGCCCGCCTGCCGGTTCGATATCAGCCGCACCCGCTCGGGGCGGCGCAGCGCCGCGAGCACCCGACCGGCGATGGGGAGGTCCATCGGCTGCGTCTCGACGACCACAAGGTTCACGCCCAGTTCTTCGACCGTGCGGTCCATGACCTCCGCCATCATCGGTGCGAAGGTCTCGGCCGTCATCCGGTGCCGCCGCTTCCGGACGAAGACATCCAGGTAGCTGTTGATATTGAACGTGATGACCGGCCGCTCGCCGAAGCCGAGGGCCAGGCGCCGGTTCAGCGCCTCGATATCCGCGTCGGGCGCGGGCCGGACCGTCAGTGCGCAGTCCGCGCCCCGGCTCAGCCCGTGGGGCCGAAGGTCCAACCGATCGAGGAGTTCGGTCGATTCGGGATCCCGCACGATCACCCTGGCCGATGCCCCGATGACGCGGCGCAGGCAGGCGCGTCCGGCCGCCGTACCGACCGGGCCGAGACTGACGTTGTAGAGCACGACCGGGATCCCGCGCCGCCGCGCCAGCGGAAGCACCAGCGCCATGGTCGCGAGGTAATTATGGAGGGGATTGAACAGCTTGCGATCGAAGAGAATCGCGTCGGTCACCAGGACCAGGTCGGCCCGGAGCGTCTCGCGCAGGATCGGCCAGCCGAGGATCTTGGCGCTGAGGTTCCAGGGGAGCAACCCCACCGGCTGAACCGGGTAGCCGGCGTATTGGCGGCGGACGAAGTCGGGCCGGATGGTGGGCACGCGGAACACGGTCGCCGGATAGGCCCTGTGCACGTCCTCGATCAGGCCGCCCAGGATGGCCGCGTCGCCGGCGTTCCGCCCGGAGAAGTTCCCGATGACGCAGACCCGCTTCGCCGGCATCGCCTCGCCCTCGCGACTGTGCGTGGATGCCGCCATGCGCCTAGAACCGGTACGCGAGGACGGCGCCCGCCGCCGTGTGGTCGTGGGGAAAGACGAACCGGCCGTAGTCCCGGAACAGCTCCCCGTAGAACTGCAAGGTGAAGTGCGCGTGCACGGAGACCCGCACGTGCCGGGCGTAGACCTCCATCGACCACCGGTCGCCCAACTGGAGTTCGACGCCTCCGCACAGGGCCAGGCCGAACGCGTTGGGGTCCACGTCCAGATGCCGCTCGTACCCGTCGTTCGGCCATTCAGGCCGGCCCGCCGCGAGCCAGTCGTAGTAGGCCTGTACCCCTCGCTCGTTGCCGCGGAAGCCGTGCGCCCACCGGCCGTTGCGCTCGAACCGGGGCCGGTACCAAATGACGGCGGCCGACGCGTACGGCGTGACCGGCGTTTCGTTGTGCAGCCGGACGCCGGCCGCAAGGTCAACGCCGCGCAGCCGGAAGTCCCCGTCGCTGTCGCCCTCGGCTGTCCAGGTCATCGTCGTCAGGGACGTGTAACCCAGGTCGACGTGCGTCCAGGGCGTGAATGCCCAGCGCACACGGGGATGAACCGGCGCCGCCTGCTGGATCTCGCGCAGCTCCACGATCGTGCCCATGAACGGGTTCGACGGCAGCCGTACCGGTTCGCGGAGCTGGAACCTTTGCGCGCGCGAACCGACGAGGATGCGGCCGGGCAGCCGCCGACGGGGCGCCGGTGTGACCGCCGCCGGCGTGGACCGGGGTACGGTCCACGCGGACGGCGCCCGCGGCGTGTACTCCGCCGGCGCAACGCGGACCATGGTCCCGAAGCTCACGAGCGCGAGACCGACGGTCCGGAGAAAACCCCCGGGAATGGTCATGGCGCCCGACGATAGACCGTCCGCCGCCGCCGCGCAACTCCGGGGCCTGGCGCTACCGTTCGCCGTAGAGGAAGGCGGCGCGATAGGTGGCGCGTATGCCGGCGCCGCTCACCGCGGGGTAGCGCGCCGCGTAGTGGGCGGTCATCGCCCGGAGGATCGCGCGGGGCAGCGGACCGCTGCCGGCCGGAGCATAGGAAGCGCCGGCGCGCTGGACGGCGCGCAGGAAGGCGCGCACCTCGGGATAGTCCACCGTGAAGGCCGTCTCCTCGCAGACGAGATCGGGGAAGCGCGTCCGCCAGAAGTCGATCGCCGGAAGCGGCAGCGTGTGTTCGCGCGGCGGCCGCCCGGCCGCCGCGTAGGCCGCGCGAAAGGAGGCGCGCAGCTCGGCGAAGGTTCCGTGCACGAGCGTGGCGCAGGCGAGCAATCCCCCGGGCGCGAGCCGATCGATGCCGCGGCGCAACGTGGACGCCGGGTCGCCGAACCATTGCGCCGCCGCGTTCGAGACAACGAGGTCGTAGCGCGCACTGTCCTCGCGCACGACACACTCGGCGTCGGCGACCCGGAAGTCGGCGGCATCGGGAAAGGCCCGCCGGGCAGCGGCGATCATGCCCGGGGCGAAATCGACCGCCTCGATCCGGGCCGCGGGAAGGGCCTCCCGAAGCAGGCCGGTCAGCCCGCCGGTCCCGCACCCGAGCTCGAGAATGCGCAGCGGGGCGCGCCCCCGACAGCGTCGCAGGATGCCCGCGAGCAGGCGGCGCCGCATACGGTCCTGGACCGGGGTCACGCGCGCATAGTCGCGCGCGCCGCGATCGAACCGCCGCGCGATCGTCCGCCGTTCCGGGGCGAGCGGAACCGTGGCCTCAGACCCGGGCGTTGGCACCAAAGCGCCGCGCCGCCCGGTCTCCCCCCGGTCCCGTCCGCCCATTCCGCGTGCCGCACTCATACGGCAAGTATACCAGAGGACCCCCCGCGCGACGGGAGGGGGGAAGACGGGCGGCAGAGCGGGAATAGGGCCGGGAACACGTGTTGACAGCGAATCATCCTCGTGGTATGGTTTTCCATATGAAGACGACGCTCAATATCAGTGATGTGACGATGCTCGCGATCAAGCGCGAGGCCGCGCGCCGTCGGCAGACGATGTCCGAACTGGTAGAGGCGGCGCTTCGGTCTGCCGTGGCGCCGCAGCGGCCCGAAGCAGAGCTGCCTCCGCTGCCGGCATTCAGGAGCGGGGGGCTTCGCGTTGATGTCGCGAATCGCGAGGCCCTGCACAGCGTGATGGAAGGATAGTCGTGTTTGTTGTCGACACGAACGTCCTGATCTAC
Source organism: PVC group bacterium (assembly GCA_003563855.1). Taxonomy (GTDB): domain Bacteria; phylum Verrucomicrobiota; class Kiritimatiellia; order PWTM01; family PWTM01; genus PWTM01. The sequence goes on along the minus strand of PWTM01000154.1, from coordinate 2,334 downwards.
GGGGCGGACATGGATGCTCCGGGTCATGCAAGATGCAGGGAACTGCTGGAGTCGTTTCGGGCGCAGTCCACGCCCTGGTACCTGACGTGGGGTATCGTCTACGAGTTTCTCCGCGTGGTGACGCATCCCCGTGTCTTGTCCCGTCCCTTCACGCCCGAACAGGCGTGGGCATTCATCAACGCGCTCTTCGCATCTCCCCGACTTGGTATTCTTGCAGAGACGGATCGTCATCGGCACGTCGCCGCCGAGGTGTTTGCCGAAGTACCGGGGATTTCCGGTAACCTGGTGTTCGATGCGCATACGGCGGTCCTGATGCGAGAAAACGGCATTCGCACGATCTATACGCGGGACACGGATTTCAACAGGTTCCCGTTCCTGGATACGGTGGATCCGTTTACCGAGTATCGTCGTACCCGCAGGCCCGGCGGACGCGGCAGACCGCGTCGCTGATGCGCGGCCGAGGGTCAGGCGGTGACCCGCCGGCGGATCCGAATAGGCTTCGGGAATGGGCCGCGCTCAGCCTTCCGCCCGCAGTTGCGGGAAGAGAATGACGTCGCGGATCGCCTCGACGCCGGCGAGGATCATGGCGAGGCGGTCGACGCCCAGGCCCATGCCGCCGGCCGGGGGCATGCCGTATTCGAGGGCGAGGAGGAAGTCCTCGTCGATCTTCTCCCCGTCCTCGCCCGCCTGCGCCTCGAATCGCCGGCGCTGTTCGAGCGGATCGTTCAGCTCGGTGTAGCCCGGGGCGATCTCGCGCCCGTCGATGACGAGCTCGAAGACGTCGACGACGCCGGGATCGTCCTCGCAACGGCGGGCGAGGGGGATCAGGCCGGCCGGGAAGCGGGTGACGAAGGTGGGGTCGCGCAGCGACTTCTCGACGATCTTCTCGTAGACCTCGTGGCCGAGCTGGACGCGGTCCCACTGCGGCTCGACGGCGAGGCCGAGGGCCTCGACGCGGCGGCGGGCCTCGGGGAGGTCGACGTCCGGCCAGTCGTTCCCGAGCCGTTCGTGAAGCAGTTCGGCGTAGGCGACCTCGCGCCAGGGCGGTTCGAGGTCCACGGGTCGCTCCGCGGTGCCGGCGGTCCGCGACCCGTTGACGGCCTCGGCCGCGCCGAGGACGAGGTCCTGGACGAGCGCGCGCATGGACGTGGCGTTGCCATAAGCCTCGTAGACCTCGAGCATGGTGAACTCGGGGTTGTGCGAGCGGTCGAGCCCCTCGTTGCGGAAGTTTCGGTTCAGCTCGAAGACGCGGTCCATGCCGCCGACGAGCAGGCGCTTGAGGTAGAGCTCGGGGGCGATCCGAAGGAACATCGGGCGCTGGAGCGCGTGGTAGAACGTCTCGAAAGGGCGGGCCGCCGCGCCGCCGGCGAGCGGCTGGAGCATGGGCGTCTCCACCTCTTCGAAGCCGCGCGCGTGCAGGCGGGCGCGCAGCTCGCGCACGAGCGCGGCGCGGGCGCGGAAGACCCGCCGCGATTCCGGGTTGGCCACGAGGTCGAGGTAGCGCCGGCGGTGGCGCAGTTCGACGTCCTGGAGCCCGTGGAACTTCTCCGGGGGCGGGCGCAGCGCCTTGGCCAGCAGCGTCCAGCGGGCGACCTTGATCGTCGGCTCGCCGGTCCGGGTGGTGAAGAGCGTGCCCTCGACGCCCAGGTGGTCGCCGAGGTCGAGGTGGCGCACGCCCGCGAAGGCGGCCTCGTCGATCTCGCCGCGGCGCAGGTAGACCTGGAAGCGGTCCGATCCGTCCTGGAGGTGGGCGAAGACGCTCCTGCCCATGTCGCGCAAGGCGACGATCCGGCCGGCGGCGCGCACGGCGCGCCCCTCTTCGAACGCGGCGCGGATGTCCGCGAGGTCGCCGGTGCGCTCGAACGCCCGGCCGAAGGGGGCGTGGCCCAGCGCTTCGAGCGCGGCCATGTTCTCCATCCGCCGCTGCCGGTACTCGTTATCGCTGGCCGCTGGCTGCATCGCGCTTCTCCGCGGGGTCCGCCCGTCTCGCGCGCCGACCTTACCGCTCGCGGGTGCGCAGCGCAACGTCGGGCGCCTTCGCGAGGACACCCCCAGTGGACGAGTGGAGCCTGGACTCGTCGCCCGCTCTCGCCTGCCGCGCTGAAGCGCGAAGCGCGCAGGCGGGTCGTCCCCTCTCGTCGACCGAACGCGGGGCTGGCGCCCGCTTCCTCGTCGTGACCGGTTCTCGCGGGTGTCTTTTCGGGCGACGATAGCGGACGACGATAGCGGTGGACGAGTGGAGCCCGGCCTCCTTCCCTCGTCCACCGTAGTCGTCGGCATAGTCGTCAACCGATAGGACGACGCCACGACGACCCAGGACGGCCGCCCCCCCCC
>PWTM01000066.1 GCA_003563855.1 PVC group bacterium | reverse complement strand
TCTGCCTGTCGGCCAACTGAGGGCTTCCGAACTTCGCCCATGCGTGAAGCTCCCCACTCCTGCGCGCTGCGCAGAACGCGCCGCGAAGACAGGGGAAAATCCACCTCGTCCCCCGTCCACCCCCTTGACACCCCGGAAATCCCTAGTATCTTGATCGAGTTCGTAGCCGCTTTCTTGCAGGCGCGGGAAGGGCGCTGGCGGACGCGCGGTGGCGGAACAACCCGTTCGCGCAATGGGGAGAGAACGAATGAGCAAGCTCGACACGATGGGTGTACACGCGGGGCAGGAGCCGGATCCGACGACCGGGTCGCGGGCCGTTCCGATCTACCAGACGACCTCCTACGTGTTCCGGGACACGGAGCACGCGGCGAATCTCTTCGCCCTGAAGGAGTTCGGAAACATCTACACGCGGATCATGAATCCGACCACCGACGTGTTCGAGCGGCGCATGGCCGCGATCGAAGGCGGTACCGGCGCGCTTGCGCTGGCGTCCGGTCAGGCCGCCATCACCTACGCGCTGCTGGCGATCACTCGGATGGGCGACGAGATCGTCGCGGGGGACAATCTCTACGGCGGCACCTACCAGCTTCTCCACTACACGTTTCCGAAGCTCGGCCGTACCGTGCGGTTCGTCAACTCGCGCGACCCGGAGGCCTTCCGCGCCGCGATCACGGAGCGGACCCGGGCGCTCTACGTCGAAACGGTCGGCAACCCGAAGCTCGACGTGCCCGATTTCGAGGCTCTCGCCGAGATTGCGCACGCGGCCGGGATCCCGCTGGTCGTGGACAACACCGTGGGCGTGGGGCTGGTCCGGCCGTTCGACTACGGCGCCGACATCATCACGAGCTCGGCGACGAAGTACATCGGCGGGCACGGCACTTCGATCGGCGGCGTAATCGTCGATGCCGGCCGCTTCGCCTGGAACAGCGGCAAGTTTCCCGAGTTCACCGAGCCGGACCCGAGCTATCACGGCATCGTCTACTGGGACGCGCTCCACGACGTGCCGGGGATGGGCAACGTGGCCTTCATCCTGAAGGTGCGCGTGACGCTGCTGCGCGACATGGGCGCGGCGCTCAGCCCCTTCAACGCCTGGCAGTTTCTCCAGGGGCTGGAGACGCTCGCCCTGCGCCAGCGGCGGCACTCGGAGAACGCGCTCGAGGTCGCCCGATGGCTCAAGGCGCACCCGCGCGTGCGCTGGGTGGTCTACCCGGGCCTCGAGGACGACCCGGGCCACGCGGTCGCCGCCCGCTACCTGAAGCACGGGTTCGGCGGGCTGGTCGGTTTCGGCATCGAGGGCGGCCACGAAGCGGGCCGGCGCTTCATCGAGGCGGTGAAGCTCTTCTCGCACCTGGCCAACATCGGCGATGCGAAGAGCCTGGTCATCCACCCGGCCTCGACGACGCACCAGCAATTGACACCCGAGGAACAGGCGGCGGTCGGCGTGACGCCCGACTACGTCCGGCTCTCGATCGGCATCGAGGACGTGGAGGACATCAAGGCCGACCTGGACCAGGCGCTTCGACAGGCCACAGGCTGAAGCCGCGCCGTTCGAGCAGCGATCCATCGAGCCGTTCGAGCCGCACACGCGCCTTCCAGTACTGCGTGGCGGCCTCGGCTTCGGCCAGGCGGCCGGCCATGACGTCGCGTTGCGCCTGGGCGACCTGCAGCGCGGTCGAGCGGCCAACCCGCAGCTTCTCCATCTCCGCGCGCATGGCCTCCTCGCGCAGCACGCGCGTGGCCTCCGTCGCACGGATCTGCTCGGCGGCGCGCGCGAGCTCGAGGCCGCCGAGCCGCACGTCGAGGACGACCAGTTGCTCGAGGTTGCGCAGCGCGGTCTCCGCGCGGTCGCGCGAGAAGACCGCGCGCGCATGGCGCGCCCGCTCCGCGCGCCGCCCGAGCGGCGCCTCCAACCGCAATCCCGTGCTCCAATCGTCGCGCGCGTCGCCCGGATCGGCCGCCGCGTCGAAGGACTCCGCGTAGCCGGTCCGGCCGAGCCGGATGAAAAGGTCGAGCCGCGGCAGCAGCCCGTTACGGGTCCGCACGATCTCGAGGTCGCCGCGCTCCAGCGCCAGCCGGGCCTGCGCCAGCTCGGGCCGCCGCTCGATCGCCCGCGCCACGCGCGCCGCCGTGTCCTCCGCCGGCGTCGCGGGATCCGGCGGCATCGGTTCGTCGAGAATATCGAGATCGCGATCCCAGTCGCCGTCGGGGTCCAGCATCCGCAGCAACCGGAGGCGCGCCGCGCCGGCCTGGCTCTCGGCATTGATCAGGGCCTCCCGCCGGAGCGCCACCTCGGCCCGCGCCGCCGCCCGCTCGGTCTCGGCCAGCGTGCCCACCTCGATGCGCCGCTCGATCTCGGAAAGCTGCTGCTCGGCCAGCGCGGCCGACTCGCGCACGATCTCGATCCGCCGCGCCGCCAGCGCATGGTCCCAGCAGGCGAGTTCGACCTCCGCGGCCAGCGCCTCGGCGAAGCCGCGCAGCTCGAAGTCCGATATGCGCGTCTCGATCGCCGCCTGCTCCAGCGCAGCACGGTTCGCCGCCCGGCCGCCGCCCTGCAGCAGCGGTTGCGTCGCCGAGATGCCGGCCCGCACCCGGTGCCCGCCCGACGCCCCGCCCTCGAGCTCGTCCCGGCGCCAGCCCGCGTCCACGCCCAGCACGGTCCCGGTCACGAACCGCTGCGAGAGCTCGGCTTCCGCCTCGCGCCGCTCCGCGGCGGCGCCGCCCGCGGCCGTCTCCCGCCCCGCGCCGCCCCCCGCGGTCAGCCGCGGATCGAACCGCGCGCGCTCCTCCTCCTCGCGCAGGCGCTGCAGCGCGGGACCGAACCGCTCCACCCGCAGCGCCGTATTCCGCTCCAGCCCCAGGAGGACGGCCTCCTCCACCGAGAGCCGGAGCCCGCCCGGCGGCAAGGCCGCCGGCCGGTCCACGCCGGCCGGAAGACGGTCCGCCGCCTCGACGGCCGCCGGATGCCCGGCCCGGGGCGCCGCGCACGACGCCAGCGCCGCCACGCATCCCGCCGCCGCCACTCCCGCCAACAGCGCACCGCGCCCGGTCCGCCTCCCGTCTCGCTCCCAGCTCATGCGCTTCCTCCCATCATCCGCGCCCCGCGCCACCGATAAGTGCACCCTTTCGATACGACGCGAACATCTTCCCTTCGTCCTCGTCCTCGTCCTCGATTCCCGGTCTTCGAGGACGAAGGACGAGGACGCGTACAGATCACTGGGCTTGCACGGCCGCCCTTGCGGCCCTGCGCCGGCGCCCCAGCGGTTCGATCAGCGAGTACATCACCGGGATGACCAGCAGCGTGATCGGCGTCGCGCTGGCCAACCCCCCGATCACCGCGCGGGCCAGCGGCGCCTGGGCCTCGCCGCCTTCGCCCAGGCCCAGCGCCATCGGCACCAGCGCGAAGATCGTCGTCGAGGCCGTCATCAACACCGGCCGAAGCCGGCGCCGGCCCGCTTCCTCGATCGCCGCGCGCAGCTCCATCCCCTCCTCGCGCTGCAACCGGTTCATCTGGTCCACGAGCAGGATAGCGTTGTTGACCACGATCCCGCCGAGCATGATGCAGCCGACGTAGGACTGCACGTTCAACGTCGTGCCGGTCAGGTAGAGCATCCACACCACCCCGATCGCCGCCAGCGGGATGGAGAACATGACGACGAAGGGGTGCCGCAGCGACTCGTAGAGCGAGGCCATGACCATGTAGACGAGCAGCAGGGCCAGGACCAGGCTCAGCGTCAGTTCGCGAAACGCCTCCTGCTGCTCCTCGTAGTCCCCGGAAACGACGACCGCGAACCCCTCCGGCACCGCGATGTCGCGTAGCCTAGCCCGAAGGTCCGCGACGATCGAACCCAGGTCGCGGTCCGCCGTGTTGGCGAAGACCCGCACCACGCGCTCCTGGTCCTTGCGCTCGATCTGCGAGGGACCGGTGCGCGGGCCGGCCGCGACGACGTTGCGCAGCGCGACCGGATCGCCGCGGGCGTTCGACACGGTCAGGTCGAGCACCTCCTCGATCGCCATCCGCTCGGCGTCGCGGACCTGGACGCGGATCGGCACCTCGGTCCCGGCTTCGCGGAAGAACCCGACCCGCGAGCCGCCGATCGCCGTCTGGAGCGCGCGCGCCACCTGGGCGACCGTCAGGTGCAGGTCCGCCGCGCGCAGGCGATCGACCCGGATCTCGAACTCCGCCGCGCCGGCTTCGCGGCTGAGCCGGGCGTCGGTCACGCCGTCGACGTCCGCGACCACCGCGAGAACCCGCGCGGCCAACGCGTCGGCCGTATCGAGGTCGTAGCCGCGGATCTCGATCTCCAGCCCTTCGTCGGCCGCAAACCCCCGCATCGGCCCACCGATCCCCTGCGCGGTGCGGGTGCGTACCCGGGCGCCCGGCAGGTCGCCCAGCCGGCGGCGCAGGTCGGCGGCCACGTCCTCGCTCGAGCGTTCCCGCTCGCGGCGCGGCGAAAGCGAGAGCCGGAGCATGCCGGTATGCGATCCGACGCCGCGCCATGTCGCCCCGCCGAAGTTCGCGATCATGTTCCGGCGCTCGGGCACTTCGGCCGCCGTGATCTCCTCGACCCGCGCGAAGACGCGGTCCAGCACCGCGAGCCGCGTGCCCACGTCCATCTCCACCTGCACCCGGACCTCGCCCTCGTCGCTCGCCGGCAGGAACTCGGTGCCGACCCGCGGGATGAGCGCGAGGCTGACGCCGAGCAACGCCGCGGCGCCGACCAGCACCCAGGGCCGACGTCGGAGCGCCCGGTGCAGGAGCCCCCGGTAGCCCTGTTCCACCGCCCGGAACGCCCGTTCGCTGGCGGCGAAAAGCCGCCGCCCCGAACCGCCGCCGCCGTGCCGAAGGAACCGCGCCGAAAGCATCGGCACCAGCGTCAGCGCCACGAGCAGCGAACCGATCAACGCGAAACCCACGACAAACGCGAGCTGGCGGAACAACACGCCGGCCATGCCGCGCACGAAGACGATCGGCAGGAAGACGGCCAGCGTCGTCAGCGTGCTCGCCACCACCGCCGCCGTCACCTCGCCGCTGCCGGCCAGCGCCGCCGCCACGCGCGCCTCGCCCTCCTCGTGGCGGCGGTAGATGCTCTCGAGCACCACGATCGCGTTGTCGACCAGCATCCCGATCCCGAGCGCCAGTCCGCCGAGCGTCATCAGGTTCAGCGTAAAGCCCGCGAAGTGGACCAGCGCGAACGTTGCGACGATCGAGACCGGAATCGCCGTGGCGATGATCACCGTGCTGCGCACGTTGCGCAGGAAGAAGAGCAGCACCAGCACCGCGAAGAGGCCGCCGTAGATCGCCGTCGTGCTGACGTTCGCGATCGAACGCTGGATGAAGTCCGAAGTGTCGACCACCGGCGTAAGCGTCAGGTACGGCAGGTCCTCGTTGATCCGGTCCACCTCGCGCAGCACGCGCCGGGCGACGTCCACGGTGTTCGCCCCGGACTGCTTGTTCACCGCCACCATCATGCCCGGCTCGCCGTTGACCCGCACGATGCGCCGTACGCGCTCCGAGCCGTCCTCGACCTGCGCGACGTCGCGCAGCCGGACCGGGGCGCCCATCCGCATGTCGAGCACCGTGTCGCGCAGTTCCTCGAGATCCGCGAGCTGGCCGGGGGTGCGGATCGTCAGCTCGTAGTTCCCGCGCTCGATCGAGCCGGCCGGGAGCGTGACGTTCGCCGACTGGATCGCCGCCGTGATCCGGTCCAGCGGCAGCCCCAGCGCCTGCACGCGCTCGGCGTCGAGCGCGACGCGGATCTCGCGCCCGATCCCGCCCCAGACGTTCAGGGATGCGACGCCCGGTACGCGTTCGACCCGGTAGGCCACCTGGTCCTCGACGATGCGGCGCAGCTGGACCGTATCGAGCCGGCTCGACGCGCCCATGATCACGATCGGGAAGGCCGCCAGGTCGAACTTGCGGAGCATCGGTCGGTCGGCCTCGTCCGGCAGGCGGCCCAGCACCCGGTCCAGCCGGTCGCGTACGTCGTTCGACGCCGCGTCCAGGTCCGTTCCCCAGGCGAATCGGACCCGGATGTTGCTCGATCCTTCCAGCGACGTCGAGGTCACCTCCTCGACGCCCGGCACGGCGCTGAGCGCCTGTTCGAGCGGCCGGGTGATCAGCTCCTCCACTTCCTCCGGACCCGCGTTCTCGTAGGCGGTGGTGATGCTCAGCGTCGGCAGCGTGATGTCGGCCAGCAGGTCGATCGGGATGCGCGTGAGCGACACGGCGCCCAGCAGGATCACGATCAGGGTCACCATGACCGTGAGGACGGGCCGCGCCACCGTCAGGCGGGCCGGGTTCACGGGCGGCCGCTCCGGGGCGCGGGCGCCGCGGCGGGCGCATCACCCGGGGGAAGCTCGGCCCGCCGGATCGGGGCGCCATCGGCCAGCAGGTGCTGGCCCAGCGTGACCACCTCGCCCTCCAGCCGGGGCTCGCGAATCTGCACGCGCCCCGCGTACTCCACCCCGGGCGTCACCGGGACGAAACGCGCCACGTCTTCCTCGGGAACCGCCTGGAAGACGCCGGACTGCCCGTTGCGCCGCACCAGCGCGGCAGCCGGGATCACGCAGGCATCCTCGACCACGTCGAAGACGATCTCGGCGCGGATGAACAGGCCGGGGCGCAGCCGGCCGTCCGGGTTCGGCGCCTCGATCTCCACCGGCGCCTGGCGCGAGGCCTCGCGCACCAGCGGCGCGACCCGGGCGACCGTCCCCGCGAACGCCTCGCCGGGCCAGGCATCGGTGAAGATCCGCACCGGTTGTCCGACCGCCACGCGCGGGACGTCGCGCTCGATGACGTGAACCGCCGCCGTCAGGTTCCGGGTCTCCAGCAGGGTCGCGATCGGGTCGTTGGGCCGGAGCATGGCGCCCTCGTAGACATGCCGCTCGCCCACCACGCGCGTCCCGGCGCCGCCCTCCCAGATCGCGTGAATCCGGGTATAGGAGAGCCGAATGCGCGCGGCTTCGAGCCCGGCCTCGCGCTGCCGGACCTGCGCCGCCGCGATCTCCGCGCGCGCCTCCGCGGCGTCGACCCGCGCTGCGACGGCATCCGCCTCGGCCTCCGAGGCAATATCCCGCTCGAACAACTCGGCCACCCGGTCCCGCTCGCGCCGGACCGTGACCAGGGCGCTCTCGGCGTCCCGCCGGTTCGCCACGGCCACCTCGAGTTCCGCCTCGGCCTGCCGGACCTGCTGCTCGTACTCCTCGCTGTCGAGCCGCGCGATCAATTGCCCACGCTCGACCGTATCGCCCAGGTCGACCCCGAGCCACTCGAGACGGCCACCGATCCGCGCGGCCACGGCAAACGTCGAACGCGCCCGAAGCGATCCGCTGAAGCGCCCGGTATCCCGGACCGTCTCCCGCATCACCGGCGCGGTCTCCACCGCCACCGCTGCGCGCCCACGACGCTCGGATTCCGCGTCCGCCCGGCCCGAGTCCGATCGCCTCCGGACCAGCCCGACCGCAACGACGGCCACAACCGCCGCCCCGACAACAAGACCCCGCCTCATCCCGCCTTCCCCTTCCCCGCCGTTCGGCCCGGCCGCCGCGCCCCGTCCGCGCCTTCGCGGCGTCCCGCCGCAAACGGACTGTACCCCGCAAACTGCGGCACTCTACCGGTTATTGTGCCCGCGCGCAATCGGCGCCGCGCGGCTGAACCGATAGCGCGCGCACGCTGCCATAGACGCGAGGCGAACGCGCAACGTTCAACGCCCGTCGACCGCACTCGCCTGCCGCAACGAAACGCGTAGCGCGCGGGCGGGTCGAACAGGATCGTCGACCGGAGAGCCGCGGGCGCCGACCCTATTCCGCCCTGCGGGCTTCGGAGGGCAAGCCGCGGCCCTTTCTCCCGGCGCGATCTTCGCCTCTGCTCGGCGGTCACCGCCCGCCGCTACAGGATCGCGGGGCAGAGAAACGTGCGGAGCGGCTGTAGCCGCGGTCGCCGACCGCGGCCCTTTCTCCCGGCGCGATCTTCGCCTCTGCTCGGCGGTCATCGACCGCCGCTACAGGATCGCGGGGCAGAGAAAGGCGCGGGACGGCTGTAGATGGGCGCCGACCGCGGCCTGAAGAAGCGGATGGCGTCGAGACGATGCGAGCAGCACCCCCCCCACCGGCAGATTCGCCCCACCTGCGCTGCGCGCTTTGGCGCGGCAACCGAATTCGGTCGACGAGCAGGTTCGACGAGTACGGTCGACGATTGCTCCCGCTGCTCGCCGACCTGCGCTCCTCGCTACTCGCTCCTCGCTACTCGGGCTTCCGCCCCGGATCGCGAACGACGGAGGGAGGCGAGACCGATGGCCCCACCCGGCTGACGAAGGCGTAGGAACGGACCTCGCGCAGATCCTCGTGCAGCTCGCGGAGGGCCCGGTCCACCCGCTCAAAGCGCTTATCCACCTGCTCAAAGCGCTTGTCCACCTCGTCGAACCGCTTGTCGACCTGTTCGAAACGCTTGTCAACTTGCTCGAACCGCTTGTCGACCTGTTCGAAGCGCCGGTCTACCTCGTCGAAGCGCTTGTCCACCTGCTCGAAGCGTTTGTCCACTTCGTCGAAACGCCGGTCGATCTCCGCGAAGCGCTCGTCCATGCGCGCGAGCCGCCCGTCGATGACGTCGAGCCGCGCCGAGAGGCGGACCTCGCGCATTCGCGCCTCCTGCTGCTCGGCCTTGATCTCGGCGATCTCGGGCAGCAGTTGCTGCTTGAGCACATCAAGGATCTGCTCCTGGATCGACATCGCCCCGCCCCCATCAGTTCCGCGCGCACCGCATCGTCGGAGAGAGTCTGTCACGCACGCCGCCCGCTGTCAAGCAAGGGTTCCGGAGGGCGAAGGCGGAAGCACTTGCGCGCCGGCGGGGCGCCGACGTCGTCGTCGACCGGAATGAGGACGCCGCGCAGAGCGCGGGGAGCCAACGAGCGCCCCCCGATTTGACGCCGGCACAGGGGAGAGGTAGCTTCCGCCATGAAGGCTCACGCGATTCCCGTATCCCCTGCGGTCGAAAGGCCCGCGCGGCGCGGCCTGCGATTCGGATGGTGCGGCGTGGCGGCGCTGGCGCTCCCCTTTCTTGCCTCCTGCTTCGGCGCGACCGAGGCCGACCCGGCCGAAGGCGGGGCGGGACGGCCGCGCGCCCGCAGGATCTCGGCCGAGGAGGCCCGGCAGCGGATGGACGAGCCGCGGACGATCGTCCTCGACGTGCGCACGCCGGGCGAGTTCGCCGGGGGCCACATTCCCGGCGCCTTGCTGATCCCGCTGGCGGAGCTCCGTCCCCGTGCGTCCCGGGAGCTGCCCGACCCTTCGGCGCCGATCCTGGTCTACTGCCGCACCGGCAGCCGCAGCGCCGTGGCCGCGCGCCAGTTGGCCGGCATGGGGTACACCGACGTGTCCGACTTCGGCGGCATCATCCGCTGGCGCGGCGAGACCGTCCGCGGACGCTGACCCCCGTGTAGTCGTCACTAGGGTGGCGCGCCTTCCCGCTCGCCCGCGTCCCCAGCGCGGTGACGCCGTCAGCCTGGTGCCGGAGGGGGGAGTCGAACCCCCACGAGGTTGCCCTCGGCAGATTTTGAGTCTGCTGCGTCTTCCATTCCGCCACTCCGGCCTGCCGTGCGGCCGATTATCGGCGAACGGCGGCGGAAGGCAAGCGGGGAGCGGTGCCGCGTTGGTTGACTTCGGGGTGGGTACCGGCGAGACTGGACGGCCGCTACGGCGGAGGGGGTGCGAGTTATGTGCGAGCATTGCGGTTGCGGGACGGCGACGGAGGCGGCGGGGCACGGCGGGCATTCGCATCCGCACCCGCACGCCCACGCGCACCCTCACACGCACGACGCAACGGACGCGGCGCCGCCCACGCCGGGGGAGTCGCGGCGCATCGACGTCGAGCAGCGGATCCTCGCGCGGAACGAGGAACGGGCGGCGCAGAACCGCGCCTGGCTGGCGGAGCGCGGGATTGTCGCCCTGAACCTCATCTCCGCTCCGGGCTCGGGCAAGACGCGACTCCTCGAACAGACGCTGGAGCGCCTGCGCGGCCGGATTCCCTGCGCCGTACTGGCGGGCGACGTGCAGACCGATCGCGACGCGCGCCGCCTGGCCGGAAAGGGCGCGCACGTGCACGCCATCGAGACCGGCGCCTCCTGCCACCTGAACGCGGAACAGGTCGGCGCGCTGCTGCCGCACGTCTGCGGCGACGACACCCGCCTGCTGTTCATCGAGAACGTCGGCAACCTGGTCTGCCCCGCGGCCTTCGACCTGGGCGAGAGCTTCAAGGTCGCGCTGCTGGCGACGACCGAGGGCGAAGATAAGCCGATCAAGTACCCCGCCCTCTTCTCGCGCGCCGCGGTGGCGATCGTGAACAAGACCGACCTGGCCGGGGCGCTCGACTGGGACGGCGCGGCCTGCCGGCGCTTCATCCGCCAGGTGCACCCGGGCGTCTTCATCTTCGAGCTGAGCGCGAAGACGGGCGAAGGGCTGGACCGCTGGCTGGACTATCTCGAGGCGCTGGTCTGAGCCGTCCGTCAGGCGCCGCCCTCGGCGCGGAGCAGGCGCGCGGCGACGCGGGTGTGATGGCGCCGGCTCTCGCGCGCCAGTTTCGCCGCCTCGCGCACCCGGGCATCGAGCGCCGCGAAGTCGAGTCCGGCCGGCGCGCCCCAGTGCGTCTTGCAGGCGAGCGCCTCTTCGGGCGCCACCCCGGCCCATTCGTCGAGGCCGGCCTTCACGCGGTGGTAGGCGTCGCGGAAGGGGACACCGGCGACGGCCAGTTCCAGCGCGCGGTCCGCCGCAAAGACGGACGGCTCGAAGGCGCGGCGCAGGGCGGCGCGGTTGACCGTGGTTCCCCGGATCAACGGGGCCAGCACGCGCAGGCTGGCGCGGGTCACGGCGAAGCCGTCCATGAACGGCTCCTTGGTCTCCTGCACGTCGCGGTTGTAGCCGGCCGGCGCGGCGCGGAGGATTTCGCGCACCAGCGAGGCGGCGGCCATGACGCGGGCGGCGCGGGCGCGGACCAGCTCGAGGACGTCCGGGTTGTTTTTCTGCGGCATGATGCTGCTTCCGGTCCCGAAGGCGGCCGGCATGCGGAAATAGCCGAACTCGGGCATCGCGTACTGGATGAGGTCCTGGGCCAGCCGCGAGAGCGTCAGCATGACCTGCGCGAGGGCGTCGAGGATGACCGACTCGATCTTTCCCCGGCTATGGATCGCGTAGAGCACGTTGTGCGTCGCGCGTCCGAAGCCGAGGATGCGCGCGGTGTACCGGCGGTCAAGCGGCAGCGGCACGCCGTACCCGGCGGCCGCGCCGAGCGGGCATTGGTTGTTGATCTCTTCGGCGGCGAGCAGCAGCGCCGCGTCGTCGAGCAGGCTCTCGGCGTGGGCCGAGGCCCAGAGCCCGACCGACGAGGGCATGGCCGGTTGCTGGTGCGTACGGCCGACCATCGGCACGGCCGCGTGGCGCCGGGCGAAGCGCACCAGCGCCCGCGCCAGCTCCGCGGTCTCGGCGAGCGTCTCCGCCAGCTCGCCGCGCGCGAAGAGCCGGAGGTCAACGGCGACCTGGTCGTTGCGGCTGCGCGCGGTGTGAATACGCCGGCCGAGTTCGCCGAGCCGCTCGGTCAACCGGCGTTCGAGCGCCAGGTGCACATCCTGGTCCTCGGGCCCGATCGTGAAGGCGCCCGCCGCGGCCTCGCGCACGACCTCGCGCAGCGCTGCGCGGATGCGCCGCACGTCAGCGGCCGAGAGGATCGGCGGCCGCAGGGGCAGCCGGGCCAGCGTGGCGGCGTGGGCCGCCGTCCCGAGGCAGTCGGCCTCGATAAGGGCGCGGTCCAGCTCCAGGTCGCGGCCGGCGGTGTAGGCCAGCACCTCGGCATCGATGTCGCCGACCGTCGTTCGGGCCGGCGCGGCGCGTTTTCGGGCATTCATTGGGCAGCGTCCCCCCGCGCGCCATGCTGCGCCATGCGCCCGGCGCGTGCAAGCCGAAGCCTTCGCCGGCCTTCGGGCTCGCCCGCGGGGTTCGCCTGTGCGAGGCTCGTGTCCGGGAGGAGCCGCCCGTGAAAGACCGGCCGCCGCTGGTACTGGATACGAACGTGTTCGTCGCGGCCGGGTTCCGCCCGAGCAGCGCCTCCGCCCGACTCATCGCGGACGCGCTGAACGGCCGGCGCGCGTTCGTCTGGAACCGGGCGACCCGGCGCGAGACGCGCGCGGTGCTCGCGCGGATCCCGCGGCTGGACTGGGCGCGGTTCGCGCCGCTGTTCGCGCCGGCCGCCGAGTTCACCGGCGAGACGCGCCCGGGCGACTTCACGCTTGTCGAAGATCCCTCGGACAGAAAATTCATCGCGCTCGCCGCCGCGGCCGGCGCGCAGCTCGTCAGCAGCGACGCGCACCTGCTCTCGGTCCGGGACCGGGTCACGGTCGAGATCCTTACGCCTTCGGAAGCGCAGCGGCCGGCCGGACCCGCGGGCGACGGGCCATAGCATCACCGTCGCGCGGTTCCCGTTCAACGCCGCGAGTGTCCGACCTGGCGGGCGGACCGGAGGCGGCTCACTCCGGGGGCGAAGCGGCGGACGCGCGCGCGGCAATCTCCGCCTGGAGCGAGGCAATGGCCGCGGCACGCGCCTCGGCGAAGACGGTTCCGCCCAGCATTCCCCGCAATTGCGCCAACGGCCGAAGCGCATCCGCGAGGTGGGCCTCCGTCAACCGGTCCGGCCGCAGCATCCGCTCGGGGTCGGTCCGGTCGAGCGCGTCGTCCGGGAGACCGAGCGTTCGCAGCGCCGAAGCCGCGACCGCGGCTGCCCGCGCTTCGTCCGGATCGTCGGCTCGCCGGCGCAGGGCCTCGCGCACCCCGTCGGCATCCAGGCCGGCCTCGTCGAAATGCGTCGCGGCCGCGTCGAGCGCGCCGCGGCGCGCCGCGTCGAGCGCGCGGGCCAGCGCCCGCCGCTCGGCGGGCCACTGCGCCCGGAGCAGGGCGAGCCGATCGTCGAGCGAGAGACGACCCGGGTGGAACGTAAGCAACGCGGGCCGACCGCCATCGACACGGGCGCCGGCGACGCGGCCCTCGTGAACATCGGTGACCCGTACGCGCACGGTCGCCCCCTCGATGTTCACGTCGAGGTCCTCGCCGATGTGCGCGCGCAGTCGCGCCTCCAGCGCCTCGTCCATGGCTTCGAGCGCCTCGACTTCGCGCGCCCAGACGTCGGCCCATTGCCGGAGCGCGGGATCGGGGGCCAGGGCCCGCACCTCGGCGAGCGCTTCGCGCGCATGCGCGGCGAGTCCGGATGCCAGGGCGGCGTCCGCGCGGCGCACGGCCACGCCGACCCGCCGTTCCGCGGCGGCCGGATCCGCGGCGGCCGCTGCCCGCAGCGCGTCGCGCCGAAGCGACTCGGCGCGTGCCCTTCGCGCGACGGCGGTATCGGCGGCGAACGGGCCGTCGTAATCGTTCAGCAGTCGAACCGCATCGTCCACGCGGCCGCTCTCCGCCCGGGCACTCGCCTCGCGGTCGAGCCCGAGCCATACCTTTTCGACGGCGCGCTGCCGGGCTTCGCTCAACGCCTCGAGCCGGGCCTGTGCCTCCGCGGCAAAGGGCGTTCCGGGGGCCTGTTCGATCACGGCCTCGAACCGCGCCACCACGCCGGCGATATCGTCCGGCCAGGCCTCCGCATACGCCTCCGCGGCCTGCCAGAGCCCACGCCAGTACTCGCGCCGCGCCGCCTCCGGGCTGCGCGGATCCTCGTCCGGCGCGGCCGGCGGCGGGGGGGGCGGCGCGAAGGCGTCCTCCGGCAACCACCGGCGCGCCGCGAAGATTCCGGCGCCGGCCAGGACCAACAGCCCCGCGACCGAGACCAGCGTGCCGATCCGCCCGCTTCGGCGCCGCGGCAGACGCCGGCCAGACGCCGGGCCCGCGGCCGACCGGACCACGCGCACGGCCCGGCGCGCAACGCCGGGCCCGAGTGGCGGCGCGCGGCGACGCACCCGCTGCAGGTCCGCCAGGACCTCTGTCCAATCCGCGTAGCGGCACCCGACGTCGCGCGCCATCATGCCGTCGAGCAGCCGAAGGCAGGCCGCCGAGAGGTCCGGGCGCAACGCGCGCACCGGCTCGGGCGGCTCGACAGCCAGGCGATCCACCACGTCCTGCGGCGCGAGCCCCGCGTACGGCATCCGGCCGGTCAGCATGTGGTAAAGCGTTGCCCCGAGCCCGTAGATGTCGGCCCGACAATCCACCGGACCCTCGCCTGTCGCCATCTCGGGGCTCATGTAGTTCGGCGTTCCGGCCAGATACGGATCGACCCGCAGCGTCTCGCCGTGAGCGAGAATCCGCGCAACCCCCATGTCCAGCAGCCGGACATGGCCGTCCGGCGTCAGCATCACGTTCGTCGGCTTGACGTCCCGGTGCATCATCCGGTGGCGCGTCCAGGCGTAGTCGAGCGCCGCGGCCACCTGCCGCACGATCCGCAGCGCCTCGGCCTCCGGGAGCCCGCCGGTGTCCGCGATGCGGCAGCCGAGATCCTCGCCCTCGACGAACGCCGTCACGAGGTAGTGCTCTCCGTCGGCCACGCCGGCGGTAATCGCGGTGACGATGTTCGGGTGGTGCAGTTTCGCGCTGACGCGCACCTCGGCGAGGAAATCCGCGATCCCCGACGGATCGTCGGTCAGCCGCTCGTGCAGCACCTTCACCGCCACCAGCCGGTCCATGGCCGGCTGGTGTGCGAGCCACACTTCGCCCATGCCCCCTGCGCCGAGCTTGCGCTGGAGCACGAACTCGCCGACCCGCACGCCGTACGCAAGCGCGCGCGGCCGAGCGGGTCGGGGATCAGGAACCCCTCCCCCCGCGGCCTTGCCGCGCCCTGTACTCGATGCCTCGGTTCCCATCCGGCGGTTTCCATGAAGGCTGCGGAATCGGTACCGACTTGCTGGGGGATCGTACCACCGAACCCCGCCCGCCCGCAAGGCTGCGCGCCGCCCACTTGACAGGCCGGAGGCCGCGGGGGAGCATCGGGGCGGCACGGAGGCCGGAGGGCGTACGCGATGAAAGCCGTTGTGGAGAATCGGATCGTTCCGGTCGCCGTCATCGAACGGGAGGAGGACGCCGTTCCTCTGGCGGAAGCGTTGCTGGCGGCGGGGCTCAAGACGATCGAGGTGACGCTGCGCACCGACGCGGCGCTCGGCTGCATCGCGCGCATCGCGAAGGCGTGCCCCGACATTACGGTCGGCGCGGGCACGCTGCTGGATGCGGACCAGGTCGCCCGCGCCCGCGAGGCGGGAGCGGCGTTCGGCGTCGCGCCCGGCTTCAACGATGCCGTGGTGGACCGTGCCGCGGAGATCGGGCTGCCCTTCATCCCCGGCGTGTTGACGCCCTCGGAGATCGAGCGGGCGCTGGCCCGCGGGCTTTCAATGCTGAAGTTCTTCCCGGCGGAGGCGGCGGGCGGGGTTCGCATGCTCGAGGCCCTCGCCGGCCCCTACGCGCATACGGGCGTCGGGTTCATCCCGCTCGGGGGCATCTCCCCCGCGAACCTGGCCGACTACCTGGCACTCCCGGTCGTTCCGGCGGTGGGCGGTTCCTGGTTTCTGAAGAAGGACCGCATCCGGGCGGGAGACTGGGACGGCATCCGCCGCGCGGCGGGCGAAGCGCTGGCGCTCGCCTCCTGAGCGCGCGCGGCTCCGGCGGGAGGGGCGAACGATGAAGATGGTGCCCCGCGACCTGCTGGAGGCGATCCGTGCCCGCAGCGACATCGTCGAGGTGATCGGCGAACGGGTTCCGCTGACGCGGGCGGGCGCGCGGTTCAAGGCCTGCTGCCCGTTTCACCAGGAGAAGACGCCTTCGTTCTTCGTCAACCCGCAGATGCAGGCGTTCCACTGTTTCGGCTGCGGGGCGGGCGGCGACGTGTTCCGCTTCGTGATGGCGCGGGAGGGCGTGGACTTCATGACGGCGGTCCGCCTGCTTGCGCGCCGGGCCGGCGTGCCGGTCGCGCTGACGGAGGGCGAGCGCAAAGAGGCCGGCGAGAAGGACGCGCTCTATGCGCTGCACGAGGACCTGGCCGCGTTCTACCACGAGACGCTACGAACGGCCCCGGACGCGGAGGCGGCGCGCGCCTACCTCGCCGGACGGTCGCTGGACGGCGAGGCGACCGAGCGGTTCCGGCTCGGGTTCGCGCCGGCGCGGGCGGGCGTGCTTGCGGCCTGGGCGAAACGCACCGGGGTGGCGACCGCCCTGCTGGTGCGTGGCGGGATCCTCGCCGAAAGCGACCGGCCGGGGGGCAACCGCTACTACGATCGTTTTCGCGGCCGACTCATGATCCCGATCCAGGACGAGCTCGGCCGCGTCATCGCGTTCTCGGGCCGCGTCCTTCGCGCGGAGGACTCGCCGGCCAAGTACGTGAACAGCCCCGAAACGCCGCTCTTCCGAAAGAGCCGGGTGCTCTTCGGCCTGTTCCATGCGCGCAAGGCGATCGTCGAGGCGCGCCGCGCCGTGCTCTGCGAGGGGCAGCTCGACACCATCCGCTGCCAGATCGCCGGCCTTGCGACGGCGGTCGCGGCGCAGGGGACCGCCGTCACCGAGGAACACGCCCGCACGTTGGCCCGGTACGCCGACGAGGTGGTGCTGGTGATGGATCCGGACGAGGCGGGCCGCAAGGCGGCGCTGCGCTCCGCCCGGCTCCTGCTGGCCGGCGGACTGGGCGTGCGAATCGCCGCGCTGCCGGAGGGCGCGGACCCGGACACGTGGATCCGGCGCGACGGGCCGGACCCGCTGCGCGAGGCGATCGAGCGGGCGGACCGCGTGGTCGGTTTCCTCGTGCGCGACCTCGAGCGCCGGGGCGAACTCGGCACGGAGAGCGGCGTGCGCCGCGGGATCGAGGCGATCCTCGACCTCGCGAAGCAGGCGCCGAACGAAGTCTTCCTCGAACGGCTCCTGCACGAGGCGGCCGAACACTTGTGGCGTTCGCCCGCCGTCTCCTCGCTCGGCGCCGCCAGCACGCCGGTCGCGCTGCTGGGCCGGCTCGAGCGCGCCCTCCGCGCGGATCTTCGCCGGCTGCCTCCCGCCCCGGCAACGCGGTCCGAGCCGGGCCCCGGCGGCACCGGGAGCGCACCCGCGATGCCGCCCGAGGAGTTCGCCCTGCTCGAGTTGGCCCTGGTCTCGGAGGAGACCCGCACGTTGGCGTCCCGGTACCTGCGGCCGGGCGCGCTCGCCAACCCCGATGCCCGCCGGGCGCTGGCCGCCCTGCTCCGGGGCGGCCGCGAGGCCCTCCGCGCGGAGGCGGAACGGGCGGAGGACGCCTTCGCCCGGCTCGTCGGCCGGCTGGCGCTCTCGCCACGCATCGGGGACGGACCGAGCGGCGAAGTCCCGCCGGCGGAAGCCGCGCGCGGCCTGATCGCGCGCATCTGGCGGCGGCGTCTCGAAGAACGGCGCGCCGCGCTGCGCG
Source organism: PVC group bacterium (assembly GCA_003563855.1). GTDB lineage: Bacteria > Verrucomicrobiota > Kiritimatiellia > PWTM01 > PWTM01 > PWTM01. The sequence continues at coordinate 1,886 of PWTM01000066.1, read as the reverse complement.
CACGGCTCCGGGAAGCGACCGGCGGCGACCCCGCGCTGGAGACCGAGCGGATGGAACTGACCATGCGGATCGCGGCGCTCGGCCGCGACTGGACCCGCGCCCGGGCCGTCATCGAGGTGGAGCTCGATGCGGAACCCGAGCCGACGGCCAACTCAGCGCAGCAGTGAGAAGATCACAAAGGCGACGATCACGGCCAGGATGACCATGTAGAGCGCCTTGTTGCGCCGAATCCGCCGTTCCTCACGCATCGGCCGTGTGGCGCCCACGAAGCTACCGCTTGCGAAGTAGTGGGCGAACCGTTCCTTCGCCTCCCCACCACCCGGCGCGCGGGCGCGCGGGGCGGGCGCGGACGATGGCTCGCGCGCCTGCTCCGCGTGGGCGAAGAGTTCGCCGCCTCGCGCATCGGCCCGCGACGAAGGCGCGGCGGGTGTCGTCGCGCGCGCGGCGGGAGCACGGCGCGGCGCAGCCGGCGAACCGGCGTTCCGCGTCGCGGAACGGAGCGTGCGCCGCACCTGGCGCAGCTCTCGGTCGAGCTCCGCCAGCTTCGCATCAACCGGACTCACCGTGCGCCGATACGCCATCGCACTAGATCCTCCGCGCCTGATCCGGCCCTGCGGCTCACAGCAGCCCCGCCGCGTAGAGGACGATCACGACCGCCAGGGCGACCAGCGCGAGCACGACCGGCAGCGAGACCGCGAGGCCGATCCGGAACCAGTCCAGGAAGCCGCGCTCCCCCGTATCCCGTGCGTCCTCGTTCTCGGCAAGGAACGAAGGCCTCGGCCCCGCGCCGTCCTCCGTCTCCGCGCCAACCAGCGCCTCGACGCGTGCGGTCGCCTTGTTGAACTCCATCCGGGCGTCGTCGATTGTCGCCAGGGCCTCGTTCAACCGCTCCGGCACCTCGTCCTCCGACCAACGGTCCTCGTGCAGGCCCTGGACCGTCTCGAGGAGTTCGCGAAACCGCTGCCGCGTGCTCTGGAGCAACTGGGCGACCTGGCCGGCCCGGATCTCCTGGCGCTCGATACCGACGAGGCTCTGGCTCAGCCGCGCCGCCAGTTCCTGCTTGCCCTTGAGAAAGTCTTCGTGCTTGCGCCGCGCATCTTCGAGCTCGCGCTTGCGCCGCTGAAGTTCCTCCTCCTTGCGGCGCAGCTTCTCGAGTTCCTCGCTCGTGACCTGGCTGTTCGCGTCGAGCTGCTGCTTGTGCCGGGCGATCGCCGGAAGGTCGAGATCCGACACCGGGCGCGTACCCGCGCCGGCCTCGCCGGACGGTCGTCGCGGCGTACCCGTGGGCTCCACGCGAACGGTCCCCGGTTCAACGCGGGGTTTGAGCAGATCGGCATCCACGAAGTCTCGATTCGTCATCGGCGGTTTCTCTCCTCGGCCGGCGGAATGGCCAGTTGCTGCCCGGGACGCACGCTGCTCGGATCGCGCAGGACGTCCCGGTTGGCTTCGAAAATCCGGGTCCACTGCCCCGCGTCCCCGTAGACGCGGGCCGCGATCCGCGTGAGCGTGTCCCCGGCCTGCACCGTGTAGGTCTCCAGCGCCGGCGCCGCCGGCTCCGGCGCCGGCGGCCGCAGCGGGGTCGTCGCGCGCGGCGCGGGCTCCGGGCTCCGAGCGGAAGCCCCCGACGCCGGCGAAGGCCGGGGCTGGGGCGTGCGCACGGCCCCGCGGGCGCGGGCCAGCTCGGCGCGGAGCGCGGCGTTCTCGCGCCGCAGCTCCGCGATGAGCTGCACGGCGCCCGAGGGCTGCTCCGGCAACGAGGCCGCAAAGGCCAGGCGCGCGTGACGCGTCAGGTCCTCGATCAGTTCCCGCTTCTCGGCGCGGGGGCGAAGCTCCAGGTAGCGCTCGTAGTGGTAGATCGCCCGCACGAAATCCTCGCGCGGCTGATC
>PWTM01000294.1 GCA_003563855.1 PVC group bacterium | reverse complement strand
GGCTCTTACACTGCCAAATGGGTGACGCGATATGGAGTGCGGCGGCAGAGGGCGAAGCCCGGCGACGCCGCTTTCGGTTAGCGGTGGTCACACGGTGTCTGGTGGGACGAAAGCGGTGTCGCGCTGCGAAGACTGCGGAATGTCCCCGGCCAGCAGAGTGGATTCTCCCCAGTTCTTCGAGGCATGTTCTTCTCGGTCGACGACGACGCCGACGACTACGGAGGACGATGGGACGCACTGCCGTCGTAATCCGTAGTCGTCGCCGTAGCTTGCCCGCCGTAGCCCGGAGGGCGAAGGCGGGTCGTCGACCGATCCTCCCGTCCATGCTTTCCAAGGCATCGCCCCCCCCGCGGGAACGCCAGGCTTGCGATCTGACCGGACTCGCGTATAATCTATTTAACCGATCGAGATACTGGTTTTTGATGTGAAGGTTTCTACCAAAGGAAGGTATGGACTGCGGTTCCTGGTCGACCTCGCCTTGTACGGGGATGCTGGGAACGTGGCGCTCAAGGACGTGGCCCGCCGCGAAGGGATCTCGGAGAAGTACCTCTGGCAGGTGGCCAATCCCCTGAAGACGGCGGGCCTGATCCGGGCCGTTCCGGGCGCGCGCGGAGGCTACGCGCTGGCGCGGTCTCCGGCCGTGATCACCCTGCGCGACATCCTGGCCGCCCTCGAAGGCGAGAGCGCGCTGGTCACCTGCGTGGTGGAGCCGGAATCCTGCGCGCGGGCCGGGGCCTGTGCGACCCGCGAGGTCTGGGCGAGACTCGACGCGAAAATCGCGGATGTGCTGGGTTCGTTTTCACTCGAGGATATGGTTGAGCGGCAACGCGCACTTGGCGCGGGCGCGCCGGAATACAGCATCTGACCCGGCGGCGCGCCGAGGGTGCGTCGCCGACGGGATCATCAACCGCGGGAGGCGAAGATGCCGGAAGGAAACTGGTTCGAAGACAACACGCGGTCGATCGGAAACACGCCGCTGGTCCGGTTGCGCCGGGTGACGCCCGGCGGGGCCACGGTGCTGGGCAAGGTGGAGAGCCGTAACCCGGCGTTTTCGGTCAAGTGCCGCATCGGCGCGGCCATGGTCTGGGACGCCGAGGAGCGCGGGCTGCTGAAGCCGGGGATGGAAATCGTCGAGCCGACCAGCGGCAATACGGGGATCGCGCTGGCATTCGTCGGGGCGGCGCGGGGGTACCCCGTGACCCTGACGATGCCCGAGACGATGAGCATCGAGCGGCGCAAGGTACTCCAGGCCTTCGGGGCGAACCTGGTGCTGACCGAGGGCGCGAAAGGGATGCGCGGCGCGATCGCGGCGGCCCAGGCCTTGGTGGAGGAGGCCCCGGACCGGCGGTTCATGCCGCAGCAGTTCGCCAACCCGGCGAACCCGCGCATCCACGAACGGACGACCGGGCCGGAGATCTGGCAGGGCACCGGAGGCCGGGTCGACGCGCTGGTGGCGGGGATCGGCACGGGCGGAACGATCACCGGCGTCGCGCGCTACCTCCGGGGCACACGCGGGCGCTCCGTGCTGACCGTCGGCGTCGAGCCGGAGGCGAGCCCCATTCTGACCCAGCATCGCGCCGGCCAGCCCCTGGCGCCCTCCCCCCACATGATCCAGGGCATCGGCGCGGGATTCATCCCGGAGGTGCTCGACCTCACGCTGGTGGACCGCATCGAGCGGGTCGGCAACGAGGAGGCACTCGAAATGGCGCGCCGGCTGGCGAAAGAAGAGGGGCTGCTGAGCGGAATCTCCTGCGGCGCGGCCGTGGCTGCGGCGGCAAGGCTCGCCCGGGACCCGGCCTTCGACGGCCAGACGATCGTCGTGATCCTGCCGGACGCAGGGGAACGCTACCTCTCCACCGCGCTGTTCGCGGGCGGGGGCTGAGGCTACCGCCGAACCGGGACCGATCGCACTGCGGGCCGCCTCCGCGCGGCGGGCCGCGAACGCAGACGTGACTTTCGTCTTCCCACCGCCCGGGTGTTGCCCGAGACTGAGCCTCCGAGACCCCACCGACGCCCATGCCGTCCCCATTCCAACTCGAAGCGCCCTACGGGCCGACCGGCGACCAGCCGGAGGCGATCGATGCGCTCTGCGCCGGGCTGGCGCGCGGCGCCCGCTTTCAGACGCTCGAGGGCGTGACCGGCTCGGGCAAGACCTTCACCGTCGCCCAGGTCATCGCCCGGCACGGGATGCCCGCGCTGGTCGTCTCGCACAACAAAACGCTGGCCGCCCAGCTCTACGCCGAGCTCAAGGCGTTCTTCCCGCGCAACGCCGTCGAGTACTTCGTCAGCTACTACGACTACTACCAGCCCGAGGCGTACATCCCGACGACCGACACCTACATCGAGAAGGACGCCTCGATCAACGACGCGATCGAACGCCTGCGCCTGGCGGCAACCGACGCCCTGCTGAATCGCGACGACGTGATCATCGTCGCTTCCGTCTCCTGCATCTACGGGCTCGGCTCGCCCGAGGACTACCGCGCCATGGTGGTCGAGCTGCGGCGCGGGGCGCGGGTCGACCGCGACGAAGTGCTGCGCCGGCTGGTAGACATTCAGTACACGCGCAACGAGGTCGAGACCGCGCCCGGCGTCTTCCGGGTGCGCGGCGACCGGGTCGACATCTTCCCCTCCTACCGCGAGGACGGGCTGCGCGTCTCCTGGTTCGGCGACGAGATCGAGCGCATCCAGCGGATCGACCCGGTCAGCGGCCGCGCGATCGAGGAGCGCGAGGCGGTCGCGGTCTCGCCCGCGCGCCACTTCGTGATGCCCTTCACGAAGATCGACGCGGCGCTGGCGGCGATCGAGGCGGAGATGCGGACGCGGGTCGGCGAGCTCGAGCGCGAGGGCCAGCTGCTCGAGGCGCAACGGCTGCGGATGCGGACCACCTACGACCTGGAGATGCTGCGCGAGACGGGGTACTGCTCGGGGATCGAGAACTACGCCCGGCACCTTTCCGGCCGAACGCCCGGCGAGCGCCCGGCCACGCTGCTGGACTACTTCCGCGGCCCGTTCCTGACCGTGCTCGACGAGTCGCACGTGACCGTGCCGCAGCTTCGGGCGATGTACAACGGCGACCGCGCGCGCAAGACGGTCCTGGTCGAACACGGGTTCCGCCTGCCCTCCGCGCTCGACAACCGGCCGCTGAGCTTCGAGGAGTTCCTCGACGTCGTCGGCCCGATCCTCTTCACCACCGCCACGCCCGGACCATTCGAGCGCGAGGTCAGCCCGCCGCCGGTCCCGCAGGTCATCCGCCCGACCGGCATCGTCGACCCGCCCGTCGAGGTGCGGCCGCTGGACGGCCAGATCGACGACCTGATGCAGGAAGTCCGCGCCCGCGCCGCGCGCGGGGAACGCACGCTGGTGACGACGCTGACGAAGAAGACGGCGGAGGACCTGGCGGATTACCTGCGCGAGGCCGGGTTGCGCGTGCAGTACCTGCACGCGGACATCGACGCGATCGAGCGGGTCGAAATCCTGCGCCGGCTCCGCCGCGCGGACGTCGATTGCCTGGTCGGCATCAATCTCTTGCGCGAGGGGCTGGACCTGCCCGAGGTCTCGCTGGTCGCGGTCCTGGACGCGGACAAGGAGGGGTTCCTGCGCTCGGAGACCTCGCTGGTCCAGACGGCGGGCCGGGCGGCCCGGCACCTGGACGGGCGGGTCATCCTCTACGCGGACCAGGTCACCGATTCGATGCGGCGGATGATCGCGATCACGGGCGAGCGGCGCGAGCGGCAGCTCGCCTACAACCGGGAACACGGCGTCACGCCGCGGGCGATCCGCAAGGAGATCCAGCAGTCGCTGGTCATCGGGCGGGCCGCCGCCGAAACCGAGCGCGCCGTCGTCCGCGAACGCGGGATCGACTACGACGTCGGCGAGACGATTCGCGAGCTCGAACGCGAGATGGTGGAAGCCGCGGAAGCCCTGGAATTCGAGCGCGCCGCGATGCTCCGCGACGAGGTCGCCGAGTTGCGGGGCAAGGCGCCGAAGCGGCGGGGCAAGCCGGCCCGATCCGCCGGAAAGAATGCGGCACCCCGCGCATCCCGCCCGTCGAAGAGCCGCGGCGGACGCGCCCGCCGGTGAAGGGAGAACACCATGCTACTGAATACCCTGCTGGTTCTCGCGTTGATCGGGTTGGTCACCGCGGTTCGTCAATGGCGGAGGGGAAACGACGCGGCCCGGCCGTTAATCTACGGTCTGCTGGGCCTGGTGACGCTGCTGGTGCTGGTCCGCCTGTTTGCCGGCGGCCCCGCGGAGCCGCCGCCCGTGCGGATCGCCAGGGAGTACCCGACGGCGGCGGCCTACCGGCTCGGTCGGGAGATTGCCCGGACTCTGCCCGGCGGCGGCGACATCGTGGTCGTGGTCGCGGACACCGGCAGCGAGGGATTCGCCGGGCCGATCGTCGCGGCGCAGATAGATGGCCTGAGGGAGGGCATGGGCGATGCCTACCGCCTCGTCCTGGCCCATCTCCCGGACGAGCCGCCCTTTGTGCTGTCCACGCGGCTGCTGGCGCGCCTGACGGCGCAGGCGGCGCCCGAGGCCAGGGCAGTCGTCTCGCTGGCGGGTTCGCCGGAAGCTGACGCCCGCCCGGCGCGGGAACTGCCGCCCCTCTTCGTCATCGACATGATCGCCGCCCCGGCGGCGCGGCCGCTGATCGCCCGCGGGATCGTCCGGGCCGGCGTCTTCGTGAAGCCCGATGTCGACTGGCGCCTCGAGCCGGAACCGGGCATGACGCTCGACGAGGTCTTCGATCTGCGCTTCGTGCTCGTCACGAGAGACGGGTGAGCCATGCTCCGAATGCGGAATGCGGAATGCGGAACGCGGAATGCTCCGAATGCAGAATGCGGAACGGGGCGGATGTGGGGGGCTTGGGCGTGTGCGGGTTCGGCGAGCGGGGTGCGCTTGGGGAGGAGGAGTCTTGACGCCTGGCGTTCAGCTTTTCGCCGGCTACCGGTCGAACATGTCGCGCCAGACCGTTTCGACGCGGGGCCACTGCCACTTCGGATCGGTCAGACCCACGCTGGCCATGTAGTCCAGGATTTCCCGTTCCGGGTCGCCCAGGAAGAGGGTGGCCCCGTCTCGCGTAGCCCCGAATCGTGCCGGGCCCATGCACCTGGCCCTGTGAGCCCCGGGCCGGCACCGCAGGGCACAACTCGCCCCGGTTGTCCGCCGCAAACGCCATGTTCGCCGCGTAGATCTGCCGGAGCTGCGAGGCACAGGCGGTCCGGCGCGCACGCTCCTGAACCCCCGCGAGGCTTGGCATCAGGAGCGACATCAGTATCGCGATGATCGCGATGACCACCAGCAACTCGATGAGCGTGAACCCCCGCCACCCTGCGCGCCCAGTACCCGACAGGCCACGGGACCGACGGGGCACTCCCGTGCGTCGGGCCGGGCCGCTGTTCCGTGCTTCCCGTTTCATCTTCCGGACTCCATGCATTCCTTCGCGTTTAAGCCGACCCCGACCGCCAAGGTCAATCTACCGCGTTCCCGCACCGACCACGAGCATCCTTTCGGACCTCATCCAGGCCTTCGCGCTCACTACCCCGCACGCCGCGGCGCCAACCCAGCCAGGGCCCGTTCCGCCGCCGACGCGTTCGGAACAGGCCAGGAGCCGGCCGCGC
>PWTM01000192.1 GCA_003563855.1 PVC group bacterium | reverse complement strand
GGCAAGCCGCCGCACTCCAGGGCGCCTGCGGCGCGGGAAGGGCATCCGCTCGCGCCGGTCCCGCGCCGCCTCCCCGGGCGCGCACGGCGTGTGCGCGACGAGCCCGGGCTCCACTCGTCCGCCGCTATCGTCGCCCCCTATCGTCGCACGAAGAAGACCGGTGAAGAACCGGTCACGACGAGGAAGCAAGCGCCAGCCCCAAGAGCCGGGGCGACGGGAGCGGACGACCCGCCTACGCCCTCCGCGCTTCGGCGCGGCAGGCGAGAGCGGGCGACGAGTACGGACTACGGATCACAAGGGCCTCCGGCCTTCCCCTTTCAGCGTTTCAGCATGTCAGCATTTCAGTATTTCCCAACACTTCCCGCCTCGCTAGGGCGCGGTCCGCTCGACGCGGAGGCGGATGAACAGCCGGCCGTCTTCCGCCAGGTTCTCGCTGACGTCGACTTCCACTCTGTCGACGCCGGGGCCAAAGCCGTCGATTTCCTCGATTACATTGATCCCCTCGCCCTCTTCATCCGCTTCGGTCCAATACTCCAGGTCGGTGCTGTATACCGCGGCGATGGCGGTGTCGGGGTCGTCTCTCGCGACAGAGGCCCTGCGGTAGGTGAAGCGGAGGAGGACCTGGCCGTCGCTTACGATCCGCTCGAGGGTCGGCAACAGACCCAGCTCCCGCACATCGTCGTCCGGACTCTCCGCGCCCAGCGCCCAGGCGAGGCCATTGGCGATACCGTCGCCGCTGGCATCCTCCTCGAAGGAGGCGCCGTCCGACCAGCCCTCGTATGCCGCGATCCACTGCGCGTAGAGCGTATGGTGGCCGGTCTCGGTCACCACGGTTTCGGAGGACACCGCCGTGCCGCCCCCGGCCGCCGTGAACCACCCGGCGAAGACATAGCCCGCCCGGCTGGTCTCGGCCAGCGCGCCGTAGGCCTCGCCGACGGTCACCGTCGCGCTCGCCGGGACGGGATCAACGGCGTCCTCGGCGTTCTTCTCGAAGGCGACCGTGACGCGCACCTCGACATCCACTGCGCCTTCCACCGTCGTGTAGTTGGTCGCGTCCTCCGGCGTGAAGGTCACGGCGGCCGCGTAGGTTCCGCCCGGAGACGGTTCCGTGTCAGGATCCCTGAAGCCGAAGTCGCCCGTCGGCTCAGCCGAGCCCCCGCTCAGGGTCGACGCGGACAACGCCTGGCCCAGAACGATCGCACTGGCGGTCGGCCACTCGGTGACCGTCGGCGCGGCCTTCTCTATGGTGAAGGGCACATCCGCCGTGAACGCGAGGGTGTAGTTGGCCGCCAGGAACGGTGCGTTGTCCGCCGGCGCCAGCGTGCCTTGCTCGATCGCGTACTCGCCGGCGTTCTCGCCTTCTTCGCGCGACAGCGCGCCGGCGAAGGCCGGCGTCTCGCCCGCGACCGCGCCGGCGTGGGCAAAGGTCAGAACCGGATCGGAATCGCCGAAGACCTTGGACTGGCCGGCGTCCGGCGTCACGGTCAGGGTCGCCGGCGTCACCGTCAGGGCGCCGTCCGCATACGTGATCGCGTATTCCGCGGTAACGTCGGTGTCGCCCGTGTCTTGGATCACCGCCGCGCTCGCAACATTGGCGCTCGACCCGGCTGCCGTCCGGCTGCCGGTTACGGTCACGGAGACCAGGGTATGGCCTTCTTTCAGCGAACCGGCAGTGATGCCGTAACCGCCCTCGGTCAGCGCCGTGCCGTCATAGACCTTTTCGGAACTGTTCGCCGTGATCGTCAGCTCGGTCCTGGCGGCGAAATTCGCGACCAGGTCCATGTCCGCCGTTACGTTGGTCGGCGCGACCGTGGCGTCCCTGCTGTATTCGACATCGTCCAGGGTCCAGTTGACAAAGACATGGCTGTCCGGGGCGTTGGCGGTGACTTCGGAGGCGTCGCCGCCGTGAGCAATGGTCTGGCTCGTCTCACCGGTCAGGCTGGCGCCCGGAGTGCCGTCGGTCTGGAAGGTGACGGTATAGGTCCCCTGCGCCGAACCGTTGATGGTCCAGGCATAGGGATTCCTGTCAGGGTCGCTGTTCCCGATGGAGACGGTGGCGGACCAGGCGCCCGCACCCGTCGGCGTCACCGTCAGCACCAGGTCCGTGCTGCCGGAGGGCGCGACCGGACCGGACGGCTGGGTGACGACGGTGACCGAGCAGTTCGACGTTTCCGGGATGTCCACCGGCGGGGTCAGCGCCAGGTCGACCGTGCCGAGGTTCCCGATGGCATAGGTAAGCTCGGTTACGATCCCCGCTTCCGTGCCGGACACGGAATCCGTGCCGGCATCGGTCACCAGTTGGCCGTCGCGTGTAACCACCATCAGCGGCAGGTCGGCCGGCACAACCGCGCCGCCATATTCGACCGTCAGCATCGGACGGTGAGATTCGGTGGCATGCTCGCGCGAACGGAGGGCAAGCCAATTCTGCGTATTGCCCATTTCGTTGGCGACAATGCCGAACCCATGATTGTCGGATGGCGTGGTGACCCAATCCTGGACTTTGGCCAGGCCGGAAGCATTCATTGTGATGGTCGGAACCGCCGCTCCGGCGGACGTTCCGGTCGTCGCGGAGCCGAAGGATGTGGATCCGAAAAGCCCGTTGCCGTTGCTCCAGGTGGCGGTGGTTTCGCCCCAGCTTCCCGTCGCCTCGAAGACGCCGAACGTGACCGCTCGATCGTTGTCCTGAACAAAGTCCAGCCGGGCGGAGTGAATGGTGGCCGTGGTCGGGATCGAGGCCAGGTCGAAGCGCAGAAGCCCCCGCATGTGGAGCCGGCCGGCCGGTTGACCGCCGGACTGGTGGTTCAGTCGGATGGTCGTCGCCGTCCCGAAATTGGTGTCCGGCGAATGATTATCGATATAGGTATCGGCCACGGCCGTGAACGTCGCTTCACCGGAAGCCACGACCCCGGCAACGCCGGTCACCGTCCAGTCGTAGGGGTTTTCGTCCTCATCGTTGTTGGCGATCGAAACGGTGAAGCTCCAGGCGCCTTCAGCGGCAGGCGTTACCGTCAGCTCCAGGCTGGTGTCGCCTCCCCCGGGTACCGTGCCTGCAGGCTGCGCGTTGACCGTCACCGAGCAGTTGTCCTCGCCGCCGATGGACACGGGGGCGATCAGTTCCAGGGGTCCGCCGCCGGTGTTGGCGATCGTGTAGGCGAGCGCCGTTCCCATTCCCGCCGCGGTCCCGCTGACGCCGTCCACGCCGCCGTTCACGATCGCCGCGCCGCCGCGGGTGACGCTCATCGAAGGCGGGATCGTGGTCAGGCTGTCCGAACCGCTGAGCAGCAGGCTGAAGACCTGCGCATCGTTGGTGAGAGTGCCCTTGTAGGTGACGACGGCCTGCCAGGCGCCCGCCTGGCCCGGTTCGTGGATTCGCACCTGCTCGACATTGTCGGTGCTGTTGACGCCGGTGGTGGCCGGCAGGCTCATGGATTCGACCGTCCAGGTGCCGACGAAGGGCATGACGAAGGGGAAGTATTCCGTGCCGTCGGGCGCGATGACCTTGAGGTCGAGGTCGTTGACCAGCCGGGGAATCCTCGAATCGTGGGCGAAGGTGGACGCGCCGGCCGGGTCGGTCCAACTGAGAGTCGCGCGGATCGGGGATACGCCGTCCCAGACGAAGGCGTAGCTCCGGCTGGCGTTGAACGTGGTCACCGTGTCCTCGATCATGCGTTGCTTCTCGGGATTCGCATGGTGATCGATGATCAGGTCGGCGGCCTTCCGGACATTGATCAATCCCCACCCGTAGTGATAGTCGGGGCCGGGGTTGCCGAGGCCGAATTCGCCGAGATCGGTTGCGGTGTGAATAAGGAGACCCTTGAGCGTACTTGCGCGCATGTCGCCGCCGGGAAACAGGTCGCGGTAGAGATGGACCAGCAGCGCGGCGGAGCCGGCGGCGTTGGGCGCGGCCATGCTGGTTCCGCTCATGGTCGTATAGGATCCGTCCCCCCCGCTGCTGGTGGAAGACAGGGTGACCCCGTTGGCGACGATATCCGGCTTGATGCGGCCGTCGTCGGTGGGGCCGCGCGAAGATAACAGGGCGAGAACAGCCCTTTCCGGATCCCGCTCGCCATCGCTGTCGACCGCATCGTTGACCGAGCCGACCGTCACGATGTTCTTGGCGTTTCCCACGCTCGAGATGTTCTCGTAGCCGTGGGCCGGATCCGTGGTGGTGTTGCGATAGAGCCCGTCGCCCGGCGGGTGGATCGCGGGATCGTAGGTCACCTCGCTGCCGCCAATAATCACCTCATCGCCGGCAGCCGGGTTGTCGTTGTTATCGTTTCCGGCGGCTTTGAAGACCAGGTAATAGGGGGCGCTGTAGGCCAGGCTGTCCCAATTCCTCGCCTTGGCGGTGTACTGACCGAACTCCGCCGCATACGCATTCTGGTCCGTGCCGGTGCCATGCCATGTCCAGTTGGATCCGCTCCCGCTCCAGCCGACGATATACCCATAGCTGTGGTTGGAGATCGGAAGCCTGTCCGCCTGGCCGGGTGCGGAGGCCGCGCGACCGGTCATCTGGCTGGTGTCGTTGTTCCAGTCGTAGGAATCGATGCGAACATTCGGCGCCATGCCCTTGCGCGAAGCGCTGGCGCCCCGGGCGCCGATGGTCCCCGCCACATGGGTGCCGTGGTTGCTGAGCGCGACCTGGTCGATGATCGTGACGCGCGAGCCCTCATCCGTCTGAAATTCCGTGTGCGTGTCGCGCACCGCGCCGGAATCCCAGACCCCCACGATCAGGCCGGAACCGTCCAGGTGGTACGGAGCGGGATGCACCCGGTTGGCCGCGGTGGAGATGGCCGCGTTGGCATTGTGCGTGGTGTAGATCAGGAACGCGTCGTTCTCGTCCAGGCCGACGATCTCGGTGACGGTTCCGTCGGGGAATTCACGGCGCATGGGAATGCCCAGGGCCCGGGCCCGGGCCTCTGCGCGGGCCCGGCCGGCGTCCTCGATGGCCCGGATGCGCTCGACGGCGAGGGCCCGGCTGGCAGGATCGTTCAGGTCGAGGTCGGGATCGGCGAACACGTCGCCGATCCGTTCCCGGTTCTGGGCGGCCGCGCCCATGGCCAGGACCAGCCACAGGACGCTCCAAAGCACGAATCTACGCCTCATGGCCAAACCCCGCGTGGCCGGTCACATCCGCTCCACGAATATGCGCGTTTATGCATCGAACGCTGAGGACGTCACCCCCCATCCTCACCCCAACCATCGACGCCCGCAGCCCGCGTGTCAAGCCGCGCACCCCGGTGGACTTTCCCCAGTTTTCGTCGTGCGGGGGGTATCTCCCGGGCGGCGTGGTGCGGCAGTCCGTGCCGCTCGCGTCCGCGAAGGCCCCGTGAGCGGCGTTGCGGCGGCACGGCGCGGACACGAGCCCTGCGCCGACCGCCGCGCCTTGCTCACGAGACCTTCGCGAACGCTCCGTCACGGACCCCTCGCGAAGCGCTCGGGGCAACCTGCCGCACCACGCAGGACCGCCCCGGGGCGGGAGTGCCGATGACTCCGCAAAGGTTCCGTGCCGCCCCAGGGGGATTGAGACGAGGGGGGCGACAATGTGGGGAGGAACGTGCCCCCCGGGAACGCCAGGCTCCAGCCTGGCCGATCCAGGGGGACGAGAACCTCGCGGACCAGGACCGTGCCACGCTGGAGCGTGGCGTTCCCGGGGGGGAGAT
>PWTM01000340.1 GCA_003563855.1 PVC group bacterium | reverse complement strand
GGCCTCAACCACGGCGTATCCCGCCTTGTCGACAGCCGTATTCAATGCGGCGCGATCGAGTGTTGCGCCCGCCCCGGCCCGCACACGTGCCGCACCCGCAGCTCAGCGTGCGTCGGGAAGGATGCGGAGCAGGCGGCCATCCGTCTCGTCGGTGAGCGCGTAGATGTGGCCATCGGGGCCCTGCGCCACTTCGCGGATGCGCCAGGGGAAACGGAGTCGCTCCTGGCGGCGGACGCGGCCTTCCGCATCCAGCTCGATGCGTCGGATGTCGCGCGCGGCAAGGCCTCCGCTGAGCAGGCTTCCCCGCCAGGCCGGGAAGTGGTCTCCCGTATAGTACAGGAGCCCTGAAGGGGCATGGGCCGGCGACCAGACCGCCCGCGGCTGTTTCATGCCGGGCACCCTTGCCTCCCCGATGGCGCGGCCGGTGCGGTAGTCGCGCCCCCTCGTCTGCACGGGCCAGCCGTAGTTGCCGCCGCTTTCGAGCAGGTTGAGTTCGTCGCCGCCCCGCGGGCCGTGTTCATTGGCCCAGACCCGGCCGCTCTCCGGGTCCAGCGCCAGGCCCTGGATGTTGCGGTGTCCCCAGGTCCAGATCTCCGGCAAGGCGTCCTCGCGGCCAAGGAACGGGTTGCCGGGCGCCGGCTCGCCGTCCTCGGTCAGACGGAGGACCGAACCGAGATGACTTCGCCGGTTCTGCGCCTGTTCGCGCGCCAGCATGTCGTCGATCCGCAGCGGCGGATTCCCGCCGTCCCCGATGCTCATCAACACGGTGCCATCCGGCAGCCACAGCAGGCGTGAACCGAAGTGCTGGTGGCCCCTCTTGTCCGGTACGACCCGGAAGATCTCCTCGATATCGCGCACGGCCTCGCCATCGAAACGCCCGCGCATCAGGCTCACGCGGTTGGCGCTGCGAGTGCCGGTACTCAGGGTCAGGAATACCCGCACCTCCCCGTCGGCCGCCGAAGGACGAATCGCGATGTCCAGCAGCCCCCCCTGGCCGCCGACATGCAGGCCGGGGAGTTCGTCCATGGCGACGTCCTCGAACACCTCTCCTGCGACGAGGTGCAGGGATCCCTCGCGACTCGTCACGAGCGCCCGGCCGTCCGGCAACCACGCGATGCCCCAGGGATGCGGGATGCCGCGCGCAACGGTTTCGTGCGTCCAGCCGGTGGCGTCAGGCGGAGGCCCCGCCGGGGCCACATCGGCACGGACCCCCGCGAACACCGCCAGCCACGAGAGCCCAATACACAGTGTAGCGTTCCTGAACTTTCCGATCTGTCGCAATACCTTCATGCGATCAACGTAGCAAGCTTTGCGCGGCTTGTCAAGAACGATCCGAGCTTTACTCTAGGTCGCGGCTTCGGGATCGAGCGTCTTCCACAGGAGGTGGATCCGCAGGCCGCGGCCCGCGAACGGGCGCTCGCCGCCCGCCTCGAACGCGTCCCCGGAGACGCTGCCGATACCCTCGAAGCCCGCCTTTTCGTGGCACCTGCGCGAGGCGGCGCCCGTGCATTCGGCAAAGGCGTGGCGAAACCCGCGCGCCGCCGCTTCCGAAAGCGCGGTCTCCAGCAGACGCGTTGCGATCCCGGCGCCTTCGAAGCCCGGCGCGACGCCGATCGCGGCCACGTGAAGGCAGACGCCGGCCCCGGATGCCAGCCGCTCCTGTGCCGGAGCGCGAACCTTCGTGAGCAGGGCCATGACGGACGCGACCGTCTTCCGCTCTACCTCGGTGAAGCCGCCGGGAATCTCCGGCGTGGACTCGGCGCCGGGATCATCGCAGACGATGAACCCGACCGGCCGGTCCGCCGCCGCGCGCGCCCGCGCCACCCAACAGAGCCCACGCGCCAGCGTTCCGGACCCGGGATCGGCGTGAAGCGCCCGCCCGATGGCGATCATCCGCTCCCGGCTGAGCCCCAGGCAGCGCGTCAGGGGCTCGCGGTCGTGAAACAGGTCGGCATACAGGAGCAGCAGCGCATCGACATCGCTCGCCGAAACGCGCTCGATCGAGATCGCGCCGATGTCGTGACCCGGGGGCACGTGCTGTTCCTCTACGGGGTCACTGCTCATCGGCCGGATCCTACCCTCCCCCGGCATGGCCCGCAAAGGGTCATGTGGTGGACTTTCCCCGGTTTTCGGCGTGCGGGGGGGCGTTGGCAGTTGGCAGTGGGCAGTGGGCGGTCGGGGGTGGGCGGGGGGCGGGGGGAGATCTCCCGGGCGGCGTGGTGCGGCAGACCGTGCCGCTCGCGTCCGCGAAGGCCCGTGAGGGCTTGCGCCGCCGCTCGTCGTGCTCGTCCTCGTCCTCGTCCTCGTCCTCGACCTTCGAGATCCGAGGACGAGGACGAGGACGAGGACGAGTACGGACTCCGAATCACGATGGCCTCCGGCCTTCCCCTTTCAGCGTTTCAGCATTTCAGCGTTTCAGTCTTTCCCCCTCTTGCCCCGCCCCCGGCCCGAGTACGCCGCGCACGGGGGGGGGCCTACGCCCGCGGCGCGGCGCTCCTCCGGCGAACGAGATCGTAGACGAGGTCGAAGGCGAAGGTCAGTTCCTCGATGGAGCAGTGGTTCTGCACGAAGTGGCTGGTGCAGAACAGCAGTCCGCGATCGGCGAAGGCGCCCAGGACACGCTCGATCTCCGCCCTCAGCCGGTCGAGGTTCCCGAACCCGATGGTGGTCTGGACGTCCAGACCGCCCATGATGGAGAACCGGTCCCGGTAGTTCTCGAAGTAGAGCCCGTAGTCCATGCCGGCCGACACCTGGTACGGGTGCACGACGTTGTAGCCGAGGTCGACGATACCGTCCAGGACCTGCGTGACGTTGCCGTCGGAATGCAGGCTGAGATACCCCTTCCGCCGGCGCACGGCGTCGCAGGTGATCTTGTGGTAGGGATGGATGAGCTTCCTCCACGTATCCGGGCTGAACATCAGCCCGGTCTGCGCCCCCCAGTCGTCGGAGACGTGGATCATGTCGATCCCGAGATCCAGGCAGTTCATGGCGAACTGCCGGTTCCACTCCGCCTGCCGCCGGTAGACCTCGTGCAGCTCGGCTTCGTAGAGCAGCAGGTACGCCAGGTGGTTCTCGATACCGAAATAGCTGTTGAGAAACTCGAAGATGCCGGGCGTCTGAACGTAGACGAAGCGGTTGCGCCGGGTCTTGTGATGCTCGATATCGGCGCGCAGCGTGTCGTAGGCGGCTTCGTCCTGGGGGTCGAGCAGGGGAACGTCGAGCAGGTGCGCGGGCTCGATGACCCCGCCGTTCGCCTCGCGCAGCGCCCGGATATCCTCGGCGGCAAACGGGCGGGGCCCGCCGAAGAGGTGTGCGAAGTCGAAGGCGTACCGATCCTCGAAGGCATCCGCGGAGCCGAACGCCGCGGAGATCTGCGCATCGAGATTGGCCCGAACCCAGCCGTAGACCGGAATCCGGTCGA
Organism: PVC group bacterium; assembly: GCA_003563855.1. GTDB lineage: Bacteria > Verrucomicrobiota > Kiritimatiellia > PWTM01 > PWTM01 > PWTM01. Next base: position 2,245 of record PWTM01000340.1, on the reverse strand, counting down.
ACCGCTGCCCCTCGATAACCGCGATGACCCTCTCGCGCGACGTCATTTCCACCTCCAGCCGTGGTAACCGCCCTTCTCGGCCCGGCCACGCCTTCCCGGGGCCGGCGGATACTGCGGCCGGTTCTCCCGCGTGTCAAACTCCCGCTGGCTTTCGGCCTTGCGCCGGAACGGCGGGCAGGGTAGAACAGCGGCGCTTTTGCTTCGCCCCCGCACCGGGGGCCTGCACCGGGAGCCCACGGCACAGGAGAGACGACGGACATGGAATCGAAGAAGACGGCGATTATCGACGGGAACGAGGCCGCGGCCTATGTCGCGCACAAGACCAACGAGGTCTGCGCCATCTACCCCATCACCCCCTCCTCGAACATGGGCGAGTGGGCCGACCAGTGGTCGGCCGAAGGCCGCCGGAATCTCTGGGGCACCGTCCCGACCGTCGTCGAGCTCCAGAGCGAGGGCGGCGCCAGCGGCGCCGTGCACGGCGCGCTCCAGACCGGCGCCCTGACCACGACCTTCACGGCCTCGCAGGGGCTGCTGCTGATGATCCCGAACATGTACAAGATCGCCGGCGAGCTGACGTCGACGGTCTTCCATGTCTCGGCCCGCTCGCTCGCCTGCCAGGCGCTCTCCATCTTCGGCGACCACTCCGACGTCATGAGCGTGCGCCAGACCGGGTTCGCCCTCCTGGCCTCGGCCTCCGTCCAGCAGGTCATGGACATGGCGCTGATCGCCCAGGCCGCCACGCTCGAGGCCCGCGTCCCATTTCTCCACTTCTTCGACGGCTTCCGCACCTCGCACGAGGTGAACAAGGTCGAGATGCTCTCCGACGAGCAGATCGCCGCGATGATCCCGGACGAGCTCGTCTTCGCACACCGTCGGCGCGCGATGACGCCGGACCGCCCCGTTCTCCGCGGCACGGCCCAGAACCCGGACGTCTACTTCCAGGGCCGCGAAAGCTGCAACCCCTTCTACGCGGCCGTGCCGGAGATCGTCGCCCGCGCCATGGACCGGTTCGCCGAGCAGACCGGCCGGCGCTACCGCCTCTTCGACTACATCGGCGCGCCGGATGCCGAGCGCGTGGTTGTGATGATGGGCTCCGGGGCCGAAACCGCCCTCGAGGCCGTCGAGGCGCTGAACGCGCAGGGCGAGAAGGTCGGCCTCGTCCGCGTCCATCTCTACCGCCCCTTTTCCGCCGAACACCTCCTGGCCGCGCTGCCGGCCAGTGTCCGCACGGTCGCTGTACTCGACCGCACAAAGGAGCCCGGCTCGCTCGGCGAGCCGCTCTACCTCGACGTCGTCACCGCCCTGGCCGAGGCGCAGGCCGCCGACACGCTGCCGATGTCCACCCCGCCCCGCGTCATCGGCGGCCGTTACGGACTCTCCTCGAAGGAGTTCACCCCGGCCATGGTCAAGGCGGTCCTTGACGAGGCCGGCGCCGAGAAGCCGCGCAACCACTTCACGGTCGGCATCCGCGACGACGTCTCCGGGACCAGCCTCGAGGTCGACCCCGACTTCATCACCGAGTCCGACCGCGTGGTCCGGGCCATGTTCTTCGGCCTCGGCGCCGACGGGACCGTGGGTGCGAACAAGAACTCGATCAAGATCATCGGCGAGGAGACCGACAACTTCGCGCAGGGCTACTTCGTCTACGACTCGAAGAAGGCCGGCTCGCGGACCGTCTCCCACCTGCGCTTCGGGCCCGACCCGATCCACTCGACCTACCTGATCCAGTCGGCCAACTTTATCGGCTGCCACCAGTTCGTCTTCCTCGAGCAGACCGATGTGCTCAAGTACGCGAGCGAAGGCGCCGTCTTCCTGCTCAACAGCCCCTACCCCAAGGACGAGGTCTGGGACCGGCTCCCGCGCAAGGTCCAGGAGCAGATGGTCGCGAAGAAGCTCCAGCTCTACGTTATCGACGGCTACCACGTGGCCCAGCAGACCGGCATGGGCAGCCGCGTGAACACGATCATGCAGACCTGCTTCTTCGCCATCTCCGGCGTGCTCCCGCGCGAGGAGGCGATCGAGAAGATCAAGTCCACGATCCGCAAGACCTACGGCCGCAAGGGGGAAGAGATCGTCAAGAAGAACTTCCAGGCCGTGGATGCGTCGCTGGCGAACCTGCACAGGATCGAGGTGCCGGCGGCGGCGGACGGCACGGTCGAGATGCCGCCGGTGGTCGCGGCCGAGGCGCCGGACTTCGTCCAGCAGGTGACGGCGCCGATCATGGCGGGTTCGGGCGACGACCTGC
>PWTM01000352.1 GCA_003563855.1 PVC group bacterium | reverse complement strand
GCCGGGTGAACGCATTGTCTCCCCGGCCCTACCGGGCGAGAAACGCCCTCCCCTCTCCCCGAGGTTTGTGCTGGAGCCGGCTCCCGGATTCGAACCGGGGACCCACTGATTACAAATCAGTAGCTCTGCCGCTGAGCTAAGCCGGCCTGGAACGCACGCAACTGCGCGCGTACTCTGCGCCCGCCCGCCGTTTGCGTCAAGGAGCCAAGGAGGCTGCGGGGATTGACAAAGGCGGGGCCTGGGGCCAGCGTGCGGCGAGGGCGCAGGCGCTGCACGGGAGGTCCCTCATGACCGCGGATGCATATGCCATCGAGAGGCTCGGCCCGCCGGAAATCCCGGCGCCGGAGGGCCAGCCGTTCACCGTCGAGGACGGCCGCCGGGTGCGGCTCGACGCGGAGTGGTCGGCGGACGCCCCCGAGGCGAATCCGCCCGAGAGCCTGGAGATGGCCGGCCCGCGGCGGCGGCTCTACTTCGACCCCGCGGAGACCCGCGCGGCGATGGTCACCTGCGGCGGCCTCTGTCCGGGCATCAACGACGTGATCCGGGGCCTGACGATGGTGCTCTGGCATCGCTACGGGGTACGCGAGATCCTGGGCTTCCGCTACGGCTACGAGGGGCTCCTGCCGGATCCCCGCCAGCCGCCGATGCCGCTGACCCCGGACGTTGTCGAGGATATCCACCAGGACGGCGGCACGATTCTCGGTTCCTCGCGTGGGCCGCAGGACGTGGGGCGCATGGCCGAAAGCCTCGCCGCACGCAGGATCGATATCCTCTTCACGATCGGCGGCGACGGCACGCAGCGCGGCGCGCTGGCGCTCTCGCGCGAGCTTCGCCGCCGAGGTCTGCGAACCGCCATCGTCGGGCTGCCGAAGACCATCGACAACGACATCGCCCTCACGCGTCGCACCTTCGGGTTCGAGACCGCGGTGGCGATGAGCCAGGCGCCGATCGCGGGCGCGCACGTCGAGGCGAAGGGGGTGCGCAACGGCATCGGGCTGGTCCGGCTCATGGGCCGCGAGTCCGGCTTCATCGCCGCGTATGCCTCGCTGGCCTCCAGCGACGTCAACCTGGTGCTGATCCCGGAGGCGCCCTTCGCGCTGCCGAAGGTCCTGGCCTACCTTCGGCGCCGGCTCGAGGAGAAGGCGCACGCCGTTGTCGTCGTGGCCGAAGGCGCGGGGCAGGACCTGGCGGCGGCCGACGGCGTCGACGCCTCCGGGAACCGGAGACTGGGCGATATCGGCCGATTCCTCGCCGATGCCATCAAAAAGCACTTCGCCGCGGACGACATCGAGGCGAACGTCAAGTACCTCGATCCCTCCTACACGATCCGCAGCGCGCCGGCGAATGCGGACGACTCGGTCTTCTGCTTCCAGCTCGCCGAGAACGCGGTGCACGCGGCGATGTCCGGACGGACGGAGATGGTGCTCGGCACCTGGAACGACCATTTCGTGCACGTGCCCATGGCGAAAGCTGTCGCGACCCGCAAGCGCGTCGATCCCGGCGGAGCGCTCTGGCGCAGTGTCATCGAGAACACCGGCCAGCCCTTCGATCTCGGTCCGTCCGACGCATAAAACTACGGAAAGCGCCAGAACACGACCCTATACGGCGCCGTCGAACCACGGATGAACACGGATAGACACGGATAGCGACCTGCTGGTGTCGGATACTGCGTGCAGGATGCCTCCGTATCCGTGCAAATCCGTGTTCATCCGTGGTTGACCTCTGCCCTTCCCAGGCTGACTGGCCCGCGTCTTGTCTAGACGATCAACCGGGGCCGAGGCGACACGGCTTGCGGACTAGAACAGCGCAGCGAGCGCGAGGCGCGCGTTCCATCCGTTCGCCCGGTAATCGAACCGGGCGGACTCTTCCTCGAACAGCGGATGCGCGGGGCTCAGCTTGAACGTCCTCGGGCCGAAGTCGTGATAGGACATTTCCCCGCCGAGGCGAACCGTGCGACTCAGCGCCAACCAGGCGCCCGCGCCGGCCGTCCAGCCCACGACCGTGTCCGTTTGAACGCCCTCGTGAGCGGTGTTCTCTCCGGTGACGATGGAACCGGAAAGGCGGACCTGGCCGAGCGCCAGCCCGCCGGTCCCGTACACAAGCGCGCGCCCGAAGGCCGTGCCCACCTGGATGCGAGCTGCGCCCAGCCAGTCCACATCCTCCCGGACGCGGGTCACCACCTGGAGACCGGGCGTCTCGGTGTCGCGAACCACCCGGGCCTCGCTCCCGAGGCCCGAGAACGCGAACGCGGCTTCCGCCCCGAATACGACCGGGCCTTCCTGACGGCTTCCGCCGACGAAGGCGCCGGCCATCCACGCGGAGGCCGTGCTCTTCATCTCGCGGGGGAGCAGTCCTTCGCTCTGGGCATCCTCGATACTGTCGGACCCGCTCACCCTCAGCGACCAGGTCCTCGGCGCGTACCCGTACCCCGCCTGGAGACCCGCCTGGAAACCCGACCATTCGATTTCGCCCGCCCGGGCGCGCGACGCGCTCCCGGCCAAGCCCACGACGACCAATCCGACCAGCCCTGCCGCATGACGCATCCTCATCCGCTCATCCTCTCCCCGCATCGGCTATCCGGCACCCGCCCCGCCCCCGAGTGGGATGATGCTCGCAAGACCGCGCATTGGCCGTCAAGCCTCACCACCGGGCATCGATCTCGGGCCGGTGATGGACTAGCGCGTCGCGCGTTCGAGGCGGAGGCGGCAGGGGTGGCCGTTGATATCGGCCACCTCGCCGTCTGCGTCGCCCGCGTGCTCCGCGGATAGTGTCAGTTCGACGCAGAGCGTCTCGCCCTCGACGGTCGCACGGTGTTCCTCGATCGCGCGCCGCAGTTCCGGACCGGCCGCGCAGTGCAGGCGGATGCGGTCGCTCACGTCAAGATCTGCGGCCTTGCGCAGGTTCTGGATGCGGTTGACCAGCTCTCGCGCGAGACCCTCGCGGGCCAGCTCGGGCGTGATCTCGATCTCGAGGCCGGCAACAAACGGGTCGTCGGCCGCGACGGCCAGGCCTTCCTTCGGGATACGCTCGATCTGCACGGACCCGGCGTCGAGGTCGACCGCGCGATCGCCGACCTGCAGCGTGATGGTGTCCCCGGCCATTATGCGGGCCAACTGCTCCGCGTCGAGGTTGCCGATCACCTCGGCCGCCCGGCGGATGGCGGGCCCGAGCCGCGGTCCGAGCACCCGGTAGTTCGGCTTCGCGCGCAGGTGGGCCAGTCCCTCGGGTTCGCGGCTGAACCAGAGTTCCTTCACGTTGAGTTCGTCCGCGACCAGGTCGCGCAGCCCCCGGACGGCGGCCAGGCGATCGGCATCGGCACAGACCACGTGCATGCCGGCCAGCGGCTGGCGGACCTTCAGGTCGAACTGCACGCGGAGCTGCCGCCCGAGCGCTACGACCCGCTGGACGTCGGCCATCGCCGCTTCGAGCGCCGGGTCGCGACGCGCCCCGTCCGCCTCGGGGAAATCGCAGAGGTGCACCGAGTCGGGCAGGTCCGGGGTTCGCAGGTTGCGGTAGATGGCCTCGGCGAGGAACGGGACGAACGGCGCGGCAATCCGGCAGAAGCGAAGCAGGACTTCATAGAGCGTCGCGTATGCCGCCGCCTTGTCCGCGTCGTCGGTGGATTTCCAGAACCGGCGCCGGCTGCGCCGGATATACCAGTTCGTCAGGTCCTCCATGAAGGCGACGAGCGGGCGGACGGCCTGCTGGAGTTCATAGGCGTCCATCGCGCCGGACACCTCGGCGGTGAGGCGGTCGAGCGCGCTGAGGATCCAGCGGTCGAGCAGGTGCGGATCCCCCGCCCCGCCGCCCGGGGTCCAGCCGTCCACGCGGGCATACGTCGCGAGGAAGCTGTAGGCGTTCCAGACCGGGATCAGGAGGTGGCGCAGCGCGTGGCGGACACCGTCCTCGGAGAAGCAGAGATCCTCGGCGCGGACCACGGGGGAATGGATCAGGTAGAGGCGCAGCGCGTCGGCCCCGTAGGTGTCGAGGATCTTTGCGGGGTCCGGGTAGTTCTGCAGCCGCTTGCTCATCTTGCGGCCGTCCTCGGCCAGCACGAGGCCGTTGACGACAACGTGGCGGTAGGCGCTGCGGTCGAAGAGCGCGGTCGAGAGGATCAGCAGCGTATAGAACCAGCCGCGGGTCTGGTCGAGGCCTTCGGCGATGAAGTCGGCGGGGAAGAACCGGTCCAGCTCGTCGGCGCGCTTGAACGGGTAGTGCTGCTGCGCGTAGGGCATGGCGCCCGACTCGAACCAGCAGTCGAGCACCTCCGGCGTCCGCCGGTAGCGCTTGCCGTCGCGCTCGAAGACGATGGCGTCCACGACGTGCTTGTGCAGGTCCGTCACGCGCTGTCCGGAAAGCGCCTCCAGCTCGGCGACCGACCCCACGCAGATGGCGTCGGACCCGTCCTCGGCGACCCAGACGGGGATACAGGATCCCCAGAAGCGATTCCGGCTGACGTTCCAGTCCTTGGCCTCGGCGAGCCAGTTGTCGAAACGCCGCTGGCCCACGTGCCCGGGCACCCAGCGGACGCCGGCGTTGAGGGTGCGCATGCGCGCGCGCAGGTCCTCGACGCGCACGTACCAGGCCTCGATCGCGCGGTAGATCAGCGGCGTATCGGTCCGTTCGCAGTAGGGATAGCTGTGCACGAGCGTCGCCTGGTAGACCAGCGCGCCGTCCGCCTTCAACCGCCGGACGATATCCCGGTCGGCGTCCTTGCAGAAGCGGCCGGCCCACTCCGGCACGGCGTCGGTGAACCGGCAGTCGGCGTCGAGCGGATCGACCAGGTCGATCCCGGCGGCGCGGCAGACGCGGAAATCGTCCTCACCGTAGGCCGGGGCCATGTGGACGAGGCCGGTGCCGTCCTCCGTGCTGACGAACGGATCGACCAGGATGCGGAAGGCGCCGGGTTGCTCGCGGTAGAAGGGAAAGAGCGGCTCGTAGCCCAGCCCTTCGAGGTCGCGGCCGTCGAGGGCCGCCTCGATCTCGTAGCGGACGCCCTCGCGGTAGGTGGCGGCGAGCCGCGCCTCGGCGAGCAGGTAGCGCCGGCCGTCGTCGAGGTCGCGCACGACGACGTAGCGGATGTCGGGCCCGGCGCAGAGCGCGAGGTTGCCGGGCAGCGTCCAGGGCGTGGTCGTCCATACGAGTGCGTGCACCGGCGCGCCGTCCGCGACGCCGGGCGGAAGCTCGCGAAGCCGGAGCCGGACGGTGATGGAGGGGTCCTGCACCTCGCGGTAGTTGCTCCCGGCCTCGAAGTTCGAGAGCGGGGTGTTGAGCTTCCAGCTATAGGGCATGATCCGGTAGGAACGGTAGATCCGGCCCTGGTCCCAGAGCTGCTTGAAGACCCACCAGACCGTCTCCATGAAGGAGGGGTCCATGGTCTTGTAGTCGCGCTCGAAGTCGACCCAGCGGCCCATGCGGCGGACGGTCCGCTCCCACTCGCCGACGTAGCGCAGCACCATCGAGCGGCAGGTCTCGTTGAAGCGCGCGACGCCGGCCTCCAGAACAGCGCCCGCACCCGCGAGGCCGAGCGCCTCCTGGGCGAGCGCCTCGATGGGCAGTCCGTGGCAGTCCCAGCCGAACCGCCGTTCGACATAGCGGCCGCGCATGGTCTGGTAGCGGGGCACGATATCCTTGATCGTGCCGGCGAGCAGGTGTCCGTAGTGGGGCAGCCCGGTCGCGAACGGCGGCCCGTCGTAGAAGACGAACCGCGGCGCGTCCTCGCGCTGCGCGAGCGAGCGGGCGAAGATGTCCGCCTCGTCCCAGAACCGGAGGATGGCCTCCTCCTGCCGGGCAAAGTCCACGCGGCGGTCGACCGGCTCGAACATCGGACGGGCTCCTTCCTGCGCCCCGGGCGACCGGGGACGGGAAAGGATCCCCCCCCGCCGACGGGACGGGAAGACCGAACCGCAGACCGAACAGCTCCAGGGGTCAGGAGCGGCGGACGAAGAGACGGGGCGTTCCCGTCAGCGGCGTTCCGGGCGGGACTGCGCGTTCCGGGAGATCGACCGTCTCGTCGACCGGGAAGGGCGGACGGTAGGCAACCGGCGCCGGATGCGCATAGGCCAGGCGGCACCTGCGGCCGTCGGCCTCGAAATCGAAGGCCTGCACGCCGGCCGGCACGGCGGGACGGCCGAGGAAACGGGCACGCCCCAGGCGGTGAAGAAACCCGCGCAAGGCGTGGAACCCGGGGCGTCTGCGCCAGCCCTGGGGATCGCGGTCATCGACCAGCCCGTATCCGTGCGCGGCGAGGCGCCACCAGAACGCCCGCTCGACCATGCCCGAGCAGAGCACGATCAGCAGGTAGCGCAGGAGGTAATCCGCCTGGAGTTCCTCGGTCACGTTGGGTGCGCCGACGACCTGGCCGGGATAGAGGTAGGGCGAGCCGACGGGCGACCAGATGCCCGTCCCGGCCAGCGGCCAGTTGAATTCGGAGACGACGAGCCGCCCGCCGCCACGCGGGTCGGCCTCGGCGATCGCACGCGCCAGCACGGCCTTCTCGAGCGTCGCGAACCGGCCTTGCCGGTTCTCGGGCGCGCCGCGGCGGTCGACGTAGAGGTGCTGGGAGAGCGCGGAGAACTGCAGCGGCGCCGGCAGCGCGCGAAGGAAGCCGAGGGTCGTGTGCGGCTCGGCGTCGATGCAGGCCGGGCCCAGCCAGTCGAGGCGGGGATACCGGGCCATCGCCGCCGCCGTCGCTTCCGCCAGCCCCCGGTAATCGGCCAGGCTCCATATCCCCCACTTCACGCGGTTGACGGCGTGGCCCACCTCGACCGCCTCGACGACATCATGGACCCGCTCCAGCACCGCATCGAGAAACGCGCGCCAGCGCGCCGGTTCCCGCACCGCGCGCCGGTCCTGCGCCAGCGCCACGGTGACCGGATAGCCCGCCTCGTGCAGGCGACGGACCGCCGCCGCGACCGCCGCCCAGACCGCGGCCCCCTCGTGCCGGCAGAAGCGCACCAGCACCGGGACGTGACCGAGCTCCTCGAGCAGCGCCCGCTCGCGCGCCTCCGTCTCCGGTCGGAGACGTACGGCCACGCCGACGCGGCCGGCCAGCTCGATCGGACGGGTGTAGGCGGCACGTTTCAGTCGGCGGTAGGCCCGGACCACGGCCGGGAGCGCCGGCAGCGCGCGGAGCCCCTCCGCAAGGTAGGCGCCATGCGGATGCAGCCGATTGCGATCGCGCGAGGTCCAGGCGTTGACGGGCTGGTCGGAGCAGGCATCCCAGATCCAGAAGTCGCGCGGATCCCGAACGGCCGCGGCGGAACGCGGCGCCCGCAGTGTGCGCACCGGGTGGCGCAGCCGGCGCGTGGCGGAGTGCCAGGCGAAGCGCCGGCGGTAGTGCAGCTCCCAACGCCGGAAGCGCCGGGGGATCGGCCCCTGGAAGACCATTTCGAAGAAGATGCGGCGCAGGTCCGAGGGCAGGTCGATGCGCGAAAGATCGCGCGCGCGCAGCCGGAGACCGGGCGGCTCCGCGAACCGGCCCCGGTTGAGGTCGATGAAGCCCACGCCCGGACTCGGCGCAGCCGCTTCCGGGGCCGCAAGGAGGATATTCTGGTTGCCGAGGTCGCCATGCATGAAGCCGGAGGCATGCATCGCCCGCACCGCCCCGGCCACCCGCTCGAGCAGCGGCATGAGCACCGAGGTCTCCGGGCTCTCCCGAAAGACCCGGGCCAGCGCATCGCGAAACGAGCAGGCGCCCTCCCAATGGCACGCGATCACGGCGCTCTCCAGCGCGCCGCGGCGGCCCGGGCGCTCGAGCCAGGCGACCGGGGCCGGGGTCAGGCCGCCGTGCGCCGCGAGGTGCAGGGCGGCCGCCCAGGCCTTCCGGGCCTTCCGCTGCCGGCCTCGCGCCGGCCAGCCAAAACCGGCCGATCCGGGAGCGAACGACTTCACGGCCAGGTCCAGGCGCCGCCCGTCGGCATCGAACCGGCAGCGGATCACGCGGTTCCTGCCCTCATGGATCGTATCGCCGGCGGCGAGCAGATCGGGGAGCACGCCCAGCGCCTCGCGAAGCCCCGGACCGTCCAAGGCGGCGACAACCGCGCCACGGTACGGCCCGGCAACCAGCGGCCGCACCGCGACCGGATCGCGTCCCACAGCCATGATACCCGACACGCCCTTCACGCCCGGAGCCTGACCGCCCATCGCCGACCGTGGCAAGCGGGAAGCGCACACCGAAAACTGGGGAAAGTCCACGCAAGAAAACCGGTTGACCGGCTCGGGGCCAGCCTCTAGGATAGGCCTAGGTTCAGCGTTTCGCAGGAGAACAGCGCCATGGCCGAAGAAGAACGCAAGAACGAAGAAGCGCCGAAGGATCGCAAGTCCGACACTTCGCGCATTGAGTTGTCGGAGGCGGAGGCGCCCGAGGCCGGCGACACCTCGCGCGAGCCGGTGAGCATCAGCCAGGTGCTCGGCCGATCCGGGAACAAGCCGCCGCCAACCCCGGACTCGGGCGAGACGGCGCACATCGTGCTGAAGGACGAGGGCGCCGGGGAAGGCGTAAGGGAGAAGGCGGACGAAACGTCCACCGTCGAGCCGCCATCGGCGACCGCGCGCATCCAATTGAAAGACCAGGGCGCCGGGGAAGGCGCACGAGAGAAGCAGGACGAGACGTCGCGCGTCGACGACGATTCGACGACCTCGCGCATCAAGCTGGAAGAGAAAGCATCCGAGGACGAAGCGGAAAGAACCGGGGAGTTGGGCAAGGACTCCACGGTGCGCGTCGATCTGACCGAGGTCATGGCGCGCGCGGGCGCCACGTCGCCCTCGAAGCCCGAGGCGGACGATCGCGAGTCGACCGCGCGCATCGAGGCGAAGGACGACGCCGCCACCACGGCGCCTCCGCCGCGTACGGTGCGGCTGAAGCGGCCATCCGATCTTCCCCGACCCGTGTCGGTGGGGTCGGACGACAAGGCGCCCCCGAAGACCGTCGTACTGAAGAAGCCGGGCACCGACGAGAGCAAGCAGTCCACCTCGCGCATCGCGGTACCCGATTCAGCCATCGAGTCGGCGCCGCCGTCGAGCCGCAAGACCATCCGGATTAAGCGCAGCGCGGCGCCCAGTTCACCGAAGACGCTGACCATCGCGCGGCCGTCGCGGAGCGCGGCGCCGACCCTGCCGGGCGACGCCGACGAGACGCTGCGCGAGCTGGAGGCGGAGGTCCGCGGCGAGCCGGGTGTGGCGTTCAGCATCCTCGCCATTGCGGCGCTGTTGGTCTTCTGCGTGCTCGTGTACGTACTGGCCGCGCAGACCATCGCCCCGGACCTGCCGTTCCCCGGCCGGCTCAGCTAGCGTCGGCCAGCGCGCGCGCCTGAGCCGCGGTCAGCCGTGCAACGCCACGCTCGGCGAGATCGAGCATGGCCTCGAGTTCCGTCCGGGAGAAGGCCGCCCGCTCGGCGGCGCCTTGGACCTCGATCAGGTTGCCGGTGTCCGTCATGGCCACGTTCAGGTCGACCTCCGCCGACGCATCCTCCGCGTAGCAGAGGTCGAGCCGCGCCCGACCGCCGACCCGCCCCACGCTGACGGCGGCCACGGCGCCCCGCACCGGGTCCGACCCGAGCGTCCCGTCGCGCAGCAACCGGCGCGTCGCCAGCCGCAACGCCACCCAGGCGCCCGTCACGGCGGCCGTGCGCGTTCCGCCGTCGGCCTCGAGCACGTCGCAGTCGACCCAGAGGGTTCTTGGGCCGAGCGCGGCCAGGTCCGTCACGGCGCGCAGCGCACGGCCGATCATTCGTTGGATCTCGTGCGCACGGCCGCCGATCCGACCCAGCGACGAAGCGCGCGAGGTGCGCGCCTCGGTCGCGTAGGGCAACATCGCGTACTCGGCCGTCAGCCAACCGCCGGCGACCTGCTGCATCCGCATCCATCGCGGCACGGCGTTCTCGAGGCTGACCGCGCAGATCACGCGCGTCCGGCCCAGCGCGACCAGCACCGAGCCGGCCGACGCCGGCGCCACGTCGAGCGTGAACGATACCGGCCGCAATTCGTCGTCCGCACGGCCGTCCGCGCGCGTTTCCGGGACCGCATCCGTATTCACATCGCACCTCCGGTCTCCCCCGACCATGCGCACCCTTCCGCCGGGTGTCGAGCCGTCAATGCGGTCTTCCGCACCCACACGGGCGCGTGTTAGCCTTGCGGCCGTCTCGCCCCCGCGCCGGGGGCTGTCGGAGCCTGCGCCGCCATGGTCATCGGTCTGGTCGAGGTCAGCATAAGCATCCCGCACGCCCGTTCGTTGAAGGACAAGCGGGCCGTACTGCGCAGCCTCAAGGACCGCGCCGTCGGACGGATGAACGTCAGCGTCGCCGAGGTTGGCGACCAGGACCTCTGGCAGCGCGCACGCTTCGCCTTCGTCACCGTCGCAGCGACCCGCGAGGTGGTCGAACGCCGGATGGCCGAGATCAGTGCCTTCGTCCGCGGCGACCCGCGCTACGTCCTGCTCGATCTCGCGACGTCGCTGCTATGAAGATCATCGATCGCCACCTGCTGCGCACGCTCGCCACGCCGCTGGTGTACTGCCTGCTGGCGTTTACGATGGTGTTCGTCGTCATCGACCTGTTCGAGCATCTCTCGCACTTCCTCGCGGCGGGCACGCCGCTCTCGGCGGTCGCCGGCTTCTACCTGGGACTGGTGCCCTCGGGCCTCGTCTACATTGTTCCGGTCTCGCTGCTGCTGGCCGTGCTCTACAGCCTTTCCACGCTGACGCGGCACAACGAGCTGACCGCGATGCGCGCCTGCGGCGTCAGCCTCTACCGCCTCATGTTCCCGTTCCTCGCGGCCGGCATCGCGATCGCGCTGGTCGTGGCGCTCGCGCACGAACGGATCGCGCCCCAGTCGGCGTTCGATTCCCGTCAGTTCGTCCGCGCCCAGCGGGCGGACGATCCCCGCTCGGTCTACGTAACCCGGAATCTTCCGCTGCGGAACGAAGCGGAACGGCGCACCTGGCTGATCGGTGCATTCGACACCCGCACGTTCGAGATGAAGGGCATCGAAGTGGTCCAGCACCGGGCGGATGGCCTGGACGCCTACCGGCTGACCGCCGCGGAGGGCCGGTGGGCGGACGGGCGCTGGTGGTTCCGCGAGGTCGTGCGGCAGCCCTACGACGAGCGGGGCGATCCCCGCGGGGCGCCCGAGCGCTGGGCCATCCGGGAAATGGCGGCCTACAGCGAGACGCCGAAGGATTTCCTCGGCGAGGTCAAGGATCCGGAGTTCATGTCCGCCGCCGAGCTTCGCCGCTACCTCGGCCGCGAGGGGTTGGGCGAAGCCGTGATCCGGCGATTGCGCGTCGATCTGCATCACCGGTTTGCGGCGCCCTGGATGTGCCTGGTCGTGACGCTGATCGGCATCCCGCTCGGACACCAGACGGGCCGGCGCGGCGCCCTGCGGGGGGCCATGCTCGCGCTGGCCGCCTTCTTTGGCTTCTACATCCTGGTTCCGTTCGCGCTCTGGCTCGGAAAGGCCGGCGTCGTCCCCCCCTGGCTGGCGGGCTGGGGACCCAACCTTGTTTTCGGGGGGCTCGGCGCCGCGCTGATCGCCCGGATGCGCTGAGGCCGCCTACCAGTCCCGCTCGACTGGAACCGGGTCGGGGCGCGGCCGGCGCGCTTCCGTCCGGTGTGCCGCCTCCTGGTCCCGAAGCGCATCGAGCAGTTGCAGGGCGTCGCTTTCCGAGAGCTCCGGCGGGTGCTCCGCGGGCTCCGCGCCTTCCGGCTGCGGCTCCTCGGGCTCGGGGCCGTTCTCGCCCGGATCCTCCGGATCCGAGGGGTCGGGCTCGCCCGGCTCCGGGTCCTCGGCCGGGGGCTCCGGATCCGCGGGTTCCGGCTCCTCTTCCGGCGGATCGGGTTCCCCGGGGTCGGGCTCCGTCGATGGCTCTGGGGGTTCCTCGGGCAACTCGTCAAGGCGCCGCCGGGCCAGCTCGAAATTCGTCCGGGCGTCCGTATCCTGCGGATCGATACGGAGCGCCTGTTCGTAGGCGGCGATCGCCTCGGCCAGCGTCTCGCGGGCCTCGTCCACGGCGCCCCCGGCGACCTGACGTTCGGCTTCCGCGGCCAGGCTGAATCCACGGCCGAAGTGCGCGCGCGCCTGGACGGCGGAGTCAATCGTCCGCCCCGCGGCCTCGAACAGGGACGCCGCCTCGGCGTGCCGGCCGGCGCGGACGAGCGCCAGTCCCGCGTTGTGAAGGGCCCGCGCGGGATCCAGTCCGGACTCCGGCGCCCGCTCCGCCGCCCGGGCGAACGCCGCGGCTGCCGCCTCCCAGTCCTCCCGGTCGTAGGCGCGCAACCCCTCGTCCATCCGCGTGCGCGGCGATTCGGCCCGGACCGCCCCGACCAGCAGGAACAGCAGGAGCCCCGCGGCCGCCGCCGCGGAGGGCGAAGCCGACCCGGCGTTTCGGCTCCGGCGGCGGCGCAGCAACAGCCCGAACTCCGCCGCCAGGGCGAGCATCGCGGCGCCCAGCGCCCAGCCGAAGCGTTCGCGCGGCTCGCGAATCCGGCGCGCCTCGTGCTGCGCGCGCCGCAGGTCCGCCATCGCCTCCCGGTAGAGACGTTCGACGCCGAGATCGCCCGGAACGGCCCGCACGTAGCCCCCGCCGGTACGCATGGCCAAGTCCTGGAGCAGTTGCTCGTCCAGCCGCGTCTGCACGACGCGGCCCTCGCGGTCGCGCAGGAACCCGCCTTCCCCGCGGGCGGGATCCCCGATCGGGATCGGCGACCCGCGCGGATCCCCGATCCCGACCGCGAACAGGCGGATCTCTCGCGCGCGCAGCTCATCGACCAGGTTCCGCGGATCCTCCTCGTGGTCTTCGCCGTCGCTGACGAGCAGGATGACGCGGTCGGCTTCGGTGGGCGGCTCCAGCGCGTCCATCGCCACCCGAAGCGCGCGGGCGATCGCCGTGCCGCCCCGCGCCACCAGCTCCGGCGCCGCATCGTCGAGCATCATGCGGAACATGCCGTGGTCGATGGTCAGCGGACAGAGCACCTGCGCGTCGCCGGCGAAGATCGTCAGGCCGAGTCGGTCGCCGCGCAGGTGCGGCAGCAGATCGCGCAGTCCCCAGCGCGCCTGCTGCAGCCGGCTGGGCCGGAAGTCGTCGGCCCGCATGCTGTTCGAAACGTCCAGGAGCACCATGACATCGAGCCCGCGCCGTTCGACCTCGATCCAGTCCTCCCCCCAACGCGGGCGGGCCGCGGCCAGGACGATCAGCGCCAGCGCCGCGAAACGCAATACGGCGCGCGCGCGCGGCGCCGTCGCCTCCGGCCCCGGCTGCAGGACGGCTTCGGCCTCCGGCTCGAGGAGCGCGCGCATCCGCCGGGTGCGCCGGCGGCCGAGCACGGCAGAGACGAGCGCGACGCCGGCCACCGCTGCCAGCCCCCAGAGCGCCGCGGGCATGCCCCACTCGATCATGCCGGAAGCCCCCCGAACCGTGAGCGACCCAACACCCGTTCGAAGGCCAGCAGCAGGAAGGCGGCCGCCGCCCAGGGCAGAAACCGCTCCGCGTACTGCCGGTAGCGATCCTCTTCCACCGGACCGCGTTCCAGTTCGTCGATCCGGCGGTGGACCTCCTCCAACACTTCGAAGCTCGTTGCCCGGGTATAGTGCGCGCCCGTAGCGGCCGACATCCGCTCCAGCAGCGCCTCGTCGATCTCGACGGGCTGCTCGACGTAACGGACGCGGCCCGTGAAGGGGTCGCGCACCGGAACGGGGGCCGTGCCGTGGGTGCCGACCCCGATCGTGTAGACCCGCACGCCGAGCGCCCGCGCGGCCTCCGCCGCCACATCCGGCGTGAGCGTGCCCGCGTTGTGGACCCCGTCGGTCAGCAGGATCACGACCCGGGAGGGCGCCTCGCTGTCGCGCAATCGATTCAGCGATGCGGCCAGTCCGTCGCCGATGGCCGTCCCGTCACGCACCACGCCCGGCCCGAGTTCGTCGAGCCGGTCGAGCAGCCAGGCGTGGTCGCGGGTCGGCGGCGCCAGCGTGTACGGCACACCGGCGAAGGCAACCAGCCCGAGCCGATCGTCCGGACGCATCCGGACGAAATCCCGCGCGACCTGGATCACCGCCTCCATCCGGTTCATCCGCCGGTTCCCGTCGAAGAAGTCCTCCGCCAGCATGGAGGAGGAGATGTCCACCGCCAGCACCATGTCGACCGTTTCGGCCCGGATGCGCGTCTCCTCAATCCCCCGCTGGGGGCGGGCCAGCGCGACGGCCAGGGCCACCATGCCAAGGCCGGCCAGCCAGGGCCGAAGCGTATGAACGCGCGCGCCCCAGGTGACCGGAAGTCGCGGAAGGACACGCCCGTCGCCAAACGGGAGCGCACGGCGCCGGCGCGCCCTCCATGCGGCAACCGCCAGCGCGAGCAGCGGCAACGCCGCGAGCAGGAGCCATGGATGGCGCAAGATCACCGCGCGTCCTCCGCAGCCGGGGCCGTCTCGCGCACGAGGCGCTCGGCGGCCGCCCAGGCCGCATGCATCGCCTCCGGGTCCGGCGCATGCCGCGCGAACTTGACCAGGTCGCAGTGCGCGAGGAAGTCACGGACGAGGGTCTGCCGTTCGGCGCTGAGCAGATCCGAGGAGGTGGCCGCCGAAATCAGCTCCTCGGTCGTCTGTTCGGGCGCGCGCAGGCCGAACCGATCCTCCAGGTAGCGCCGCACGATGCCGGAGAGCTCGACGTAGAAGGGCTCGATCCGGCCCGCCTCGATCCATCCGCGCGCCCGGAGTTCCCACAGTGCGGCCAGCGCAACCGCGTCCGCGGGCGGGGGCGGCGGCGCCGGAGGCGCCGCGCGGGGGCGCTGCCAGACGGACCGGGCCAGGACCCCCAGCACGGCGGCCGCGGCAGCAATCAGGGGCGGAACCCAGAGCCAGCGGGGCACCCCGCCGGGCCAGCGCAGCGGGGGTTTCGGCTCGCGCGGCGCGACCTCTTCCTTCCCCGCCAGCGCCGACCGCACGACCAGCACCGCCTCGTCCAGCGACACCGCCTCCTCGCGACCGTCCGCATGCACCAGGCGCGCGGCATCCTCGAAAAGCGCATGCTCGCCGACCTCGAAAGAGAGCACGCGCCAGGTCAGCTCGGTGACCCCCACCCCCGTCCGCAACCGGCGCTCCGCCCGACCGTGCGACGTGACCTCCACTTCCGGGGCACTCAAGGCCGGGAGTTCGACCCGCGCGTCCCCGGGGTGCGTCACCCGGACCGTAACCTCGGCGGGCAGGCCCACCGCCGCCGTGTCCGGCGCGACCCGGACTTCGACGTGGGCGCCGTCGTCCGGCGCCCGGGGGCCGGGCGCGCAGCCGGCCAGGAGCAGCAGCGCCAGCGCAGCGCCCGGGAGCCACAGCCGCCGGAGTCCACCCCCGGACCGTTCTCCGGGCCGGGCTTCGCGACCGATGCTGGTGTGTCCCCTGCGCATCGTCAGAACCGCAACCGCCGTTCGCGCGCCTGGAAGAAGCGCAGGAACGCGCGCTCGAACGCTTCGCCGGTCTCTACTTCGATCAGGTCGACGCGGATCGCCCGCAGCGCATCGCGCAGGGCGCCGGTCCAGGCGGCGTGCGCGCGGGTCAGCGCCCGCCGCACGCGCGGGTCGGACGTGTCGAGCAGCCGGGCGACGCCGGATTCCGGGTCGCGCCACCGCACCACGCCCGCCCGCGGCCATGCCTGTTCGCGGCGGTCGCTGACGCGCAGGGCGATCAGATCGTGCCGCCGCGCGGTCACCCGCAGCACCCGCGGCGTCTCCTCGCGCGGGAAGATGAAGTCGCTGATCAGAAACGCCACGGTGCGGCGCGGGGTCACGCGGTTGAGGAACTCGACGGCCGGCCCCACCCGCGTGCCCGGGCGGCGCGGCTCGTGGGTCAGCGCCTCGCGGACCAGACGGAGAACGTGGGTCGAGCCCTTGGCGGGCGGCACGAAGACTTCCACGTCCTCGGCAAACAGGATCAGTCCGACCCGGTCGTTGTTCCGGACGGCCGCGAAAGCCAGGACGGCCGCCATTTCGGCCACGAGGTCCTTCTTGAGTTGGACCCGGCTGCCAAACCGGTGCGAGGCGCTGACGTCGGCCAGCAGCATCACGGTCAGCTCGCGCTCCTCGACGAACTTCTTGATGAAGGGGTGCCCCAGCCGGGCCGTGACGTTCCAGTCGATCGCGCGCACATCGTCGCCCGGCTGGTAGGCGCGCACCTCGTCGAACTCCATGCCGCGGCCCTTGAAGACACTGTGGTACCGGCCCGCGAAGACGTCGTTTACGCGGTGACGCGTCCGGATCTCGATGCGCCGGACCTTCCGAAGAATCTCGCGCGGAATCACGGCATCACGCCTCCGCCACCCCGGCGCGCCACCGTCCGCTCAGGCGGCCAAGGTGCGCCGCGCGCCCCGAGCGGCCTTCGCCTTCGCGGCAGCGGCCAGCTCGCGCGCCTCGCGCTCGACATCCGCCGCCCGGTCGCTCTGCACCAGGCCGGCCGCCACGATGAGGTGGACCAGGTGCGCGCACTCGGCCATCGCGGCCGCGAAAGCGGCGCGCGCCGTCGCACCGGCCGGCGGCCCGTCCCCGCGGTCGACCGCGGTGCGGAGCGTCGATTCGGTCTTGCGCATGTGCTCGCGCACCACGCGGCCATGCAGATCGTCCGGCAGCACATCCATCAACTCGTTGAGCCGCGGCATGAACCGCCGCACCCGTTCCCATTGTCTCGTGGCCATCATCGCCGTGTCTCCAGGGTTGCCGTCGCACGCCGCCGTCTCAGGGAACCGGCAGCGCCTCCAGAATCCTCTGCACCAGTCCGTCGCTCGTCATCTCCTCCGCTTCCGCCTCGTAGGACGGAATGATCCGGTGGCGCAACACATCCAGCGCCACCGCCTTGACATCCTGCGGATTGACGTAACCGCGCCCCTCGAGGAAGGCGTGCGCGCGCGCGGCGATCGCCAGGTACAGGGTCGCGCGCGGCGAGGCGCCGTAGCGGATGTAGTCCCGAAGATCCAGGCCGTACTCGGCCGGAACCCGCGTCGCAAAGACGATCCGCAGGATGTAGTCCTTGATCTTCGCGTCCGTGTACAGCGCGTCGACCACCTGCCGGGCCTCGAGGATGCGCGCAGGCGCGACCGCCGGACGGACATCAAAGCGCTCCGCCGTCGTGGCCCGCGTGTCCAGGATGCGACGCTCCTCCTCCATCGAGGGATAGTCGACGCGCAGCTTCAGCATAAACCGGTCGACCTGCGCCTCCGGCAGCGGGTAGGTCCCCTCCTGCTCGATCGGGTTCTCCGTCGCCAGGACGAGGAACGGATCCGGGAGCCGGAAGGTGTCCTCGCCGATCGTCACCTGCCGCTCCTGCATCGCCTCCAGCAGCGCACTCTGCACCTTGGCCGGCGCCCGGTTGATCTCGTCGGCCAGGACGAGGCTGGCGAAGACCGGGCCCTTGCGGGTCGCGAACGTCCCGTCGCGCGGGTTGTAGATCTGCGTACCGATCAGGTCAGCCGGCAGCAGGTCCGGCGTAAACTGGATCCGCCGGAACGGCGCGTCGATGGCCGCCGCCAGTGCGCGTACCGCCAGTGTCTTCGCGAGGCCGGGCACCCCCTCGAGCAGCAGGTGCCCGTTCGCGAGCAGGCCGATCAGCATGCGGTCGACCAGGTACGCCTGGCCGACGATGACCTTGCCGATCTCCGCGCGCAGTGGCGCCACAAAGGCCGAGGCCGCCTCGACCCGCCGCGTCAGTTCCTGAATGTCCTGCGTCTCGCCGCCCATACGAAATCTCCCCTCCGGGCGCCGCCGCCCGCGAAAAGCGAGGGAGACGCGCCCGCGATTCCTGCTGTACGACCGTGGCCCGGGACCCGACGTTCAAAAAAGGCGTCAGATCCCCCTGAGCAGCACGTAGAAGTAGAAGAGCGGGGCCGAGGGAAGCAGGCTGTCGAGCACATCCAGCAGCCCGCCCATGCCGGCGATCAGCGTGCTCGAATCCTTCGCGCCGGCCGCCCGCTTGAGGACCGATTCGGAGAGGTCGCCCAGGAGACCGCTGAGCGTGAGCAGGCCGGCCAGCACGAGGGCATCCCCGGTACCCAACACCATCGGTCCCACCCGCCCTCCGGCGAGGAACCGCACCGCCACGCTGACCCCCACGGCCGTCAGCAGTCCTCCGGCCAGGCCCTCCCATGTCTTCGCCGGGGAAATCCGCGGCACCAGCCGGCGACGGCCGAAGGCGCGGCCGACCAGGTAGGCGCCGGTGTCGGACATCTTCACCACGGCGATCATGAAGAAGAGCGGCCACCGGCCGGTCATCGGCCCCCAGGCCATCAGGATGCGCACAAGGAACGTCAGCGGAAAGGCGACGAAGAACAACCCCGTCAACGTCCCGCCGACCGCCTCCGGCGGGCACGCGTTCCCGCGCACGAAGATCGGGCGGATGAAGACGGCGCCCAGGCAGAGGGCCAGCGTGAGGATCTCGAGGTCCACGCGCGCGATCGCGACGCCGGTCGCGGTCGCCCAGGCGGCGAGGATCATTGCCGCGCCCGCCAGGAGGCCGAGCGCACGGAAACTCGGGACGCGGGCGGCCCCCAGCAGCGCGAAAAACTCGCGCAGCCCGAGCACGCCGAGCCCCAGCACGATCGCGAGCGCACCCGGGCCGGGCAACACCAGTGTCGCCGCAAGCAACGCCGCGCCGATGCTCAGCCCGCTGATGACGCGCGCCCGCAGCATGCGCTCACCGGACCTCCCCGAAACGGCGCTGTCGGCGGCGGTAGTCCTCCACGGCCTCGACCAGGTGCCGCTCGCGGAAATCCGGCCAGAGGACCTCGGAGAAGAAGAGCTCGGCATAGGAAAGCTGCCAGAGCAGGAAGTTGCTGAGCCGCAGCTCGCCGCTGGTCCGGATCATCAGGTCCGGATCCGGGACGTCGGGCGCATAGAGCCGGGCCGCCACCGCCGCCTCGTCGATGTCCCGCGGATCGAGCGTTCCCGCGCGCACCGCTTCGCCGATACGCCGCGCGGCGTCCGCAATCTCCGCGCGCCCGCCATAGCTCAACGCGAGGACGAGCTGGCGATCAGGGTACTCCGCGGTCTCGGCCATGACCCGGTCCAACGCCCGCCGGACGTCCGCGGGCAGGTCGCACATGCGGCCGATCACGCGCAGCCGGATGCGCCGCTCGTGCAGTTCGGCCTCGCGTTCGCGCAGAAAGCGGCGGATCAGCGCCATGAGCCCGGCAATCTCCGCGCGCGGCCGGGACCAGTTCTCGACGCTGAAGGCGTAAAGCGTCAGGCAGGCGATGCCCAGGTCGCCGCAGGCGCGAACCGCCGCGATCACGGATTCCGCCCCCGCCTCGTGCCCACGCAGCCGCGGCAGCCGCCGGCGCTTCGCCCACCGGCCGTTGCCGTCCATGATGATCGCGACATGCCGGGGCAGCCCGGGGTCCGGCGCCGGCTCGGCGGGCGGGCAGCCGTTCTCGGGCGGGACGCACACCGTTCTCACGCCTCCCGCCGCGCGAAGGTTCGGTCGCGCTCCGGGCCCACTGAAAGCAAGCCGACCGGAACGACGGTCTCCGACTCGATCCGCTC
>PWTM01000210.1 GCA_003563855.1 PVC group bacterium | reverse complement strand
GAGCCGGTGCAGGCGCGCCTGCGGCCAGCGGCGTGCCGCGGCGCGGACCGCGCGGCGCACGGCGCCGAACGTGCGGCTGCCGTGCACCAGGTCGATCGGCAGCGTGAGCCCCGCAAACGCCTCCTCGCGGTCGAAGGCGTCGAAGACGCGCAGGTAGCGCAGGACGAGGAGCGGGTCGATCCGCTGGAAGGCCGCCGTGAAGTCGGCCGACGAACCCTGGCGGCGCCGCAACACCGCGTTGATGATCGCCCGGCCCCGCGGATTCACGAAGGCCGCACGGAAGGCGCGCTCCCCGGCGCGGCCCCAGGTGAAATGGCGGAAGAACCAGGGCACGCGGTCGAACGGATCGACCAGGACGATCCGGGCGACCAGATCCGGCGCATCGAGCGCCAGCCGCAGGGCCGCGACGGCGCCGCTGCAGAACGCGATCACGGGGATCGGACCGAGCGCGCGCCGCTCCAGCTCCACGCGGATCGGCGCCGCGATCCCGGCCGGCGTCCACCGGTCCGGCGGCGGCGATCGGCCGTAGCCCGGGAGGTCGACGCTCAGCAGCGCGGCGTCCGGCGGCCGGCGCGCGGCCACGGGTGCGAACTCCCGGTGGTCCCCGCCCCAACCGTGCAGGGCCAGCGCGACCCGCGGCCCGTCGCCGTAGCGCTCAACATGCATCCGTGAGAACCTGTTCGGCCGTCATCGCCCCGCCCAGCGTAACCATGGGTACGCCGGTGCCCGGTGTCGTGCCGGCGCCGACATAGTAGAGCCCGCGCACACGCGGGTCCCGGTTCGGGTCGCGGAACGGCCCCATCTGGAAGAGCGTGTGTGCGGCGCCAAAGGCCGAGCCGTCGTGCAGCCCGAACCGCTCGCCCCAGTCCGCGGGCGTCCAGACGTGCTCGCAGACGAAGTCGGCCGGGTCCAGCGCCAGCCCCTCGGCGGCCAGCCGCTCGAGGACGCGTGCGCGGAGTGCGGCGGTCTCGCGGGGCCAGTCGACGGGCCCGAGCGCCGAGAGCGGGGGCGTCGGCACGAGCACGAACAGCGCCGTGTGCCCCGGCGGCGCCAGGTCCGGATCGGTGCGCGAGGGCGCGCTTGTGTAGAACGGCAGCGCGGCCGGGATGCGGCCCCGCTCCGTCAGGTCGCGATAGCTTCCGCGCACGTCGGCCGGAAGGAAGATGGTGTGATGCCCGAGTCCGCGCGGGCAGGCGCGCAGGCCCCAGTAGAACGAGACCACGCCCGGCGTCATCCGCACACGCCGGTTGCGGCGTGCGCCCGCGGCGCGCAACGCCGGGTCCGAGAGCAGGCGCGCGCGCGTGACCGGCACGTCCACGTTCGAGACGATCCGCGATGCCGCCTCGAATCCGCCCCCGGCCAGCTCCACCCCCCGGACCGACCCGCCCTCGACATGGATCGACGCGACCGGGCAGCCGGTCCGGATCTCCGCGCCGAGGTCGAGGGCGAGCCGCTCGATCGCCTCGACCAGCGCGTACATCCCGCCCCGCGGCAGCCAGAGCCCATAGGCCAGCTCGCCGTAGGGCAGGATCGAGAACAGCCCGGGCAGCGCCCAGGGCGAACCGCCGAGGTACATCGCGTAGGAACCCAGCGCCTCCCGGATATGGGGACTGCGGAAGAAGCGGCCGAGTTCGGCGTAGAGCGAGCGCCAGGCCGACGTCGCCCACATCTCGCCCGGCGTCAGCCGCCCGAACCAGGTGAGCGGGTTGCGCGCGTTGCGCGTGACCAGCTTCTGGAAGGAGAACGCGTACTTGCGCTCCGCGTCCGCCAGGAACGCCCAGAGCCGCTCCCCCGCACCGGTCTCGATGCGCTCGAGGCTCGCGCGCAGCCGGTCGAGGTCGGTCGAAAGCTCCAGGCCCGTGCCGTCCGGCCAGCGGAACGTGACGCCCGGGTCGACGGGGCAGAGCTCGACCGCGTCCGCCAGCCGGCGGCCCGCCGCGGCAAAGAGCTCCTCGAAAACCCAGGGGTAATTCAGCAACGAGGGGCCGGTGTCGAAGGTGAAGCCTTCGGACGCGATGCGCGAGGCGCGCCCTCCGACCCGGGGCTGCGCCTCGAGGAGCGTGACCGGCCGGCCGGCCAGGCACAGGTGAATGGCGGCTGAAAGCCCGCCCAGCCCGCCGCCGACGACCAGGACGCGCTCCGCCGATCCGGCGTTGGATGCCGCGCAGTTCATCTCTCGAGGTAGGCCAGCGGGACGCGCCAGTACTTCGAAGGCGGCAGGGCTCGCCACTTCTCGCGCATCGGCACGCTCGCGCGCCCGTGCGGGAAGCCCTCGCCGGTCAGGATCCGCGCGTTCAACCGGCCGTAAACCTTGATGCAGGCGCGGATCGCGACCCGGCAGTCCGGCGCGAACGTTCCGATCGCCTCCGATACCCGGGCATAGCGGGTCTCCGCCTCGCGCGCCAGGGCGTGCACCGCGCGCACCAGTCCCTCCCGTTGCGCCGGATCCGACGGGTCCGGCGTCTCGATCCCCTCGGCGCGCAGCAGGTCCTGCGGCAGGTAGCAGCGGCCGCGCCGGTGGTCTTCCGTCACGTCGCGGACAAAGTTCGTGAACTGCAGCGCGATGCCCAACTCCCGGGAGGCCTCCAGCGCGGCCGGAAACTGTGCCGGCGTGGCGCTGCCGTAGATGTGGCAGAGGAAGTAGCCGACCACGATCGCGCTGCCGTAGACATAGTCGTCGATCAGGGCGTCGAGCGTCGCGAAGGGTGCGGGCCGGAGGTCCCGGCGCATCGCGGCGAGGAAAGCCTCGTAGTGGGCCCGTGGAATCTCGGCGCGGCGGGCAACCTCGACGAACCCGGCCAGGAAGCAGGGCACCCCATCGGCGAGATTCTCCCGCAGCGACCGGCCGAAGGCGCGCGCGTAGGCGTCGCCCCACGCCTTCAGCCGCGTGCGGCGGGCATCCGCATCGAGCGGAAAGGTGTCCACGACCTCGTCGGGATAGCGCAGGCTGGCATAGACCGCCTCGAGGTCGGCTCTCTTCCGGCGCGGCAGAAAGCGGCTGACGATGAAGAAGCTCGTCGTGTAGGCCCGCATGACGGCGCGCGCCGACCGCGTCAGCTCGGACCAGGCGGCATCGCCGCGGGCCGCGAGCGCACGGCGGCGGGTCGCGGCGTCCAGGTCGGCCCATGCCGCCTCGTCCCAACCGCTGTCCTTCGCGCTCACGAGCGCGTCTGCCCGGCGCCCTGCACCACGTACTTGTAGCTAGTCATCTCCTCCAGGCCCATCGGACCCCGGGCGTGCAGCTTATCGGTGCTGATCCCGATTTCCGCGCCCATGCCGAACTCGGCGCCGTCGGTGAAGCGGGTCGAGGCGTTGACGTAGACCGCCGCCGCGTCCACCTCCTGGGTGAAGACGCGGCAGGCCGCCTCGGAGGCGGCGACGATCGCTTCCGAATGGCCCGAACCGTAGCGGTGAATGTGGGCCACGGCCGCGCGCACATCAGGGACGACGCGCACGGCCAGGATCAGGTCGAGGTACTCGGCCGCCCAGTCCTCCTCCGTCGCCGGCGTCAGGTCGGGCACATGCCGCCGCGCCTCCGCGTCGCCGCGCAGCTCGACCCCGCGCGCGCGCAGCCGTTGCGCAAGCGCGGGAAGGAACGCCGCCGCGACGTCGGCGTGGACGAGCAGCGTCTCCATGGCGTTGCAGACGCCCGGCCGCTGGCACTTGGCGTTCTCGCAGATGTCCAGCGCCATCGCCGGGTCGGCCGAGGCGTCGACGTAGGTGTGGCATACCCCCTTGTAGTGCTTGATCACCGGGACCCGCGCCTGCTCGGTCACCGCGCGGATCAGGCCCTCGCCGCCGCGCGGGATGACCAGGTCCACGAGCCCCTCGAGCTGGACCAAGGCGCGCACCGCGTCGCGGTCGGGTGTGGCGACCAGTTGAATCGCGCCCTCCGGAAGGCCGCGGTTCGCGCCGCCCGCCTGCAGCGCCTCGGCGATGGCGAGGTTCGAGGCCAGCGCCTCGCGCCCGCCGCGCAGGATGACGGCGTTGGCCGTCTTGATGCAGAGCCCCGCCGCGTCGGCCGTCACGTTCGGACGCGATTCGTAGATGATCGCGATGACCCCGATCGGCACGCGAAGCTTCTGGATTACCAGCCCGTTCGGCCGGATCCAGCGGCTGATCCGGCCGCCGACCGGATCCTTCAGCGCCACGATATCGCGCAGGCCCTTGCTCATCGCGTCGCACCGCTCGTCGGTCAGGGCGAGGCGGTCCAGCAAGGCGGCGGGCAGTCCGGCCTCGCGGCCCGCGGCCAGGTCTTTCGCGTTGGCTGAGCGCAGGGCCTCGCGGCGCGCATCCAGCTCGGCGGCCATCGCTTCGAGAATCGCGTTCTTGCGGCGCGTGGATAGCAGCGCCAGCGCACGGGCGGCCGTACGTGCGCGCTCGCCCATCGCGCGGATGTCTTCGTTCAGGCTCATGGCTGCGCTCCCTCCACGGCATGAAACACCGTCAGGTTGTCCCGGTGGATGACCTCGTCGAAACGCCGCTCCCCGAGGATCGCGGGCAGCTCCGAAGTCCGCCGCCCCATGATGCGCCGGATATCCGCCGCCGAATAGCTCGAAAGACCGCGCCCGACCAGCCGTCCACGGGCCGTCTTCACGTTCACGACCGCGCCGGCGGGGAAGGCCCCCTCGACGCCCCGGAGGCCGATCGGCAGCAGGCTCCGGCCCCGCCGCTCAAGGGCCTCCGCGGCGCCGTCATCGACGATCAGCGTGCCGTTCACGCGGTGGAAGAAGGCGATCCAGCGGCGCCGCCCGCGAGGACCGCGCCGCCCGGCGCCCCCGATCAGCGTGCCGGTGTCCTCGCCGGCGAGGATTCGCGTCACGATGCCCTCGGAACGACCGTTGGCGATGACGACCCGGCCCCCGACCCCGGCGAGCATCTCCGCCGCCTCCAGCTTCGAAGCCATCCCCCCGGTCGAAAGCTCGTTGCTCGCCCCGAAGACGAGGGCCAGCTCCGAGGGCGTCACCGCTCCCAGCCAGGGGACGCGGCGCGTCCGGGGCCCGGCCGGAGCCCTCAAGCCGTCGACCGTTGTCAGCAGGATCAGCGCATCGGCGTCGATCAGCAACCCCACCAGCGCAGCCAGCACATCGTTGTCGCCGAAACGGATTTCCTCAACGGAAACCGCGTCGTTCTCGTTCACGATCGGGATGATCCCGTTGCGCAGCAGCTTCAGCAGCGTGTTGCGGGCGTTCAGGTGCCGCTCGCGCATCTTCAGTCCGTCGTGCGTGAGCAGCACCTGGCCGACGGCGCAACGACGGGCGCCGAAGAGCCGGTCATAGCGGGCCATCAACCGCGACTGGCCGACGGCCGCGCACATCTGAAGGTCCGGGAGCGTCCGGGGCCGGCGACGAAGGCCGAGCGCCTCCATGCCGGCGGCCACCGCGCCCGAACTGACGACGACCACCTCGCGCCCCTCACGCCGCGCCCGGGCGATCTGACCGACCAGCGCGCGCATTCGCGCAAGGTGCGGCCGCCCGTTGGCCTGCGCCAGCACGCGCGTCCCGATCTTGACCACCACGCGCTGCGCCTGCCCGAGCTTCGCCCGGCTATCCCGTTCCGCACTCACGCCGCCGCGACCCTACCACACCTGCCCCCCATTTCCACGCCGAATATTTAGGGACATACCATTTCTATTTGACTGGCCTTCGTTGGATCTGTAGCCTCGTTTCTCATGCCGCGACACATGCGGCAGCCTCGGCGCGAAAGCCGGCATGGGGAGGAAGAAGACGATGAGAACGGCACGGATCAAGGGGGAAGGCGGGGACTATTACCACTGTATGAGCCGGGTCATTGAGCGCAAGTTCGTGCTTGGGGACGCGGAGCGCGAGCGCTTTCGCAGGCTGCTTCGGGCCTGCGAGGCGTTCTGCGGCGTCCGAGTGCTGACGTACGCGTTGCTCAGCAACCACTTCCACCTCCTGGTGGAGGTTCCGGAACGCGGGGAGCCGGAGGATGCCGAGCTGGCGCGCCGGGTGAGCGCTCTCTACGGGGGGGCGCGGGCGCGGGAGCTGGCCGCACGGCTGCAGGCACTGCGGGCGCTCGGAACAGAGGCGACGGAGCGCGAGGCCAGCGAACTTCGGGAGCGGTACCTCTACCGGATGGGGGACATCTCCGAGTTCATGAAGACGCTCAAGCAACGCTTTACGCAGCGTTTCAACCGGGCGCGCGGGCGGCGGGGGACGCTCTGGGAGGAGCGGTTCAAGAGCGTGCTGGTGGAGAGCGGAGAGGCCTTGGCGACGATGGCCGCGTACATTGACCTGAATGCGGTTCGAGCCGGTCTGGCCAAGGATCCGGCCACCTACCGGTACTGCGGGTATGGGGAAGCGATGGGGGGCTCGGGTCGTGCGCGCGCAGGGCTCGGCACGGTACTCGCGAGCGTGGGCCAGCCTTCGGACTGGCGCAGGGCGCAGGAGCGGTACCGGGAGTGGCTCTTCGTGGAAGGGGAGAGCACGGAGGCACGCCCGGGATTCAGCACCGAAGGGGTGCGCGCCGTGCTCGCCTCCGGGGGCAAGCTCAGCGCCGGACAGGCGTTGCGCTGCCGGGTACGGTACTTCAGTGACGGGGTGGCGCTGGGGAGCCGTGCGTTCGTCGAGTCGGTCTTCCAGGCGCACCGGGACTATTTCGGGGCGCGTCGCAAGAGTGGGGCGCGCCCGATGCGGCGCGTGACCTTCAAGGGCCTTTACACGGCCCGCGACCTTCGCCTGGCGGCGGTGACGCCGTCGAACTGACGGCGGCGGAGATCCTCAGTCCAAGGGCATCCTCCAGAGGCGAGGTGCGCCCCGCCTGCGCGCACCGGGCGCGCTCCACCCACGCGGAATGTCCGCCGCGTTACGGCGCCGTGATTCGTGCCCCCTGGAACGCCCGCGGATCGGAGTCCGGCGCGGAGGGCTACGCCCAGGGGATTGGCGCGGAAGGGCCGGCAGTCATGTGCACAGGAAGGCCGAGTCCCCTAATGAGATATGCTGTGTCCCTAACTGGGGCGCGTGGACGGCATTGACAGGGGGGGGGCGCGAGGGGTAGCAGGGGTATGCAGGAGCGGGAGGGGGCATGCTCTACGCGATTGTCTCGGATATCCACGCGAACGCGCAGGCGTGGGCCGCCGTGCAGCTCGATTTCGCCAGCCTGGGCGCGGACCGGGTGATCTGCCTCGGTGACGTTGTCGGCTACGGCCCCGATCCGGCCGATGTCCTCGCCTCGACCTACGCCTCTGTTCACCACTTCGTGCTCGGGAACCACGACGCGGCGCTCTGCGGCCGGATGAACGCGGGGCTCTTCAGCGGCGACGCGCGGACGATCCTCGACTGGACCCGCGGCCGGCTCGACCGCAAGGCGCGCGCACTGATGGCGACCTGGCCGCTCTCGCTCCGCGGTCCCGGTTTCCGTTGCGCGCACGGCGAGTTCGCCGAGCCGGCATCGTTTCGCTACGTGCTCGAACCCGAGACCGCCCTCCCCTCCTGGGCGCGGACCCGCGAACGGCTGCTCTTCGTGGGCCACTCGCACTGCCCCGGCGTCTACCTGCTCGGCGCCAGTGGCACGCCTCGACGCGTCGAGGCGCAGGACCTGGTCGTCGAGTCCGACCGCCGCACCCTCGTGAATGTCGGCTCCGTCGGCCAGCCGCGCGATGGCGATCCGCGGGCCTGCTACTGCCTCTACGACCCCGGCCGCCGGGCCGTGTATTTCCGCCGGATCCCCTTCGACCTCGACGCCTACCGCGCCGCCGTCTGTCGGGCGGGCCGCCCCGGCGGCGAGGACCCGTTCCTGGCCGCCGATCCGCGGCGCGAGGCGGCGCCCGTACGGCCGCGGCTCTTCTTCCGTCCGCCGGACCGGCCGGAGGACGGCGCGCGCGGTGCGGACCCGGTGCGCGACCTGGCGGCGCTCAACCGGCGGGTACGCCGCTACCGCGGCGCCACGGTCGCGTTGGCCGCCGCACTCGTCCTCGGCGCCGCCTCGGCCGGCGTCGCGCTCCACCGCTACGCCCGGCGCTCGGTCGTGATCGGCGCGACACGCGCCTCCCTGCCGCGTGCGACGGATATTCCCCCTGATCGGGCCATCGTCGCCCTCCCCCTTCGGGCATCGCCGCCCGGTGCGCCGATTCCCGGCTGGGAGGTCCGCCTCGGCCACCGCCGCCGCCAGGCGGCGCAACTCGTCGTGGATCCGGAAGAGGGCTCGGTGCTCCGCCTGCGCTCGCGCGCGCCCCGCGCGCCGTTGCGCGTCGCCGCCACCCCGGTTCTCGTGGCGCCCGGCGACCGCTTGACGGCCGAGGCTCTCTTCCGCCGCGCCGACGGATTCGCCGGCCGCATCGCGCTCGGCGTCCGCGTGGAGCGCGAGACCGCGGAGGGGCCCGAGAGCCTTGACCACTTCGTGCTCAAAGAACCGAACCTGCGCCGGCGGGACGGCTGGATGGGCGCGCGGGAGACGTTCACGCTCCCAGCGGGCGCTACGCGCGCACAGATCGACGTGCGCGGCACGTTCGCCGGCGAGGTCGAGGTGCGGGAGATCACGCTGCGCCGACGGTAGACGGCGGGCAGCCGCACCGCGCAGGGCCGCCCCACACCTGCCTCCCTAGTTCCCGGCCAGCGTGCCGAGCCCGTCCCCGAAGAAGAAGGCGCCGAGCGCGGCCAGCGCCAACCCACAGCCGGCGAGGACCCACCGGTGGACCCATGGCGGGCAGACCCGGCGCCCGGCTGCCACGGCCGCGGCGACGAGGCTGTACCAGGCGAGGTCGGAGAGGATGTGGCCCGCGTAGAAGGCGCCGAGCCCCGCCGGCCCTCGCTGCAGTGCCTGGGCCGCGTAGTGCAGCCCGATCGTGGCCCACCAGAGCAGCCAGTAGGGGTTGGATACGCTCAGCGCCATCCCGGCCGCCACCGGTCCGAGCCGCGGCGCCGGGGTGGGTGCGGACTCGGCGGCGGCCAGCGCACGCGCCGCCGCCCCGGACGTGCGGATCGTCTGCGCGCCCATCGCGACGAGCGCCGATCCGCCCACCACGCCCAGCAGGCCGAGCACGCCGGGCGCCCGCAGCCAGCCGCCGAGCCCGGCGACGACCACGGCCAGCAATGCGAGTTCGACCAGCGCGTGGCCGAGCACGATCAGGGGGCCGGCCCGGAACCCGAGCCGGACGGTTTCGCCGATCGTCGCCGTCAGCACGGGTCCCGGCATCATCGCGCCCGAGAGCCCGATGACAAAGGCGCCGCCGAAGAGAAAGAAGAGGTCGCTCACGCGCTGCGCAGCATAGCGCGGATCGCGGGGACAGGGAACACGGTGTGGACTCCATAGGCGGAAACCCCAGCGGCAGCGCCAAACCCGGCTTGCCCGGCATCGGTGTGGGCCAGCAGGCCAGCGCGGGAGTGCGTCCGGTTGCCCCGTGCGCCCGCCGTCGCCCCTGCGGGGCTATGGCGCGGCAGGCCAAGGCAGCGGGCCGGGCCAGTGAGCGGTGATCAGTGATCGGTGAACAGTGGCGAAGACGTCGCGGACCGCAAGGAACGGATCACTGATGACTGATCACCGCTCACGGGTCCGCCCCTGGCGCCGGGCAGCCGCGTGGCGAGCACGGCGGCAGCGGCGTAACCGGCCGCCGCGACGAACCCGACGCGCGTGTACCCGATCTGCATGGCGAGCAGTGGCGTGCCGACGGCGGCCAGGACCGAGCCGAACCCGTTGACCGCCCAGGCCCAGGGCGCCAGTTCCGGGGCCGCGCGCCCGAGCTGGCGCAAGGCGCTCGGGAAGAGGTGCCCCATCGCAAGCGCCAGCGGCGCGACCGTTGCCGCCGCCACGGCCAGCCGCAGGCCTAAAGGCGCTCCCTGGCTCCAGGCCAGCCACGGCCCGAGGCCCGGTGCGTAGCCGGCGGCCAGTGCCGCGACCACAAGGCCGGCCCGGCGGATCAGCCGCCGTTCCGGCAGACGCCAGCGCGCGCTCAGCCGGCTGCCGAGCCCGGCGAAGACGAGGAAGCTGGCCACGGCGACCGAGGCCGCATGGATCGGATGCGCCAGGTAGAGGATCAACCGACCGAGCAGCGCCATCTCCAGCATGAGGAAGCTCACCCCGAGCGCGAGAAAGAAGCCGAGTGTCGCCGCGCGACCCGTGCGGCGGACGGGCGCCGTCCGGCGCGAGAGCAGCGGCGCGAGGATCAGCAGCAGCGCCAGCGCGGCCGTCTGCACGAAGGCCGCGAGCAGAACGAGCACGCCCGGCTCGAGGAAGGCCCGGACCCGGCCGCCGAGCTGGCGGCGGAACTCGCCGAACCGGCGCCAGCGGAAGGTGTGGAAGAAGAACGGCCGGTCGTCGGTCGGTGCATCGATCGCGAAAAGGTAGTCGCGCAGGAACGCCTCGCGCTCCGGTCCCAGCAGCGCGCGGGCGCCCTCGAAGTCGTAGGGTTCGGGCAGCGCGTGGAACCGGTTCGTCTCCTCCATCCGCAGGTCCGACAGGTAGCCGAGGTCGAACCCGCGCGCATCCGCGAACCCGCGCAGCGCGGCCAGATCGGCCGCATCGAATTCCTCGCGCCGGGCAAGCACCGTGACGGTCGTGCGGCTGCGGAGCATCGCCAGGCGCGGGGCCGGATCGCGCCCGCGCCGGCGCAGCGCCTCGGCCAGCGTCTCGAGCGCGCGCAACCCCGCGCGCGGCGGGTCCTGCATCCAGACCGTCACCGCCACTGTTCCGCCGGGCCGCAGGCGGTCGAGCATGCCGCCGAAGGACTCGACGGTGTGCAGGTAGGCGTCCTGCGCGGCGAGCAGCCCGCCGCCGGCCGCGCCGAAGCCGGTCATCGGCGGCACGAGGATGAGGTCGTGGCGCGGCCCGTCGCGGGTGAAGTAGGCGCGCGCTTCGCGGCGCAGCACGGTCACGCCGGGCGCGTCCAGGATCGCGCCGCCGCGCGCGCGCAGCGGGCCGCGCAGCGCTTCGATCACGTCCCGGTTGGCCTCGAGAGCCGTCACCGCGCGCGCCCCGTGGTAACGGGCGAGCCCGATCCCGGACCCGCCGCCGACGCCGATGAGGGCGACATCCGGCCGCGCGTGCAGCGCGTAGGCGGCCGCGGCCGTCGTGTGGTCCATGAACGCCCAGTCCTCGCGCGCGGGCGCGTCGTAGACGGCGCTCGCCTGGTCGCCGTCGATCAGCAGCAGCACGTGCGGCGGGATCGGGCCGGTGTACTGCCAGGCGAGGCCGGGGTGCTCATGGACGGCCGGACCGTCGATGACGTGGAGGCGGCCGAGCGGGCCGTGCGCTTCGTGCAGCACCTCGGCGCCGGCCGCCCGCTCGAAGGACAGGCGCTTGTAGGCGGAATAGGCCGGACGCAGCGGCGCCGCGATGTGGAGGAACGCAAGGGCCGCCGCGCCGAGCCCCGCCGCCACGGCGGCCTTGCGGACACGCCACGGGGTCAGGATCGCGGCCGCGGCGGCCGCCGTAACCGCCAGTGCGGCGAGCAGCGTTTCCGGGCTCCACAGGTGCATGAGCGCAACCGCCCCCACCGCGCCGAGCCCCGAACCGAGCAGGTTGGCCGCGTAGTGCCCGCTGACCCGCTCGGGCCGGTCGAGCAGCGCGGCCCCGACGAAGCCGCCCGCGCAGAGGAACGGCAGAAGGACCAGCGCCTGCAGGGCGAGGATCCCGAGCGCCTGGCGCGGGTCCCAGGCGAGGAACTGGACCTCGAGCGGGAGCCGCGCGGCCAGCCGGGCGCCGAGTGCCGTCAGCAGCGCGAAGGCGCCGGCCAGCCCCGCCAGCCACGCCTGCCGGTGGCGCAGGATCCGCGGGCGCAGGAACGTCAGCATCGTCCCGCTCGCGCCGAAGCCGAGCAGCGCCACGCTGATCACGAGGTAGGCGACGTGATGCCAGAAGCGCAGCGCGAGGATCCGCATCAGCGTCAGCTCGAGGGCCAGCGCCGAGGCCGAGACCAGCAGCAGCCCGAGCCGCGTCCGCCGCGCGGCGCCCGGTCCGTTTCCCGCGGCGGCGGCTCCTCCGTCGTGCCCGGCGCTGACCACGGGGCGCGGCTCCTACGGGGCCTGGCGAAGAAGCGGGACGAACCGGACCGACATCAGCGAACGGCTGAAGACCCGGCCCTCGTCATCCTTTTCCAGCAGGTAGAGCGTCTGCACCGCGCCGGCGGGCCCGACCGGAATCACCATACGGCCGCCCGGCGCAAGCTGGCGCACGAGCGGCGGCGGAATCTGCCCGGCCGCGCAGGTCACGATGATCGCGTCGAACGGGCCCTTCTCTTCCCAGCCGTGATAGCCGTCGCCCACGCGCACGCGCACGATGTCGTAGCCATGCTCGCGCAGCGCGTCGCCTGCGCGCTCGGCGAGCGGCGCGATGATCTCGACGGTGAACACATGCGGCGTGAACTCGGTCAGCACCGCCGCCTGGTAGCCGCTTCCGGTGCCGATCTCGAGCACGCGGTCCTCCGGTTGGAGCCGGAGCAGCCGCGTCATCTCGGCGACGATGTAGGGTTGCGAGATCGTCTGCCCGTGCCCGATCGGCAGGGGGCGATCGGCGTAGGCCTGGCGCGCCTGCCCGGACGGCACGAACGCGTGGCGGGGCACGCGGGCCATGGCCTCGAGCACCGCCTCGTCCTCGAGCCCGTAGGCTTGGATCGTCCGCACCATCCGGTCGCGCTCGCGTTGCCGCTCGGTGGTGCGCGGGGGCTCCCAGTCAGGCGTCTGCGCCTCGCTCGCCGCAGGGGCGTCCGGCGTTTCGGGGTCCGCCTTGTCCGGCGGCTCCGCGGGCAGGCCGCAGGCCGCGCCGAGGCCGACGAGG
Organism: PVC group bacterium; assembly: GCA_003563855.1. Classification (GTDB taxonomy): domain Bacteria; phylum Verrucomicrobiota; class Kiritimatiellia; order PWTM01; family PWTM01; genus PWTM01. The sequence goes on along the minus strand of PWTM01000210.1, from coordinate 6,955 downwards.
GCGCCGAGCGCGGCGGCCCGACGCCAGGACGGAATGTGAGGTGTCTTCATGTGTACGCTCTCCTTCCGGCTGCCCGGGGGCCGTGGAAGACGAAGGAACCCCGCGAATCCGCGGGCCTGCCCGCGGCCCACGTCCTCACCCTAACGCCATCCGCGTCGCGGGGAAAGGGCGGAACGCGTCTCAGCGCGGCTCGATCGTGTAGAGCCCCACGGTGACGGCCCAGGCGTGGTCCATCGCGATCCGTTTCGCCTCGTGGCCCGCGCCCCAGGAATCGCTGAAGATCAACTCCCGGGTCCGGTCGTTGTAGCCGATGATCAGCCGCATGTGCCCCCCGGCGGTCTGCGGGGTCCGCCCGCTCTCGGGCACCTTGCCCAGGACCAGCGTCCAGGCCAGCGGCATGCCTTCGTCCACGTACCGTCGCACGAGGCCGAGGAACCGCTCGAATTCGCGGCGCTGTTGCCCGCGGCTTTCGATGAGCAGTTCGCTGTCCATCGCGGCGAAGACGGCGCCCACACGGACGACGCGCCCGAGCTCGACCGCAGGCTTCCCGGAACGCCGTGCCTTCCGGTTGTACTGCTGGACCAGGCGCTCGAGCGACGGCGGATCGAGGGCCAGGTGGCGGCGCGTCGAGAGGCCGAGGCGCGTACCGAAGCGCTGGAGCGCGTCCATCATCTCGACCGGATTCGTGCCCGCCGTCGGGGACGCGTTGACCCATTGCGCGACTTCGTGGGTATCGGCTTCCATCCCGAAATAGAGCTGCAACCGCGCGATTGTCGCGGCCACGCAATACCCGCGCTCGCCCTGGTCGACCATCGGTACGCCGACGATCTGCACGTCGCCGTTCGGGCGCTGCTCGACGCGCGCGGCCCACGGGTCGGGCGCCGTGTCCGTTGGGGGGCGGGCGGGCGGCACGGCGATCTCCGCGCGGACCTCGGGCGCGCGCGGACGGATGTCGAGGCGCACGTATTCCGCGCGCGGCTCGACCCGTGCCCCGGTGATCCGCCGGAAATGCCGCCGGGTGGTCCCCCAGGTCAGCGTAACGACGCGATCGTCGAGCGTCCATCGCCGCCGGTTCGTGACGGCCGCCTGCAGGCGCTCCTCCTCTTCTTCGCGCTCGCGGCCGCCGGCCCAGGCAGCCGCGATACGCTCGCAGGCCGCCCGGATCCGGTCCTGGTCCTCGATCGTGAGATCGGGAACGTCGCCGCGGCTGACGGCCACGAGCCGCACCGCGGCCAGCGTACCGTCCTCGTCCCAGATTAGCAGCGCCTCGGCGATCGGGAGGTCGCCGAGTCGGACATGGGTGGAGCGCGAGGGATTGCCGGCGCGGAACCGACCGGGAGCGAGCACGGACCGCGAAAGATCCTCGCGTCGCAGCGACCAGAGGGGGCGGTCCGGTTCGAGCATCGGCGCCAGGTCCAGGCGTGCGGAAGCGGTCGCGGCGCACGCCAGGACCGCGGCGGCCAGCAGCCCCCGGCGCATCCGTACCCGTCTCCCTGCGGCGTGTCGATCCCGCATCGCCAGCCTTTCGAATTCTCGCCGTGTCGCCCGGAGCACCGCTCGCGCCCCCACAAACCCTAACATGGCCGCGAACCGCGCCGCGTGCAAGGGGCGGGCTTATGCACGGGCTCCGCGCCGGCGCGCGCTTGCCCGGGGCGGGCGGCGGGCGCAGGATGCGCGCATGCGCGCGCCGATCGAGGTCCGGTTCGATTTCGCCGAAGCGCCGGAGCCCCGGCTCCGGTTCGTCGCGCCGCGGCGCAGCCTGACGGTACGGCGGCGCGACGAGCTGGCCGACGCGCTGGACGCGCTCGAGGCCGAGGCGCGGGCGGGCCGCTGGTGCGCGCTGGCGCTCGCCTACGAGGCCGCGCCGGCGTTCGACACGGCGCTGCGCGCGCGGTCATCCCGCGGCACGCCGCTGCTGGCCGCGGCGGTCTTCGACCGTCCGGCGCCGCCCGAGTCCGCATCCGGTCCGCCCGGGAGCTACCGGCTCGGCCGCTGGCGCCCGGCGGTCCGCCGCGCGGAATACCGGGCGACGGTGGCGGCGATCCGCGCGGCGATCGCGCGCGGCGAGACGTACCAGGCCAACTACACGTTTCCGCTCGTGGCCCCGTTCCAGGGCGACCTCGACGCCTGGTATCGCGACCTCCGGGCGGCGCAGGGACCCGGCCTGGCGGCCTGGCTGGACCTGGGCGACACGGTCGTGCTCTCGATCTCGCCCGAGCTCTTCTTCCGGCGCGACGGCGACCGCGTGCAGGCCCGCCCGATGAAGGGGACCGCCGCCCGGGGCCGCTGGGCGGAGGAGGACGAGGCCGCCGGCCGCAGGCTCGCCGATTCGGCCAAGGACCGGGCGGAGAACGTGATGATCGTGGACCTGGTCCGCAACGACCTCGGGCGCGTCGCTGTCCCGGGGACCGTCCGGGTTCCGCGACTGTTCGAGGTCGAGCGCCGCCCGACGCTCTGGCAGATGACTTCGACGGTCGAGGCGCGGCTGCGGCCCGGCGTGACGCTGGCGGAGCTGCTGGGCGCTCTGTTTCCGTGCGGTTCCGTGACGGGCGCGCCGAAGGCGCAGACGATGCGCCTGCTGCGCCAGATCGAGCGCGAACCGCGCGGGTTCTACTGCGGCGCGATCGGCCTGTTGCGGCCGGGCGGCGACGCGATCTTCAGTGTGCCGATCCGCACGCTGACCGCGGACCGCCGCGCGGGGACGGTCCGGCTGCCGGTCGGCAGCGGCGTGACCTGGTGCTCGGGCGCGGACGACGAGTACGCCGAGTGCCTGCTCAAGGCGCGTTTCGCGCGCGCGCGGCCGCGGCGGTTCGACCTGCTCGAGACGCTGCGTCTCGAGGATGGCCGTTACGCGTACCTGCACGGGCATCTCGCCCGGATGCGCGCCAGCGCGCGCTACTTCGGGTTTCCCTGGCGTACGGGCGCGGCCCTCGCGGCGCTGCGCGAGCGCCGGGCCCTGCACCCGCACGAGGCCTGGCGCGTGCGGCTGCTGGCCGGCCGCGACGGCGGGTTCCGGACCGAGGCCGCGCCGCTGCCCGGTTCGTTCGGGCCGCGCCGCCTCGCGCTCGACGACCGCCCGGTGCAGTCCCGGGACGTGTTGCTCTACCACAAGACCACGCGCCGCTCGCTCTACGACCGCGCACTGCGGCGGCACCCCGAGGCCGACGATGTGCTGCTCGTGAACGAACGCGGCGAGCTGACGGAGTCCTGCTTCGCGAACCTGGTCCTGACGATCGACGGCCGGCGCCTGACGCCGCCGCTGGATGCCGGCCTGCTCCCCGGAATCGCGCGCAGGGCGCTGCTGCGCCAGGGCGAGATCGAGGAGGCGGACCTGACCCCGGCGGACCTCGCGCGCGCCGAGGCGATCCACCTCGTCAACTCGGTCCGCGGCTGGATGCCGGCGGAAGGCGTTGGGGGAAACGCTGAACGGTGGGCGGGGGTGTGACTTCCGACGCCCGACGCCGTGCGTCACTGCCCACTGCCCACTGCTTGCCCTGCGTAGCGCGGCGCGCGAAGCACGGATCACCGATCACTGGTCACTGACCACCGCTCACTCGCCCCCCCCCGCCCTCCATCATTCGCGTCCATTCGCGGTTGCCTTCCCGCCTTCCGTTCGACGTTCAGCGTTCGATGTTCAATGTTCGATGATCTCCCCGCCTCCGCTCCTCCCTCTCTTCGACCCCGCGAGGACGAAGGACGAGGACGAGGACGAGACTGGGCCGACGGCAAGCCGTTGAACGTTGAACGTTGAGCGTTGAGCGTTGAACGCCCCCCTCCCAACTGCCCACTCCTCTCCCGCCTCCGCGCTCCGTCTGCACCTCCGACGCTCCGTCGCCGGAGACGCTCTCCCCTTAGACGCCCTTTCCGCCCCCAAAAGTGTCGCCTAAGACCGAAATCGAGGCCTTCTTTCGGCCTATCTCAATGCGCTCTAATAATTTGTCGACGCTAACCGTCGCCGGCCCCCGGTCCCCTGGCCTGTCAACAACCTGCGGGGGCAATCCGCCCGCCGGCATGCGCTCCGCGCTTCGCTTCGTCACGTCCCGCCCCGCCATTCGCGTCCATTCGCGGTTGTCTTCCCGTCCCCGTTCGACGTTCGATGTTCGACGTTCTCCTCGCCGTCTCCTTCCCCGCTGCGGCAGGGAGGTCGGGGTGACTCCCGACGCCGGACGCCCGACGCCGTGCGTCACGGCCAACTGCCCACTGCCCCCCTCCTCCGCCGCCGGAGCACTTGTCAGCGAGGCGGTCCCGGCGCTAGACTCCGCGCACCATGCGCAGACGGGACACGCGGGACGTGGCGGCCGCGCTGATTGCGGCGGCGGCGGACGCGGGCGCGGTTTTCGGCGGGATCCTCGTGGCGACCTGGATCCGGTTCGACGCCGGCTGGATTCCGCTGCTGCATCCGGTCCCGGAATCGCGGGACTTCTACGTGCTTGGCGCGGCGGTGGTCGCGCTGATCTTCGTGCTGATTTTCCGCTCGCTCGGGCTCTACGAGCGGCCGCAGACCGGGCCGTTCAGCGCCCGGGTACCGCGCCTGGTGCGCGGCGTTCTGCTGGGCATGCTGGTGGCGATGGCGATCGGGTTCTCGGTCCGCACGGAGCCGCCGTTCGCCCGGCTGGTCGTGGGGCTCGCGCTGCCGGCGATCCTGCTGTTCGTGCTCGTCGAACGCGCGCTTCTGTTCCGCGCCGAGATCGCCATCGCCCGCCGTACCCGCTCGTTCGACCGCGTGCTCGTCATCGGCGCCGATGCGACGGCGGGCCGGTTGCGGCGGGCGATGGAGCGGGAGCCGCGGCTTCGCGCGCGCGTCCTGGGTTTCCTCGCGACCCGCCCGGACAGCCCGCGGGCACCGGCCATCGCGGAGGGCGAGGTGCTCGGGACGCTGGCGGACCTCGAACCGCTGTTGAAGCGCGAGCGGGTCGACCAGGTCATCCTCGCCGACCCCGGCGTTACCCACGCAGAGCGCGTCGAGGTCATGCTCGCCTGCGACCGCCACCTGGCCGCGTTCCGCATGGTGCCCGACCTCTTCCGCATCCTGACCGCGGCCGTCGAGGTGGACACGCTCGAGGGCATTCCGCTGCTGGGGCTGGGTCGCTGGCCCCTGGACGTCTTCTGGAACCGGCTGTTGAAGCGCATCGAGGACGTCGCGGGCGCGCTGGTCGGTCTCCTGCTGGCCGCGCCGGTGCTGGCCTGGGCAGCCGTGCGGATCAAGCGCGAATCGCCCGGACCGGTATTCTTCCGCCAGGTGCGCTGCGGAGAGGGCGGTCACCAGTTCACGCTCTATAAATTGCGCACGATGCGCGTTGACGCCGAGGAGCAGTCGGGCCCGGTCTGGACGGTCGAGGACGATCCGCGCTGCACGCGCATCGGCGCGCGGCTTCGCCGCTGGAACCTCGACGAACTGCCCCAGTTCTGGAACGTGCTGCGCGGCGACATGAGCCTCGTCGGTCCGCGCCCCGAGCGCCCGTTCTTCGTGGAGAAGTTCCGGGAGGGGATCGGCCGATACATGTGGCGGCATCAGTGCCGCCCCGGCATGACCGGCTGGGCGCAGGTCAACGGACTGCGCGGCAACACGGACATCGAGGAGCGGATCCGCCACGACCTCTACTACCTCGAGAACTGGTCCCTGACGTTCGATTTCAAGATCCTGCTCAAGACGCTTTTCACGCGGCAGAACGCCTACTGACCGGGGGAAGGGACGCGCCATGGAGGAAACGCGGAAGGAGCCTGCCGCCCCGGTCGAGGTGGCCGACCACCCGCTGGTCGCACATCACCTGGCCGTGCTGCGGAACATGCGGACGCCGCCCGAGGGATTCCGGGCCGCCCTGCGCCGGCTCGCGGCGCTCCTGGCGGTCGAGGCCACGCGCGACCTGCCGCTGCGCCGCAGGCGCATTCGCACTCCGCTGGCCCCGGCCGAGGCCCAGCGAATTGCGCCGCGCGTCGGGCTGGTCCCGATCCTCCGCGCCGGGCTCGGCATGGTCGAGCCGGTGCTCGACCTGCTGCCCGAGGCCGAGGTCTGGCACCTGGGCTTCTACCGCGACGAGCGGACGCTCCGGCCGGTCGAGTACTACTGCAAGCTGCCGCCCGCCCGTCCGGCGGACGTGGCCCTCGTCCTCGACCCGATGCTGGCGACCGGCGGCTCCGCGGTCGCCGCGCTGGCGGCGGTCGAGGCCTGGGGCGTGCCCCGGGTCAAGCTCCTGGCACTGATTGCCGCGCCGCACGGTCTGCGCGCGGTCCGGACCCGCTTCCCGAGCGTCGCGATCCACGTCGCCGCCGTCGACCCACGACTGGACCGCAACGCCTACATCCGTCCCGGCCTCGGCGACGCCGGCGACCGGCTCTTCAACGCGCCGGCGTGACCGAAGCGGGGTTCACGGGCCGCCCGCGTCCAGCGCGAGCGGGAGGTGGACGGCGCGGCCCTGCGCGGCGCTACGGCGCGCGGCCTCGGTGAACTCCATGTAGCGCACGCCGTCCGCGAACGTCGTGCGCCGCACGGGCGCGCCGTCGCGGATCGCCCCGACGAACTCCTCCTCGACCCGCCAGCCGCCCCGTTCTTCGGGGGGGATGTCGAGCGGCGTCGGCGCGGCATCGCCGCGCGCGCCGAACCAGAGGCGCTCGCCGTCGAACCGCAGGACGCCCTCGTCGCCGTAGAGCCAGGTCCCGGTCTCGGCGCGCAGCGCGGCGACGGCGCTCTGCTGGAGGTGGAGCAGCGCGCCGCAGGCGAGGTCAGCCAGCACGTCGAGGTGTTCCGGCACCGTGACGGCGCGCGCCGCGCCGGCCTCGTCGCGGCGCACGCGGACGAAGACGCGGCCGGCGGCCAGGACGCGGCTCGCCTCGCCGACCCAGCGAAGGAGCATCTCGTAGACGATCCCGAGCGCCCCCGTATTGAAGCCGCTGCGGTCGGCGTCCTGCCGCCAGTGCAACGGCGCCGCGCGATCGAGGAACCCGGCGGGCGGGCGGT
>PWTM01000209.1 GCA_003563855.1 PVC group bacterium | reverse complement strand
TGCTCCTCGCGATCCGGCCCGCCGCGGCCGGCGCCGCGGCGCTGGCGGCGCGGTTGCGCACCGGCGCCCCTCCGGTCATCCCGCGCGTCCAGAACGATCGCGTCCTGCTCGATATGCGAACCCTGCTGCCCGGCGAACTCCCACGGGTCGGCGATACCGTCAAGGAGGCCCTCGATGGACCGCACGCGCCGTAAAGCGGTGATGAGCCGCTCGATCCGGCTGGGCCACTGCGTCTGCGAGCCCCGGAAGCCCTGCCCGTGCGACGTGTTCAAGGAACACGACGTCTGCCTCTGTGCCGGGGAAAAGCTGCCCGCGCGCTCGGCGGATACGGCGCTGACACGGCACGTGCGCAAGGCCGGCTGCGCGTCCAAGATCGGGCAGCAGGATCTGCTCGCGGTCCTCTCGCGGCTCCCGCCGGTCGACCACCCCGACGTCCTGCTCGGCACGGCCGCCGGGGACGACGCCGGAATCTACCGGCTGAGCGACACCCTCGCGCTCGTGCAGACCGTGGACGTCTTTACGCCCTGCGTCGATGACGCCCACAGCTTCGGACGGATTGCGGCCGCGAACTCCGTCAGCGACATCTACGCGATGGGCGGGCGGCCGGTGACCGCCCTCTCCGTCCTGGGCTACCCGATCGAGACCCTCGGCGCCGAACCGATGGAGGCGATGCTGCGCGGCGGGATCGAGACGTTGAACGCATGCGGGTGCGCGCTGATCGGCGGGCACAGCATCAACGACGAGGAGATCAAGTTCGGCTTCGCCGTCACCGGCCTGATCGATCCGGCCCGGGTGTTCTACCGCGACCGTGCCCGGCCCGGCGACGTCCTCGTCCTGACCAAGCCGCTCGGCACCGGCATGCTCGCCTTCGCGGCGCAGATCGGCCAGGTCGAGGAGGCCGAGTTCGCGGACGCGGTGACCGGCATGACGACGCTCAACCGGGACGCGGCCGAGTTGCTGGCCCCGCTGACCCCGCACGCCTGTACGGATGTCACCGGGTACGGCCTCGCGGGGCACCTGGTGGAAATGGCGCGCAACAGCGGCGTCGACGCGGACGTCGCGGTCTCCGCGCTTCCGCTGTATGCCGGCGTCGAACGCTGCCTGGCCGGGGGGATCATGCCCGGGGCCGTGGAACGGAACCAGGCCCACACGGCGGAGTGGGTCGAGACGGTGACCGGCCACGCGGCGCTGCCGGCGGTCTTCGATCCGCAGACCTCGGGCGGCCTGCTGGCCGCGCTCCCGCCCGAACCGGCGGAGCGGTTCATCGCCGCGATGCAGGCGCGCGGCCATGCGCGCACGGGCATCGTCGGCACGCTCTCGGCGCCGCGCGGAAACCGCCCCGTCGTGCGGCTGACCGATTGAACGGGACATGGGCGGCGTCGATCCACCGGGTGGCTGGCATCGCGAAAGCCGCGATGTCACGATGATGGTCTGCACCGCCGGCCACGTGGACCACGGCAAGACCCGCCTCGTCCGGTGGCTCACCGGCTGCGAGACCGATGTCCTCCGCCAGGAAAGGGAGCGCGGCCTCACGATCGAGGTCGGGTTCGCCCCCTGCTCCACGCTGCACGGGATCGGCATCGGGATCACGGATGTGCCAGGACACGAGCGCTTCGTCCGCAACATGGTGGCGGGCGTCGCCGGGATCGAGATGTGCATCCTCGTCATCGCCGCGGACGACGGGATCATGCCGCAGACGGTCGAACACCTCCAGATCATGGAACTGCTCGGCATCCGGCGCGGGATCGTGGCGTTGACCAAGGCCGACCTGGTCGGCCCTGCGGAGATCCAGGCGCGCACCGCCGAGATCCGGGCCTGGCTCGCGGAGACCCCCCTGCGCGCGGCCCCGGTCTTCCCGGTGTCCTCGGTCACCGGCGACGGGATCTGGCCCTTCTTCGAGGCCCTGTCCGACCTGGTGAAGATGGCGGTCCGCGAGGAGCACCTGGGCATTTTTCGCATGCCGATCGAGCGGGTCTTCACGCGGCAGGGGTTCGGGCGGGTGATGTCGGGAATACCGGTGTCTGGGAGCCTCGCGGAAGGGGACCTGCTGGAGCTGGTTCCCGGCGGCGCCGTCGGGCGCGTGCGCGGCATGCAGTGTTTCGGGCGGGCCTCCGGCGAAGGGCGCAACGGGCTCTGCCTCGCACTCAACGTTCCGGACCTGGCGCGAGCCCTGCCCCGGCGCGGCCAGGTGCTGGCCGTGCCCGGCCGCCTTCGCCCTGCGTCGGTCTTCCACAGCCGGATCGCGATGCTCGACGGCACGGAGCTGGGGCTGAAGAACGGCGAAGGGGTCGCGCTCCACACGGGAACGGCCGAGGTACAGGCGCGAATCTACGCCCTCGAATCCTCCCGGCTGGCCCCGGGCGACCGGACGTGGGTCGCGCTGGTGACGGAGGAACCGGTGGCCGCCGCCGCCTTCGACCGCTATATCGTGCGCAAGCTCAGCCCGATGCGGACGCTGGGCGGCGGCACCTTTCTCGACGCCTCGCCCGGCCCCTCCCGCCCCCGCAAGAGCATCGCCCTGAAACGTCTTGAGGCCATGGCCGACCGCTATCCGGGCGCCGGCTATCGGGACCGGGAGTCCGCGCGCCAGCTCGTGGAGCACGCCATCGAACGGGCCGGACCCACCGGCGCGACCCTGGACGATCTGCGCCGGGAATGCCTCCTGCCGGAACCCTTGCTGGAGGACCTGGTCCGCGAGCTGGAGGCGGCCGGCCGCATCGCGCGCCTCCGCCGCGGCTGCTGGCTGCACGCCCGTACGGCGCAGGACTTGCGCGAAGACGCCGCCGCCGAACTCGCGCGCCGGTTCGCCGAGGGCGAGACGCTGATCGCCATGAAGACCTTCCAGCCGGCCGTCCCGGATTCCGTCAAGGCGCACGTCCTCGGCCGGCTCGCGGAAGAAGGGGATATCGCCCTGGTGGGCGGCTACCTGTCCCCGCGCCGCGCGGCCGGCCGGCTCACGCCTGAACAGGAACTGGCCGAACGCCTCCTGCGCCTCTACCGGGATCGCGGGTTCGTGACGCCCAGGGAGGACGAACTGCCCGGCCTGCTCGACCGGCCAGCGGACGCCGTGACCCCGGTCCTGCGCATGCTGCTGGCGGACGGCGCCCTGGTCCGGGTTTCGCCGAAAGTCATCCTTTCGCGATCGCACGTGCTGGATGCCCAGCAGCTCGCCGTGGACGCCATCCGCGGGCAGGGGGGACTGGAAGCCGGCGAATTCCGGGCCATGCTGGACTCGACCCGCAAGTACGCCGTCAGCATTCTGGAGCACTTCGACCGCCTGCGCATCACCTTTCGCACCGGCAATGTCCGCCGCCTGACCCCGGACTACGAGAAGCGCCTGCTGCGGTAACTAGATCCCACGCTCCAGCGTGGCACGGTCCTGGTCCACGAGGTTCTCGTGCCGAAAAAGTGCCGAGAATTTGCTTGTCCTGATTCCTCCCCTGCGCGAGAATGCCTCCACCGTTAGGAAAGGAGTCACAGGTCATGCGATGTAGACCGCTTGCCATGGTGATCGTACTGGGTCTCTGTGTGGGCTCGGCCCGCGCCGAGGTGCGGACGTGGACCAGTACGACCGGCTCGACCGTAGAGGCGGAATTCGTCCGGTCCGACGGGCGGACGGTGGTACTGAGGTCCGGCGACGGCCAGATGATCCAGATCGGACTGACCGCCCTGTCCCCGGACGACCGTACGTACGTGGCCGATCGCTCGACCCCGTCCACGCCCACCCTGGCGCCGCTGCCGCCCCCGGAGCGGCCGGGCAGCCGGCACGAGAACCTTCTCACCGACGAACAGCTCGCCGAACTGAAGACGACGCTGGATCTTCGGGACGGCGAACGGGTGACGCTCACGGCTTCCTTCGGCCCGAAGAGGCTCGATGCGCGGGAACGGCGGCGCCTTCGTCCCGACAGCCCTATTGCGTTCCGGGTCATGGCGGACCTGCGGCACGCCACGCAGGGCAGTGGCGACCGATGGTCCTCGCGCCGCCTTCCGGGCCGCGCGCAGTTCTACGTGCTGGATTCGGACGGCAAGGTGGTCATGAGCCGTTCGGACCCGATCGCCAGCCTCTGCCCTACGTGAGGCGGCGGCGGAGGCCACTTCGGTGAAGTGGCCGAACCAGGGGAATACACGCTCGTGATCTACACCACCTACCGCGGGGAATTGCTCGGCCGCAGGATTACCACCCGGCTGCAGAATCCGGCGACGGAATAGACTTCCACGGAACGGGCGGCTTCACCGCCGCCCGGGAACCGCCAGCAGGGCGGCGCCGAGTGCTCCGGTGTATTCCGGGTCGGGCGCCGTGGAGACGGGCGCTCCGATAGCGGTCTCGAGTGCGTCAGCCATGCCCGGAACCAGCGCAACGCCGCCGGTCAATGCGATCGGCGGCGTCGCGCGCCGGCCAATCATGGCCGACAGGCGTGCGGCGACTGCCTTCTGAACCCCGGCGGCGATATCCCGTGGATCCGCCCTGGACGCGAGCAGGCCGACGATCTCCGTCTCGGCAAAGACGACGCAGGTGTTGCTGATCGGCGCGGGCATGGACCGCCCGGCAGCCAGGGCGCCGAGCTCGCCGACCGAGGCGTCGAGCCGCGCCGCCACCAGCTCGAGGAACCGCCCGGTCCCCGCCGCGCAGCGGTCGTTCATGATGAAGTCCCCGACCCCGCCGTCGGGTTCGAGCCAGATGACCTTGCTGTCCTGCCCGCCGATATCGATCAGGGTCCGGATCCCCGGCTCGGAGGCATGCGCCCCCCGGGCGTGGCAGGTGATCTCCGTAACTGTCCGGCCGGCGCCCTCGATGGCGGCCCGGCCATAGCCCGTGGCCACGATGCCCTCCACGGCCCCGCGGGTCAGGTCCCGGGACGCCAGCATTTCGTCGAGCAATCCCGCGGCCAGCGCGGCCTGGCGGATCCCCTGGTCGCACCGGCCCCGGGCCAGCACCTGCCGCTCCGCCGCGTCGTAGAGGACGATCTTGATCGCGCGCGAGCCCGCATCTATGCCGGCCGTAATCATCGGCTGACGCCCTTCCTCATGCCCGGCCGGCCGTCCCCCCGGCCGCCCGACGATACCGCGGCCGTTCCGGCAGAACGAGCGCCGACAGGCCGAACGCAGCGAACCGGGGACGGAACGGACCCGTTCATCCCCTGCCCCTTCGCGCCCGCGCCGTCTCGATCAGCGCTTCCAGCCGGGTGCCGGCCGTCGCCGATATCGCGTCGCCCATCGGGGGAATCTCCATCTCGACCCAGGGGATGCCGAGCGCCCCGCGCACGGCCTCGCCCAGCAGCCGCCCCTCCGTCGCGCAATGGCTGGCGCCCGGAATGCGGGAGACAACCAGCCCTTCGGCGCCGAAGGCCTTCGCCTCCGCCGCCACGCGCCGGGCGCGATCGCGGGTCGGGCCCGCCATCGGATCCGATAGCGCCGCGCGGGCCAGCGCGTCCCAGGGCGACCCTTCTTCGGAGAGCCCGTCCAGCGCGTGGGGGAACATGAACTCCGTCCCGCAGAGCCGGCCGCCCGCATCCTCCATGCGGTTCATCGCGAGCAGGTCGGCCGGCGGGTTCACCCAGAACAGCCGGACGGCATCCGGCGCGATCGGCGACACGGAGGCGCGGACCCGCCGCCGGGCCTCGTCGAGCAGATCGTCCAACACCGCCGCGGTTTCCGCAGGGTCCGAACAGAAATGGATCGCGAGCATCTCCGCGATCAGCATCTCCAGCGAGGGCAGCGGCGCGGCGGGCGCGCCGTACACCGCGCGGCGCAGGGCCCGCAGACGC
>PWTM01000060.1 GCA_003563855.1 PVC group bacterium | reverse complement strand
TGCCGCCCCCTCCCGCCTCTCCCCGCCGATCCCTCCTTCCCCTTCACCGCACTCAGCGCCGGCCTCGCCTGCCGCTCTACGGCCTCCGGCGCAGCCTCCTCCCCACTGTCTGAACTGCAGCGGCGCTGCCCAGGCCCTTGCGCGCGCGGGGGCGGGCGGGTAGCATGCCGCTGCCGCAACCCCGGGAGGAACAGGATGGAATCGGAACGTCCGGACGATTGCCTCGAAGCGATGTTTCGCATGCAGGCCGAGCTCAACCGGCGGATCGGGATCGACACGACCGCCGTGCCCGAGGACCGGCAGCCCGAGTGGATCCTGAACTACTGCCGCGCCCTGACGCAGGAGGCCGCCGAACTGGTCGACAGCGTTCCCTGGAAATGGTGGGCGCGCTACCAGGAGTACGAGAAGCAGAACGCCCGCGTGGAGGTGATCGACCTGTTCCACTTCCTCATCTCGCTCGCGCAGGTCGTCGGGCTCTCGGCCCGGGACGTGCACGACCTCTACATGCAGAAGAACCGCGTGAACTTCGACCGGCAGGACACCGGTTACGCGGTGAAGGATCCGGACGACAGTGCGCACCTGGACGTCTGACCCCGGGGGCGCGGGGCCGGGCATCCGGCGCGGGGAGGGGCGGCGGGCATGGATATCCTGCTGAGCAACGACGACGGCATCTTCGCCCCCGGCATGGCCGCGCTTTTCGAAGCCGTGCGCGACCTGGGCACGGTGTCGGTCGTGGCCCCGGACTCCGAGCGCTCGGCCGTCGGGCACGCGATCACGCTCTCGGACCCGATCAAGGCGCGGCGCGTGACGCGCAACGGTCTATTCACCGGCCACGCCGTGGGCGGCACGCCCGCCGACTCGGTGAAGCTGGCGGTCTGCGCGCTGCTCGCGCGTCCGCCCGACCTGCTGATCAGCGGCATCAACCTCGGGCCGAACGCCGGGATCAGCATCATCTACTCCGGGACCGTGTCGGCGGCGACCGAGGGGACGATCCTGGGCATCCCGAGCATGGCGGTCTCGCTGGCCACCTTCCAGGACCCGCAGTGGGCGACCGCCTCGGCGGTGGCGCGCCTCGTGGCGCAGCAGCTCTGTGCGCGGCCGCTGCCGCCCGGCGTGCTGCTCAACGTCAATGTGCCCAACCTGCCGCTCGACCGGCTGCGCGGCTATGCCGTTACCCGCATGGGCCAGTCGCGGTTCATCGAGACCTTCGACCGGCGCAGCGATCCGCGCGGGAACGTCTACTACTGGATGGACGGGTACCTCGAACCGATGGGCGAGGCGGCCGGAACGGACCTCGGCGCGCTGGAGGACGGCTACGTCTCGCTCACGCCGGTCCAGTTCGACCTGACGGATTCGGCGGCGATGGAGGTGCTGGGCGGGTGGGATCTCGGCGGCCCGCCCGGCGACCGGGCCTAGCCTCGCCGAGCAGGCGCGCCACGAGCGCCGGATGGGTCAGCGGAAGGTCGTGGCCGGCGCCGGGGACGGACCGCAGGTCCGACGAATCCGGCGCGCGATGCTGCAACCATTCCGCCGCCGCGAACGGGATCACGGCGTCGGCCGTGCCGTGGACGATCGTCAGCGGCGCGGCGAGCCGTCCGAGTGCGGCGCGCAGGTCCAGCTCGCCGAGGGCGGTCAGCCCGGCGTCGAGGACGGCGGATGGCGGAATCGACGTCGAAGCCGGCGCGGGGCCGGGCGCGGCGGCGCGCGCGCGGAAGGCCGCGACGGTCGCCGCCGGCGCGCGACGCGCCGCGCGCCGGAACGCGCGCCACTCGGCCGCAGGGACGCCGGGCGGTCCGCCGGGTTCCTCCACGAACCGCGGCGTCGCGGCGATCAGCAGCAGGCGCGCGACGCGGTCCGGCCGGCGGTCCGCCGCCGCCAGGGCGAGCCCGCCGCCCAGCGACCAGCCGGCCAGCAGGGCGGGTGCCGGAAGCGCGGCCAGCGCCTCCAGCAACGCGGGCAGGAAGGCTTCCGCGCCCGCCGTGCCCGGTCGATACAGGTCGGAGGGCGCGAGGATGCGCGCGACCGGGCCGGCGTCCGCGAGGCGATCGACCAGCGCGGCGTAGGCGTCCGCCGCGTAGCCCCAGCCGCCGACGAAGAGAGCCGGAACGCTCATCGCATCTCCGCCATAGCGCCGGCCAGCGCCGCGGCGGCGCGGTCGAGGTCCGCTTCCGTGTGCGCGAGCGTCACGGAGAGGCGCAGCCGTGCCGTGCCGGCCGGGACCGTGGGGGGGCGCACGGCCGTCACCCGGATGCCCTGCCGGTCCAGCGCGGCGGCCAGCCGCACCGCAGCGCCGTTATCGCCGACGTGGACCGGGACGATCGGCGTCGGCGCCTCCGCCACCGGGATCCCCGCCGCTCGCAGCCGCGCGCGGAAGCCGGCGGCCAGGGCGCGGAGGCGCTCCGGGCGATCGGGTTCGGTCGCGAGCACGCGCAGCGCCGCCAGTGCCGCGCCGGCCGACGGCGGGGGCAGGGCCGTCGAGTAGATGAACGAACGCGCGCCCTGGACCAACGCATCCCGCATGGCGGCCGTGCAGGCGACGAAGCCGCCGTGGCTCCCGAGCGCCTTGCTCAGCGTGCCGACCGTCAGCGCGACCCGGTCTTCCAGCCCCTCCGCGCGCACGGCGCCGGCGCCGCCCGGTCCGAGGACGCCGGTCGCGTGCGCGTCGTCCACCATCAGGAGCGCGCCGTACTCCTCGCAGGCATCGGCCAGCGCTTCGAGCGGCGCGAGGTCGCCGTCCATGCTGAAGACCGACTCGGTCAGCACGAGGCGGCGGCGCGCGGCGTGCCGGGCGAGCCGCCGGCGCAGGTCGTCGGCGTCGTTGTGGCGGAACCGGACCAGCCGTGCGCCCGCCAGTCGTGCGCCGTCCAGAAGGCTGGCGTGCGCGAGCCGGTCGGCCAGCACGAGGTCGCCGGATCCGAGCAGCGCGCCGAGCGCACCCAGGTTCGCGGCATAGCCGCTGCCGAAGACCAGCGCGGACGGATAGCCCTTCATCTCCGCCAGCGCGCGCTCGAGATCCTCGTGGCAGGGGAGGGTGCCGGCCATCAGCCGCGAGGCCCCGGCGCCCGCGCCCCAGGCGCGCGCGGCCGAGGCGGCCCCCGCGACCACCCGCGGATCGCGCGCAAGGTCCAGGTAGTCGTTGGAGGAGAAGTTCAGCGTGCGGGCATCGCACTCCCCGGCCGCGCCGCCGGCCGCCGGGGCCAGGCGGAGCGCACGGAGCAGCCCACGGCGCTCGCGCGCCTCCCGCTCGGCTGAAAGACCCTCGAACTCACGCATCGCGCAACTCCCGCGCCGAGTATCCCGCAACGCAGGCCGCCGCGCCAAGCCCGGCCGCGCCGGACGGTCCGTCCGGGGACACGCCCGCGGAGCCGCATCCTGCCGGGCGGGAGTGGACATCGCATTCATGCTTCCTCCGGTCGTTCGACATCCTGCATGTAGCCGCAGCCGTCCACCTGCGCGCGGACGAGTTCCTGACGTTCGACGCGAATCAGAAGCGCCTGGCCTCGGCGGCCGGATTGAAGACCGCTCCCTGAACCTCGCTCAAGCCGGTCGGGTTTGGGCTGGAGGTCTTCATGCGTGGGCACCCCTTGCTGTTCCCGCGTCCTTATTCAAAGTGTTTCTGGTTGGGGTTGCCCTCGCGATGCCCCACAGCATCCCAATGCCGATCAGTGCAAGGCCGAGGGCCATGAGCATTGCACGGACGCTGGTGTTGCGGGTCAACACCGCCATCCCGGAGGGGACGACCAGGCGAGCTTCATCGCATCTCCCCGCCCCGGCCGTCGCACTTGTCCCCAGGTTCGACAACGACGTGAATCCGTTTGGCGGAATAACGGCTGGTGCTGGGGCCATAATGGTCGAGCACGTGGCGGAGAAACTCGGCGAACGCCTCGATCTCGTCATCTTCCCGCTCCTGATAGACGACTTCTGCGGGCGACGCGTCGGGAGCTTGATCCTCGACCCGCAGAATGACGCCGTTGGCGACATGGCGGATTTCGAACTTCATGGTCGTTCCTTTCCGCTCATTGTTCCCTCTCTCTAGAGCAGCGCTTCCAGGTTTTCATGGGTGATCAGGGCTGCGTCCTGGGGTCTTTCCAGGAAAGGGCTGACATCGTCGCAAACGGTTGGCAGGTTCAACGTGGCCACCCGTTTCCTCACGAGGTCGCGCCAGGACTGCGCGTCGTAGCAACCCGCCCCCTGCGTCTGATCCAAAGCGTTTTGCAGCAGCGCTAGGTTCGGCACCACGGGCGGACGTTGAGAGAGATACCAAACGAGATCGTACCAGTCCCGACCCTTGGCGTACTTGCGGGTGATCGCGGCATGGAGCTTTCCCGCCAGCAGGGAGGGCAAGTCGTGGTGCTGGAGTAGGAATGTCAGATGACGGGTGACGATCCGCCGCTCGCACCGCGCCCCTGTGGGGGGTCGCGTGTCGATCTCCACCTTGATGGCCAGCTTCTGCGCCGGCATGGCCGACAGCCCTGCATCGTGCAGGAGCCCGGCCAGGCGGATCCAGCCGGTATGCACCACCTTGCGATCGTTCCAAGTCACCTCCGGATTGAACCCGGCGAGCGTGAGATCGCTCTTCGCTTTCGCAATCCAGTTCTGCCCGAAGTAGCCAGCGGGCGACACGAGCGAGAAGTCCAGATCCTCCGAGTAGCGCGGCAGGTTGTGAAGGAATCGCAGCGCCGTTCCTCCCACAAAGGCGAGGGGGCGGAACGCCTCGCTCTCATGCAAGGACCGCAGCACGAAGGCTTGGAGGTACTCCCGGAGAAGGTTCAGGGCTTGTCCCGGATCCGAAACGCCGCGAACCAATGCCAGGGCCTCCTCTTTCACAGCGTCACCGTGCCTTCCTCTGCAAGGGCTGCCAGCTCAAGCCACCGCCGGGCCGCCCGATCGAGGCGCGGGCTCCGAAACCGTTTGATATAGAGCTTGAGTCGCTCCGCATCCACCCGCGCGACATGCTGATATCGCATCTCGTCAAGGCGCTCTGGGGTCCACTCCCCCTCGGTCAGATGCCAGTGATCCAGCAGGGCCTTCTCCGGCTCCGCGACCAGGAACCTCTGCTTGCCGGTCCCGACTGGAGCAAATCCGAAGAAGCAATCCTGTTTGATGTTGCGGTAGTCGAAGACGCCGAACGGGTTCTCGAAGCGGCGCGGGACGCGCGATGTCACGCTGGTGAACCGGACGACGCGTTCCGGGATCAGATCATAGTGGCCCAACGCCCACAGTCCGCTGAGGTAGGAAGGGCGGTACAGCGCGTTCGCAAGCACGGCCGGGATTACGGGCGCCCGGCGGTAGGTATCGGATAGCGCGTACATCCCGCGCCGAAGCCCGATCACTTTGCCCTGCTTCATCCAGCGCGAGAGCTGTACCCGCACCGATTCCCGTCGGTCGTCGAAGGCCTGCGCCAGCAACGCCAGATCGAAGTACGGCATCGCTCCGACAAGCTTGATGACTTCTTCGAATCTCATGCTCGAAAGATAGCAGAACTGTTGCGTATCGCAAATGAAATTTAGTCCTCGGTGTCGGAAATCACTGCCCCCCCCCGCGGACCATAGCAGAGCAGAACCCGGCCACCAGACCGCGGGGACGAAGCAGGATCCGAAGGGGGCATCGGGTTGCCACCCGGCCTGTAGCCTTTCCTCCCCCACGGGGCGAGCCCGTGGGGGCCGGCCGATGCTACTCGATGCGGAGTTCGATCGAGGCGCGGCGACCGGCGGCGTCGCTGCAGACGAGGGTGTGCCGGCCCGGTTCGGGCTGCCACCAGAGCGGGT
>PWTM01000243.1 GCA_003563855.1 PVC group bacterium | reverse complement strand
TCGCCTGGGCGCTCGGCGCGGCCGGCCCGCTCGAGGACGCCCGCGGCCTGCTGCCCACCCTCGAGGTCAGCGCCGCCCCGGCCTACCTGGTCTACACCTTCCCCCGCGGCCATGAGGCCGAAGCCGATCCCGACACCGCGGTCGCGGTCGAATACAGCACCGACCTTTCCGCCTGGACCACCGCGGTCCACGACGGCGACAATGTCTTCATCCATGTCACCGAAGGCGGTCCCGCCGACACGGTCGAGGTCTACCTGAAGCGCGCGACCCTGGCCCCGACGGGAACCCTTTTTGCCCGGCTGAAGGTGACGGTCGGAAGCCCGTAGGGGAAAGCGGATGACGCCTGCAGATAAGGGAAAACGCCGAGGAGCAAAGACGCCGGTCGGGCCGGCGCATCAGCCTTTACCCGTGATGCGTGTGGGACACGGCGGCACGGGTCGCGAGGAGACGGGGCGCCTGGCCATGAAACAACGGATTCGGGAGAGGCCCTGCGCCTCGCCGGACCCGGCGGCCGCGTGGTCCTTGTGGCGTTCCGGGTTCCCTCCCTCGACGACGAGGGGCCGGTCGATCTGATGCGGCGGCTTTCCGACGGGTTCCGTGGGGCGGGCCTGGCCGTGGCGCCGCCGGTGGTCGTCGATGTCGAACGCGCCGAACTGGAGCGGACGGGTGTCCCCCTGTCCCCCGAGGCCTGGTCGCGCGTGTTCCGGGAGAACGCCGACGCGGATATCCTGGTGAGCCTGGCAGGCATCCCGCATCGGCCTTCGGCCGCGGCGGATCCGGAGCTTCGCCCGCGGACGCTCGTGATCTGGGAGGCGCCCGCGTCCGGGCTCTCCCGGGCGGCCGCGGCCCGGGCCGATGTCGTGATCCTCCGCCGCCTGGATGCGGAGGGCGCGGAGGGGAACTACCGGGTGATCCGCGCGGCCTCGCCCTGAGGCTGCGCCGTATGGGAAAGCCCGCATCGAAGGGCGACCCGCCGTCCAGGGATGCGCCGCCACCGACGAAGATACGCTGGGGGAGTATAGACATTGATCGGTCCGACGTGTTAGTCTGTACTCGTGACGGTTGGGGGGGCACAGCGGCACGGGGCGCGAGAAGACGAATCGGCGGGCCGCCGGGAGGCCGAAGCCAACGGCGATGGCGGCATGAAGACGTTTGCGGATGCGTGAAACCACGGATGAAGGAGAGGCATATGCGACGGGGTGTCGTACACGCCGGCAGGGTTCGCCGTCGGCGCAGGCGGTGCGGCTTCACGCTGGTGGAGCTGCTCGTAGTGATTGCGATCATCGCGCTGCTGATCTCCCTGCTCATGCCGTCCATCGGCGCGGCCCGGGGGCGCGCGCAAGCGGTGGGGTGCATGAACAACCTGCGGCAGCTCTATGTCGTGAGTCTCCTCTATGCCGGCGATCGTAACGGGGCGCTCCCCCGGGGGAACTGGCGGAACCCGCAGACCGTGTGGCGAGCGGATGCGGTGGCGATCAACGAGTACATGGAGCGCGAAGGGCTGGACGCGGACATCTGGTACTGCCCCTCGCTGTGGGAGACCTGGCCCCCGGAGCTGTGGATGCAGTCGTCCGTCTACAATCCGAACGAGACGTCCATCGGGTACATCTACGCGGCCAATGTCGAGCGCGACCGTCTGCATAAGTTCCACGAAAGGAAGCGGGACCAGTTGCCGTTCACGATCAGTGATCTCCGCCACGAAGCCGCGTTCGTCTTCGACATCTGCAAGGCGTCGAGGCACCCGCTGATCCAGCAGAGTGTGGACGTGCAGACGTGGCAGATCTTCCCGCACTACGCCCCGAATCGACCCCACACGAGCAACCATCTCATGGGCGACGGGGCCGCGGTGACCCGGCGTTGGGATACGATGAGCCTGGGGTACGTCTACATTCATGACGGGGCGCTGTACTGGTGAGCGAGCGGGCCAAGGCGGTTCTTGCGGTGGCGTTGATTCTCGGCGCGGTCGGGGTGGTCGGCGGCCGCCTCGCGCGGCGGCGCGCCCGCGTCCGGCCGGCAGCGCCGGTCGCCGTGGTGCTGGATGAACTGGGGCGCCTGGCAACGGACGAGGCGTTGCGCCTGGCCGGACCGGGCGGACGCGTGGTCCCGGTGGCCTTCCGGGTCCCCGCCCTCGGCGACCCGGGGCCGGTCGACCTGATGCGCCGGCTCGCCGACGCGTTCCGCGAGGCCGGCCTGGTCGTTTCGCGGCCGGTGATGGTCGATGCCGATACCGCGGACATGGAGGCGTCCGGTGTGCCCCTGTCTCCCGAAGCCTGGTCGCGCGTGTTCCGCGAGAACGCCGACGCGGACGTCCTGGTGAGCCTGGCCGGTGTCCCGCCCCGGCCTTCGGCTGAGGAGCGTCGCCCGAAGACGCTCGTCATCTGGGAGGCGCCCGCGTCCGGGCTCTCCCGGGCGGCCGCGGCCCGGGCCGATGCCGTCATTCTCCGCCGCCTGGATGCAGCGGGCGCCGAGGGGAACTACCGGGTGATCCGCGCGGCCTCGCCCTGAGGCTGCGCCGGGCTACCGGTGCGCCAGTTCCTTGGAGAGGTCGAGGTATCGGCGGATGGCTTCGCCGGGCACGTTGAAGGGGATGTGGTTGCCGATGCACATCATGTAGCCGCCGGACATCCGGCCGGTTTCGGCCATGGACTCCACCATGCGCCGAATCTCGCCGGGGTCGTTTCTCATCAGGATGCGGTTGTCGCCCTCGCCGGCGATGAAGCAGTTCTCGTGGCGGCGGGCGAGGGCCTTGTAGTCGGTGAACGGCTCGCTGATGATCCCGCGGGCGCCGCAGGCCATGACGTCGTCGGCAAAGGCGTCCATGCACCCGTCGGCCATGAAGATCACCTCCTTACCGGCCTGTTTCAGGATGTCCCAGTACTCCTCGTAGCGCGGGAAGATGCGCTTGCGCATCCAGGCCGGGCTGCAGACCGGGCCGGTGGCGAGGACGATGTCGTCGTGGCAGACCGCGAAGTTGACCGGTAACCGGGCGAAGGCACGAAAGACGCGGCGGTTGATCTCGGCGAACTCGTCCAGGATGCGGTCGAATTCCGGCTCGAGACAGATCGAAAGGAAGTTCTCGTAGCCGAAGACCAGCAGGGGCCACATGAAGAGGGTGTTGTAGAAGTAGACCGATGCCGGCGAGCCGGCCGGCGCCCGGTCGCCCCACTCCGCGGGGTACTGGCGCCGGTACCGCTCGTAGATGACCTCCTCGCTGCGGAAGTCCCCGTCCACGACAACATTCCATCCGCTGAAATCGCCCTGCTCGAGCGGGGAGAAGCGCAGCATGTCGTCCTCGCTCCGGAACCGCCGGGCGGCCTCTTCCTGTTGCCAGTGGTCGCGGTACCGGTCGCCCCACCGCCCCTTGCCCCGGTCCTCCTGTTCCTCCGGCCGCGGTTTCGGGTCGTCGGTCTTCGGGATCCCCAGACCCAGCTGCGGGTACAGCGCCTTCATCCGGAGGCGGCACTGCCGGGGATGCGCGTAGTAGTCGATCCCGGTCAGGTAGGTCTCGGCATCGGGGCAGGACCAATGCTCCCAGTGGGGGATCTGTCGCGGACCCTGGCCCATGAAGCTCGCGTATCGCGGATCGGTCATCGTCGGCTCCTCTCGTGCCGGTGCATGCCGGTAGCATAGCCGGGGCTCGCATGGACGAGCAAGATGCGGGTGGGGGGGGGAGTCTGCTCCTCCGCCGGCTTGACGTCCGGGGCGGGCTCTCGCATGCTTCGTGCCCGCGGCTGGGGGGGCATGGATGACTTGGCGCAGCATCATCCTGGGGCTGGCGGGGGCGCTGTTCCTCGGGGTGGCCACCTTCTTCAACGACCAGGTACTTCGGGGAACGTACCTGATCGGGAACTTCCTTCCGATTTCCGTCTTCGGTCTCCTGCTCCTGTTCACGCTGCTGGTCAACCCGCTGCTGGCCCGCGTCCGGCGCTCGGCGGCGCTTTCCGCGACCGAGCTGGCCGCCGCCTTCGCCATCATGCTCAGCGCGGGCTACGTCGGCGGCCGCGGCCTGCTGCACTACTTCGCGACGGCCCAGATGATGCCGCACCACTTCGTGCGCACCACCCCCGCCTGGCAGGGGGAGCCGGCCTGGGTGGCCACGGCGGACGTGCGCGACTGGGCGGCCCTCGCGGAGGCGCTGCGTCGCGCCGAGGAGCGGCCGGACGGGCATATCCTGCGCGTCGTCGCCGGGAGCCTGCCGGCCGATGTGCGGGGCGATCTCCCCGCCGCGGGCACGGAACCGCAGGTGCAGGTGCGGCTCCTCGAGGCGCTGAATCGCGCGCTCGAGGATCCGGACCTGGCCGCAGCGCCGCCTCCCGCGGCCGAACTCCCGGTCTACGTGCGGCAATTGCTGGACCGGCCGGTGCACACGCCCGAGCAGACCCACACGCTGCACCGCGGACTCCTGGACCACGCGTTGCCGGAGGCGATCCGGCCGCGTCAGCCGGGCGTGCTCGAACGGGCGCCGCCCCGCCTGCTGGCCGATCCCGCGGCCGATCCCACGCAGGCGCTCGACGGGTTTCTCGTCGGCCTGGGTACGGACGAGGACCCGATCGGGATGCGCGGGATCCCCTGGTTCGCCTGGCGCCGCTCGCTGGGCTTCTGGGTGCCGCTGATCCTGACGATGGTCGCCTGGGTCATCGCCTTCGCGGTGGTGCTCCACCGCCAGTGGGCCGACCATGAGCACCTGCCCTATCCGACGGCGGAATTCGCCCGCGCGCTCCTGCCGGAGAAGGGCCGCGCGCTCGGCGCCATCTTCCGCGAGCGTATCTTCTGGATTGGCTTCCTCGCCGTGCTTGCGATCCACCTCTACAACTATGCCGACCGCGTCTGGCCGCAGACGCTGGTGCCGTTTGCGCGCCAGCTCGACCTGCGCCCGATCATGGAGATCTTTCCCGTCTTCCAGCGGGGTGGGGGCTGGATGCTCTTCCATCCGGTGCTCTACTTCACGATCGTGGGATTCGCCTTCTTTCTCTCCAGCGATGTGTCCCTCTCGATGGGGCTCTCGCCGTACCTCTACGTCCTGGCCGCGGGCACGGCGGCCGGCTACGGCCTCTCCTTCGGCGGAGGGATGATGCAGACCCACATCGACGCGTCGCTCTACATCGGCGGGTACATGGGCATTTTCCTCGTCATCCTCTACAGCGGGCGCCGGTGGCTGCGCGCCAGTTTCGCCCGGGGGCTTGGCCTTCGCATCCGCGACGAAGTGCCCGCCCACGTGGTCTGGAGCACCCGGGTGTTCCTGGTCGCGTTTCTCCTGTTCGTCTGGCAACTCACCCGCCTGGACCTGGCGGCGCCGCTGGCGCTGATGTACGCGCTCGGCATGTTGATGGTCTTCGTGGTCATCAGCCGCCTGCTGGCCGAGGGCGGCGTCATCTTTGTCCGCGGCCCCGTCTTTCCCTGTGCGATCATCTGGACGCTCCTGGGCACGACCGCGATCGGGCCGGACCAGTTGCTGATCCTCGGGGTTCTGAGTTCGATCCTGATGGTCGATACGCGCGAGGCCCTGTTGCCGTTCGTCGCCTCCGGGCTGCGCGTCGCGGAGCGGGCGGGCGCTCCGCTCGGCCGCGTCGGGCGATGGTGTTTCGTCGGGGTCGCGCTGGCCCTGGCGGCGGGCATCCCGGCCTCGCTGCTCTGGCAGTACCGCCTGGGCGCCGCGCAGGCCGTCGATGGGTGGGCACGGAACACGGTCCCCAGCGCCGCGTTTGATGTGGGAAGCCGGACCGTGCGAACGCTGCAGGCACAGGGCGCGCTCGATCTCGCCGAGTCGGTCGAGGGTCTCGCGCGCCTCGCGCACGTCTCGATCCAGCCCTCCCTGCTGATCGCCTTCCTCGTGACGTTCGGTCTCGTTCTGCTGTTCACCTTCCTGCGCCACCGTTTCGCGAGGTTTCCGCTCCACCCGCTCCTGTTCGTTACGCTCGGGACCTGGCAGATCCGGAATTTCGCCTTCTCGTTCCTGGTCGGGTGGCTCATCAAGGGCGCAGTTACGCGCTATGGCGGCGCCCGCCTCTACCGCAGGCTCAAGCCGCTTATGGTGGGCCTGGTCGCCGGCGAGGTGTTCGCGGGGCTGCTGCTCGTCATGATCGGCGCCGCGGTCTACTTCATCACCGGCGAGCGGCCGGTCGCGTACCGGATCATGCCGACGTGACCGCCGTGGCGCGGTGGAGTCGCGCGGCGGTCAGAGGAAGGGCTACTCCCTCGATGCCCCGGCCTGCTTTGCTTCCTCCAGCGTGATCATCTCGCGGCCGGCCTCGTCCGCCTCGATACGGGCGACGATCGTCTCGGCCCGGTCGCCGAGCACTTCGCGGATCCGGGGGATCGCGTGCCGGGCCTCGCCGCCGAAGGTTTCGAGCAGCCGGACCCGGTTGCGGGTCCGGGCGCCCCCGCGTCCGGTCGGCGCCCGGATCGTGTCGACGGTCAGGTCGATCGCCTCCCGGATCCCGAGCCGGAGGAGGATCTCCAGGCCCGCCTGCCGGTGTCCGTCCCCGTGGTAGGCCGTATACGTGCGATCGCGGTCCTCGATAACGTAGATCATCCGGTCGGCCACCCGGTGGAAGTCCTCCAGCGGCACGTTCCGCAGCAGGTTCATGCCCTGCTGGCGCCCCCAGAAATGCGGGTGGTCGAGCAGCTTCAGGGCCGCGGCGTAGAAGACATCCCGGTCCAGGTCGTGCGCGTAGGGGTCCGGCGAGAGGAGTCGCACGACCGTTGTGCCGAGGGTGCGGTCCAGGTCGCCGAACGTGTCCTCGGGCTTATCGGCAGCGATGAGGGCCAGGAGCGGCATCGCGTGCGGCTGCGCCTCGTCCAGCTCGCCGAGCGTCCGGGCCGCCAGTTCCCGCAGCCAGAGGTCTTCCCGGGCATCCTTCAGAAGGGTGAGCAGGTCCTCCACGGCGGCGCCCAGTCCCAGCGCGCCCACGGCATGCAGCGCGCCGATGCGCTGATCGCGGGTGCCCGTGCGCAGCAGGTCCAGCAGGGCCGCGTCCACCTCGGCCTCCTGTTCGGCCAGCGCCCGGGCGGCCTCGAGGCGCACCGGAGGCAGGGGGCTGCCCAGCAGGTCCAGCAGGGCCTCCGGCGTCATCGCGGCGTCCGGCCGGGGGCGCCGGAGCGCCGCCGCGGCGGCCGGTCCTTCCAGCCAGTGCGAACGGTCCATCCCGCGACCGGTGATGCGCAGCGCCCGGCGTCCGACGCTGAGGTTCAGCAAATGGGCACCCGTCGCGCTGAGCCCGCTGTAGTCGAAGACGCTGCCGCGCGCCTCCATGTACTGGAAGGCGCCGTCCCAGGTCCGCATCAGGGTGCGCAGCCAGTGCAGGTCGCGCTCGAACCCCGCCCAGACCTCCGGTCCGAGCACGTTCGCGCCGAGCCCGGTCCAGAGATAGTTGAAGAACGGACCCGTATGCCCCGTGAAGATGTCATCCTGCGAGGCGGCCGAGAGCGAGGCGTAGAAGCCGGCTTCCGCCTCGTCGCCCAGCAGCGCGAAGCCGACGGCGACGCTGCCGCTGGTGCCGTTGTTGGTCAGGAGGTGCTCCATCGGGGCGTGGTTGCCGTAGGGCAGCGCGCCCTTGCCGGCCCAGTTGCCGTAGTGTGCGCGCGTCCGTTCGATGGCCGCCCGGACCTCCGGGTGCTCGATGCCGCACTGCTCGGCGAGGATCAGGCCGATCCAGAGCACGGCCGCGGTCTGGTTGATGGCGCCATAGCCGTACAGGCGGCCGTGCAACTGGCCGAAATTGGCCGCGGGGTCGGCCATGCGGTGATTCCAGAGTCCGGCGACGTCCTGTCCCTTCGCGATGGTCACGGCATGGTTCTCGATCGCCGGCAGCACCGCGTCATCCCCGGTCAGCAGGTAATACTCGCAGAGCGCGATCAACCGGTACGACCAGGGCCAGCTCGTCATCGGCGTCGCGAGAGAGAGCTCGACATCCGGCCGGGTGAAGTCCGCCTCCCGCAGGCGTCGGCCCACGTAGGCGATGCGGTCCTCCTCGCCCGTGGCCAGCAGGCCGAGCAGGCCGATGTTCAGCCGCCCCATGTTGCCCGAGGTCATCAGCGCGTCCGCCGCGCGCGCGATCAGGACGTCATTCGTGGGGCAGGCCCGGGGGCTCGTTTCGCTCCGGGTGCCGATCACCGGGAGGGTCAAGACGACCTCGGTCGGCCCGCCGGCCTCGGCGCCGTCCGGCGCCGGACGCTCGATCGTGAGCGCCAGCCGCCCTTCGCGTTCAGGGGTTTCGGCCCGGGCGATGCATTCGGCGAAGAGGGCGTAGAGGTCCCCCGACAACGCGCGGCCCTCGATCGCCCGCACGCGGTCGCCGGGTTGCAGCCTTCCATCGGCCGGCGAGCCCTCCTTTACACGGTCCACCACGAGGTGGCCCTCGTGGATCGCCGCGTACATCCCGGTCGGACCGAAGTGCTGCACCGTTCCCGGCGGAGGGCCCAGGTGGAGGCGGAGCGTGAAGCGCTCGCCCGCCGCGTCGTCCGCCGCGGGCCGCTCGATCCTCAGGCTCAGCCGTCCGTCGTTCTCGCGCCAGAGGCGCAGCATCGCCACGCGGATGGCGTTCGCGTAGTCCCCCGAAAGGCGGCGGCCCTGGAGCGCGACCACGCGGTCGCCGGGCATCAACTGGCCGTCCACCGGCGATCCGGGTTGCACCGCGGTCACCCGCAGGTGGTCGGCCTCGACCGTGGCGACGAGCCCCGTATTCGCGAGGCGGTATTCCCGGCCGGGTTCGTACGATCCGCCGGGGGACAGGTCCTCCAATGTCGCCATGATGCCCGCCGCCGGTATCGCGGCGAAGACGGGCAGGAGCGCGGCCAGCAGCAACCGTTTTTTCATGATCCACACTCCCGAATGGCGAACCGCACGCCCCCGATGGCCGTGCCTGGTCCCGCGGCGATTCAAAGCCCATGTCAGCACGAAGCGAAGCGAATGTCAAAACCACCTCTTCCG
The DNA here is from genome assembly GCA_003563855.1 of PVC group bacterium. Lineage (GTDB taxonomy): Bacteria > Verrucomicrobiota > Kiritimatiellia > PWTM01 > PWTM01 > PWTM01. The sequence continues at coordinate 10,822 of PWTM01000243.1, read as the reverse complement.
CACTGGGCTTTGCGTGGATCCCCGAACCGGGCCGGTCGCGTGGAGCGGGTCCGGGCGATGGGCATGCAGTACATGGTCTGGTTCTCCGTCCCCTTCGTGGGCGTCGCGACCTCTACCTGGTCAACGGCAGTTACGCGGCCGAGGTGCTCGTCGAGCTCGGACGGGATCTTGGCCCCGTCGACGTCGAGATCGTCGATTGCTGCGGCAGGTCGGTCACGAAGGAGCGAACCGAACTGAAGAAAGGGCTGTGCCGCATGCCGGCGCCGCCCGCTTCGCACGTGCACGTTAGACGCATCGGGGAATGACAGGGCCGTCCTTCGTTCGGCGTGTGTCCCTCAGCGCAGGAGATCCGGGAGCCGGATCAGTTCGGGCGTTTCCGTGGCCGCTTCGATGCGCCGGATCGAGGCTTCGATCGCCTCCCGCTTCTCCACCCTCGCCCATTCGGGGAAGCCGGGTTCGGTGCGGCTGAATTCAGCCAGGTCCCTCAGTTCCGGCAGCACGCGCTGCGCATGTGCGCCATAGCGTTCCAGCATGGACAGGATCTGCACAATGCGCCTCTGACTGCCCCATTGCTGCTGATTCCGTGCGTATTGGGCCAGCAGCGGAATGGCCTCCTCGACACGGTGATCGGAGAGCAGCTCTAGCCCTGCATCGCGAATCCCGGCCGCGAACATGATGCCCGTGGGCGCGGGATTCTCCACCGCCCAGAGAATATCCGGGAGGATAGGCTTCAGATCCTCGAAGCTCAACTGTTGGTAGAGCCAGGCCACATGTCCCCGAGCGCGGCCGTCATCCACACGGATGAGATCGCGCACGGCGGCGAAGAGCGCCTGCCGGTCCACGGCATCGACATCCAACAGCGCGTCATTGAAGAGCACGGTTCCGAGGTTTCGTCGCGTCAGGTTGCGCGGGTCGTCAGGGAAGCTCAGGCGCGCCACGCGCAGCATCTCGGGCACGGCCGGGCGGGCCGCGGGGCCGATGCCCCGCAGGGCGTTTATCGCGGCGATGCGCATCCCGGAGTCGTCATGCGTGAGCAGCCCGGTGAGCAGGGGCACGGCCGCGGCCGCCCGTTGCCCCTGGTGCTGAAGCGCGACCAGTGCCCCGAGTCTCTGATGGGGGTCGCCCGTGCGGTAGAGTTCCAGCAGCGCGTCCGTCGCATTCTCCGGCTGCTTGCCGAGACTCATGGCGGCGCGGTTCCTGACGATGGGCGACCAGCTCCCCAGGAGCTCAAACAACGCAGCCCGTGTGCGCCCATCGTAGATCGTCTTGCGATTCTCCCAGGTTACCCCGCGACCGGCCTCGAGGGTCGCCTTCAGCGCTTCACCGCGCAGGCGATCCTCGTCCGTCATCCCGCGACCGGTCAGATAGATCGCCCGGCGGGGCAGGGCGTAGACCAGCAGGCGCGCCCCGGTGCAGTCCCATCCCCAGGTGCTGTCCCCGGTGCTTCCCGGCGCGGCCTGGTACCCGAAGCCGCCATCCCACCGGCGTTCCAGGTCGAAATACCACCAGAGCTCCTCCAGAAACGCCGCGCTGGCCGCCCGGCCAGCCCGGTTGACGCCGGGCGCCGCCCAGAGGTGACTCCAGTAATGCCCGGTGTGGCCGGACTCCCGGATCCCGTAGGATGCCGTGGCCATGCGCGAGAAGAAGTCCGCGCCGGGTTCATCGTCGATCAGATCGAAGAAAACCGCCGCGCTGGAGCACACGCCGTTGTTGTCGTGCGTGTCGAGATAGGGGCCGTGGTCGCCATACGGAATCGCCCCCTTGTCGATGTAGTACCGGAAGAAGACCGCCGCCCGGTCGATGGCGCGTTCAATGGCCTCGCCGGTCACTCCGCACTTCCGTGCCAGGGCCAGCGATACCATGGCGGAGAGCGAACACTGATTGACGGCTCCGTATCCACCGAGCACACCGGTGTCCGGGGAGGCGAACCCATGCCCCAGCGTGCCCATTCTACTTTGTCCTTCGGCAATCGTCTGCGAGACTCTGCGAATCTTCGGGAGCACGTCCGCATCGCCGGTGGCCAGGTAGTACTCCGTCAGCAGGAGGTTGGCGTAGCCCAGATGCCACGACGGCATTCCGACGTCCTCGATCTCGAGTTGCAGGGCGAAGGCTTTGACCAGCGGCAGGTACTGTTCCTCTCCCGTCGCCAGCAGGCCCAGCGCATTGACGCAACCCGCGATGCCCCGCCCCAGCCCGTTCGTGACAAGGTACTGCGTGGCCGCGGCCAGGATCCTCTCAGACTTTTCGCAATCATACGGCGCCGACGGGCCGTACTCTCCCAGCACGGGCAGCGTGATTGTAATCGCTTCCGTCGCTCCGTCCCCGCCCCGTTCCCCGTCGAAGGGGCGCCAGCGCATCAACGCCAGACGGCCTTCGGCCTGAGGGGTCTCCGCCTGCCGGATCGCCGCCGCCAACGCCCTGCGGGCGTCGGTCTCAAAGGGCTTGCCGTCAATGCCGAGGATGACATCGCCCGCCTTGAGCAGTCCATCGGCCGGCGAGCCCTGCTCGACGGCGGTCACGAGAATCTGCCGTGCCGGGGACGTGGACAGCTCGCGTGATTGGATCCAGCCTCTGGCTCCCGTGGGGCCGAGGTTGAAGTCCCTCGCCTCCCCCGGCGTGTCGCCCCGGGTGAAATCGAGAGGGAGCGGGGCGAGGCTCAAGGTGACGTTCCGCTCGCGCTCCCAGCCCTCGCGCCAGAGGAGGACCGAAAACGAGCCTCGCGCGTCCTGCGCGGGACGCGACGCCGCGCGGAATTCCTGAATCGCGGGTCCGGAAAACGGCCGGCCGTTGACGCCGAGGATCACGTCGCCCACCTTCAGCTCACGCCGCACCGCCGATTCGGCGGGGACCCTTGTCACCAGGATCTGGCGGGCGGCATCGGATCGGTTGTTCGAATCCCGATAGGCCCAGCCGCGACACCCGTCGCAGTGCAGGTACCAGTCGTTCCTGGCTGCCTCCTCGAGGGCAGGGCCCTCCCCTTTCGTCAGATCGGGAATCGTCCCGGCCTGCAGCCCACCCGCGCTCGCCAGCAGTACCCCCAGCATCACGGCCACAACCGCTCTCACTCCAGACCCGTTCCGCTTGCTCATCACGACCGTCCTCTCTGGTTTCGTGCGCACCCGTGCACGGGGGGCACTCAACTTTGGCGAACCCGCATTCGATACGTGCGAATCATCCCACCCCATCCTCACCTCCGCAAGCCTGTAGGACATCCAGGTCGCCAAGGACATCGTAGACCGTACTCTTCGCCCGTAGTCGTCGACCGGGCGCGGGGGGCTGGCGCTCGGTTCCTTTTCGTGGCGGGTCCTTGCGGGTGTCTTTGGGTCGACCCGCCTTCGTGCTTCGCGCTTCGGCGCGGCAGGCGATAGGGGTGGACGATCGGAGCCCGAAATGGCGACGTTGTCCGGCCGCGTCGCCCGGTGTACAAGGGTGGCATCACGGCCCGTCACTGGAGCATGAGCGATGAGACCGCCGAACGTGATCTATATCTATGCCGACGACCTGGGGCGGGGCCTGCTGAGCTGCTACGGCCAGCGGCATTTCAGGACCCCGCATATCGACCGCCTGGCCGCGGAGGGCCTGCGGTTCACGCAGGCCTATGGCTGTGCCGTCTGTGCCCCCGCTCGCGCGAGCCTGCTGACCGGGTACCATGATTGCCACGCGGGGACCTGGAGCTTTTCGAAGGCCGGGATCTACCAGGAGCTGTCGACCGGCGGGCGGAGTGTCGAGGAGATCCGGGAGCTGATCAACACCACCGGTTTCCGTGAGCGGCCGGATGAAGTCTTCCTCGCGGACGTCGCGAAAGCGGCGGGGCTGGTCACGGGCCAGGTCGGCAAGCTGGAATGGGGGTTCTCTACCACGCCGGAACGCCTGGCCCGGCACGGTTGGGATTACCACTTCGGCTATTACGATCACCTCCGCTGTCACGGGTTCTATCCGCCGTTTCTCTGGGAAAATGGCGTGCGGGTCGACGTGCCGGGGAACGCGCATGCCGACTGCGGGAGAACCTACGGGGAGGAGACGCCGGAGAACCGCGAGAAGAGCGAACGCCGGGGCGGGAGAGCCGTCTATTCCCAGGACCTCTTCAACCGGAAGATCGAGGCCTTCATCCGCGCCCACGCGGACCGTCCATTCTTCCTCTACCATCCGTCGCAGTTGCCGCACGGACCGATCGCGGTGCCGGAGGTGCATCCCGGTGTCCGGGACGCGGGGGGCCTGACGCTCTGGGAAAAGGAATACGCCTCCATGGTCCTGCGGCTCGACGATACCGTGGGCCTGATCTACCGCCTGCTCGAGGATCTGAACCTCCTCGATGACACCGTAATCCTCTTCGCCTCCGACAACGGGCACGAGCCCTACTACATCGAGGAAGGCCGCTGCAGCGGTGGATGGCGGACCCTGGACGGGCGCCGGATCGACTACATCGACCTGAACTACACGGCGGAGCTGGTCGGGGACGTCTTCAACGGCACGGACGGGATGAGCGGGAAGAAGCTCTACAGCCTCGAGGGCGGCGCCCGGATCCCGTTCATCGTCCGCTGCCCGGGCGGGGCGCAGCCGGGCGCGGTCAGCGACCATGTCCTGGCGAACTACGACACCATGGCCACGCTGGCGGAACTGCTGGGGGTCCAGCTGCCGGCGTGGAAGGACGGGGTGTCGTACCTTCCGGTCCTGCAGGGCCGGGAGCAGCCGCAACACGACCACGTGGTCTTTGCCGGGCACAACGGCCCGGCGCTGGTGACGCCCGACGGCTGGAAGGTCCGCTACCTCGTGCCGGTCCGCCGGTTCCAGCTCTTCCACCTCCCCGACGACTACCGGGAGGAGCGCAACCTGGCCGCGGAGGAGCCCGCCCGGCTGCGCGCGATGGCCGCGCGGCTCGTCGGCGCCTGCGACGGGAACCTGCACCACGGCACCTGGCAGCACCACAAGGCGGTGCGCGTCGACGAGTACCTCGCGGGCAGCGGCCCGGAAGAGGCCTTCCCGAAACCCGTGCGGTAGCCGTCGCCCCTGCGGGGCTATGGCGCGGCAGGCCAAGGCAGCGGGCCGGGCCCGTGCGCAGTGAGCGGTAATCAGTGATCGGTGAACAGTGGCGAAGACGTCGCGGACCGCAAGGAACTGATCACGGATGACGGATGACCGATCACGGGGCCGCCCCCGGACCGATAACGCCGTGCACGGGGTGACCCGACTTCGCCAAAGGCTACGTCGGGCAAGCCGGGCGCGCGACCCGCGCCGCCCGACGCACCCCGCAGGCCTCGCCACGCCATTCGCGCCATCCGAATCCGTTCGCCCGCCGCGCATTGACCTTTGGGCCGTGCTCTGGCAGCTTCGCGTCTGTGATGGCGTTGCCGATATAGCCGGTGCCTCGCGGAACCGCGTGGCCGCGCCGGATGGAGCGGATGGTCGGCAGCCGGAAGGAGGTTCGAATGTCCCCCAACACGCTGGAGTCGGCTGTTCGGGAACGGGGATTCGCGCTCTTCGACGAAATCGAGCGCGAACAACCGGGCCTGTTCAACAAGCAGCGCTGGGTCGGCGCCATGATGGACTGGTGCATGCGCGACGAGTCGTTCAAGGTGAACCTGTTCCGTTTCGTGGATGTGTATCCCTGCCTGCGGAGCCCGGACCTGCTGGCCCGTCACCTGGATGCCTACTTCGGCGGAGACGCGGTCGCGCCGGCGTTCCTCAAGTGGGGACTCAAGGGCGCGGGACTGGCCGGGGCGATCGGCGCCCGCCTGATGAACGCCGGGATCCGCACCAATATCGAGGAAATGGCGCGCCAGTTCATCGTCGGCGAAACCGGCCGGGACGCCGCGAAGCGCATGGGGAAGCTCCGCCGGGAGGGCTATGCGGTCGTCGCCGACCTGCTCGGCGAAGCCACCGTGACGCCGGAGGAGGAAGAGGCGTTCGAGCGGGCCTGCCTCGACCTGGTCGACGGCATGGACGCCGCCCGTAAACAGTGGGCGCCGCTGGGCGGCGGAACGGGATCGCTCGATTGGGGCGTCTCCCCCATGGCTCAGCTTTCGGTCAAGCCCAGCGCGCTGTGCTGCACCGCCCGCCCGGTAGATCCGGAGCATTCGGTGTCGGCCATCGAGCGCCGGCTCGCCCGCATCTACCGGCGGGTGATCGAGGCCGACGGCGAGTTGTGCATCGATATGGAGTCGCGCAACTACAAGGCCATCACGCTGGAGGCCTTCCGCCGCCTGCGCGCCCGCCCGGAGTTTCGATCGCGCGACCGTCTCGGGATCGTTCTGCAATCCTACCTCCGCGACGCGGAGCGCGACCTGGAGGCCCTGCTCGACTGGAGCCGCCGGGAAGATCTTCCCATCGCCATCCGCCTGGTCAAGGGCGCCTACTGGGACTACGAATCCGTGCTGGCCGCACAGAACGGCTGGCCGCGGCCGGTCTGGGACCGCAAGCCGGAAACGGACGCCTGCTTCGAGCGCATGGCCCGGCGGATCCTGGAACACGCCTCGCACGTCCGGCTCGGGTGCGCCTCGCACAACCTGCGCACCATCGCCTTTGTCCTGGAAAGCGCGCGCGCGCTGGGCGTCCCGGAGTCCCGCCTGGAGTTCCAGGTCCTGTACGGCATGGCGGAGCCCATCCGCCGCGCCGTCTTGAAGCAGACGGGGCGGGTTCGACTCTACGCGCCCTGCGGCGCCATGATCCCGGGCATGGCCTACCTGGTCCGGCGCCTGCTGGAAAACACGGCCAACGAGTCGTTCTTGAGGCAGAAGTTCGCGGAAGGGGTGGACCGGGACCGCCTGCTGGAAGACCCGGCCGAGGCCCTCGCCCGGTTGACGCCGCCCGAACCCGAACCCGCGGCCGAACCCGCGTTTCGCAACGAGCCGGCCCCGGACTTCACGCGGCCGGAAGCGTCGGAAGCCTTTCGCAAGGCCCTGCACACCGTGCGCGCGAAGCTCGGCCGCGATTGCCCCCTGCTGATCGACGGAGCGGATGTCGCGACGGCGGAAACCGACGCGTCGCTCAATCCTGCCCGCCCGTCCGAGGTCGTCGGCCGGATCGCCCAGGCCGGGGCCGCCGAGGCGGAGTCCGCCGTGCAGGCCGCGAACCGGGCCTTTCCCGGCTGGCGCGACACGCCGCCGGAAGAGCGGGCGCGAATCCTGCGGGCGACCGCCGAGGGGTTTCGCCGACGGCTCCACGAGCATGCCGCGTGGCAGATCCTGGAGGTGGGCAAGCAATGGGACCAGGCGCACGCGGACGTAGGTGAGGCGATCGATTTTCTCGAATACTATGCGAGCGAGATGCTGCGGTTGAGCGCCGGACGGCCCTGTGTGTCCCTGCCCGGCGAATTCAACCGCATGATCTACGAGCCGCGCGGCGCCGCCCTCGTCATCGGTCCCTGGAACTTCCCCCTGGCCATATCCTGCGGCATGTGCGCGGCCGCGCTGGCCATGGGCAACACGGTGGTCTACAAACCGTCCGGCGTTTCGGCCGTCACGGGGCGCCTCATGGTCGAAACCTTCCGCGATGCGGGCCTGCCGGCCGGGGCGTTGAACTACGTGCCCGGACCGGGCCGTGTCATTGGCGATGTCCTGGTGGACCATCCGGGCATCAGCCTGATCGCCTTCACCGGATCGATGGAAATCGGATGCCGCATCCTGGAGCGCGCGGCGCGCGTGCATCCCGGCCAGCGCTACGTCAAGCGGGTCGTCTGCGAGATGGGCGGGAAGAACGCGATCGTCGTCGACGAAGACGCCGATTTCGACGAGGCGGTTCCGGGCATCCTGTATTCCGCCTTCGGTTACCAGGGTCAGAAATGCTCCGCCTGTTCCCGGCTGATCGTGCCCGACTCGATCCACGACGCACTGGTGCGGCGCCTGGTCGAGGCCGCCAGCGCGCTGTCCGTCGGGCCCGCGGAAGATCCCCATCATACGATGGGGCCCGTGGCGGACGCCGCGGCGCAGCGGGATATTCTCGCCTACATCGAGTTGGCGAAGGAGGAGGGGACGATCGCTTTCCAGGGACGGATCCCGGACGGCGAAGGCTATTATGTGCCCCCCACGATCGTTACGGGAATCCGGCCGGAGCACCGGATCGCGCAGGAGGAAATCTTCGGCCCGGTGCTGGCGGTGATGCGGGCGAAGGATTTCGACGACGCGATCCGCCTGGCGGGGTCCTCGAAGTTCGCCCTGACCGGCGCGGTCTACAGCCGCCAGCCGGCGCATCTGGAACAGGCGCGCCGCGCGTTTCGGGTCGGCAACCTCTATCTGAACCGGGGCTCGACCGGGGCCATGGTGGCGCGCCAGCCGTTCGGCGGCGCGCGCATGTCGGGCGTCGGGACCAAGGCCGGCGGTCCGGACTATCTCCTGCAGTTCGCCGATCCCCGGACGATCACCGAGAACACCATGCGCCGCGGGTTCGCACCGGAGGCCCTGTAGGGCAACTTGACCGGGCGGCGGCGGGCAGATTAGCCTGCGCAGGCGGTCGGCGGGGGGAGGGGCGGGTGTGGGTGTGTGGGAGTGTGTGGGTGTGGGCGTGTGTGGGTATGTGGGTGTGTGGGGGGGTGGGAGGCGGAGGGCGCGCGCGGGAGTGGGTGAAGAGACATGGTGACTGGAAAGGCGGGGGCGGCGCCGCCTTCCCGTCCTCGTCCTCGGACGTCGAGGGGAGGGGGAGTCGAGGACGAGGACGAGGACGAGGACGATTGGGAGGGAGGGGGTGGCCGGAGGATCGAAAGCCCTCCCCCTCCACACGCACCCACACACCCACACACACACACATACCCTCATACCCACACACCTCCCCTCAGGGTCACGTGCCGGTTCTCGACGTGATCCGCGACTTCGGGCGCCGACCGCGGCCCCTATCCCCGGGAGCGCCGAGCGTCTGCTCGGCCGTCTTCGCGCAGGACCCGCGTCCCCGTCCTGCCGACCGGACGGTCGGCGTTCCCGGCGGGACGCCCGCCCAGTACAGCGGGACCTACGGGACCGCTGCTCCCCACCCACGCCAGTCGCGTTTCCGCAGCGGGTGCGCAGCCCCCGCTGTACTGGAGGCCCGACGGGTATCTGAGTCGTTACCCGCGGAGGATATGGAGTGCGGCGGCAGAGCGAAGCGGCGACGCCGCTTTCGGCTCGCGGGGCACCGGTTGTCTGGTGGCGGCGAAAGCGGTGTTGCCGTCCCGGACGCGAGGCGCGCCCGGGACTCTGCCACCGCACTCCACACCGTGTCGGCTCTGTCCCCCCATCGCCTGTTCCGGCCGTCGCCGTCGTAGAGGACGGGGGCAAATACGATAGCGGGAAGAAGGAACTACATCGTGAACTTTGCCGAGAACGATGCCGGGCAACTCCATCGTAACCTTTGCCGAGAACTAATTCGGAATAGTTTACGGCAAAGGCGACGGGATAGTTCGGATCGACGCAGTTTACGGCAAAGTTCACGATGCACAGCGGGCAGAGCGGAGCGGCGACGCCGCTTTCGTCCTTCGCCGCGGCTCGGCGCGGCGGAACAAAGCCGCGACGCATCAGATTTCGCAGATGGCGCAGATGTCCAGGCGCTTCGCGCCAGGAGGCAGCGAACGCCCTCGGGCAGGGCCCTGTCCCCGGCGAGATTCTCGCCGCGCGATCCGCGACGTTGGGCCGCGGTCAGCGCCCGCGGCTACAGGATCGCGGGGGAGAGAATCGGAGAAGATGGCTGTAGCCGCGGTCGCCGACCGCGGCCTTATGGCGGCGGCAGAGCGAAGCGGCGACGCCGCTTTTGCTGGGGGGTTCACCGGCTCGACTCGCGATCCGCGGCCTTCGATCTGGGTGCGTTGCTTCGGTCGACGAGAGCGTGCGACCCGCCTTCGCGCCCCTTCGGGTCGGCTACGGCGGGGCACGCGAGAGCGGTTTACGATTACGCTGGCGCGGAACACTCGCTTGCTTGCCGTAGCTTCGGCCCGACACCCGACACGCGCTTGCCCGGCGTAGCCCGAAGGGCGGAGACGGGACACCCGACACTCGACACGCCCGCGCTTGACGGCGTTGCGGCCGGCGGCCAGTATGCCGCCCGTGGATGACGGGAAATCCTTGAGCGGGGGCGAGCGGCCCCCCTCTGCTGGCGACCACTGAGTGGTCGCCGGTCCCCGCAGTACAACAAGAGCGAGGAGCAAGCCATGAAGACAGCGCGAGCATGGATGTGGATCGCAGTCGCCGGGTGCAGCCTCCTGGCGGCAGCGCAGGCAGGGGCGGCTCCGTCCGCCATCCCGGATCTCCTGAAGGGCGAAGGCCCGACCGTTGAGGAGGCGCGGCAGGCGGACTGGTATCTCCACTTCTACGGCGCCCGCGGCTGGATCCACGGGCACACGGGCGCGGAAGGAAACCGCGCCCGCCAGTTGCTGATCACCCATGTACCGCCCGTCTCGCAAGTCCGGGATGCGCTGCGGGTCGGCGACGTGCTGCTGGGGGTCAACGGCGAACCGTTCGACCGGCACCCGGTGTACCAGTTCCGCGAGTTCTCGCACCCGGCGACGCACGCCGACCGGGGCCTGACCGTGACGATGTGGCGTCCGGGCTGGGAGGCGCCGCGCGCGCTGCGGATCGAGCCGCGCGATCCGCGTCCCGACTTCACGCGGGGCGATACCGTCGACCTCACGGCCGAGGGCATGTCCGCCGACCGCAACCTCGGCGCGACCGGGGCCCGGGGATGGATGTACGACCGCATGGAGCGCGCGAACCAGATCCTGGTCACCCGCGTGCATCCGGGCTCGCCGGCGGACGGCATCCTGCGGGAGGGCGACGTGATCCTGGGCATCGGCGACACGCCCTTCGTCGCCGATGCGCGACGGACCTTCGGCATGGCGCTGACGGAGGCCGATACGGAAGAAGGA
>PWTM01000177.1 GCA_003563855.1 PVC group bacterium | reverse complement strand
GCGCTGATACTGGCGGCCGGCTGCCGCACAGCGGGGCCTCCGACCCCGCGTTCCCCGCTACCCGCCGAAGAGGAGCCGGCGGCCCCGCCGCCCCCGGGCCGCGTGCTGCATAGCGATCCGGCGCTCGGCTATGCTATCGTCGAGTTTGACGGGCCGGCGCGGACGGGTGTGCGTCTGCGACTGGTCGATGGCGAAGGCGTGACGGGCACGGTACGCGTGAGTGCGCGCCGCAGTGGCGCCCTGGCGGTGGTGGAAATCCTGGACGGTCGCCCGGCGCAGGGCGACCAGGTCGGACACAGAGTGGAGGATCGGGATGCAGACGAATAGCGTGGCGTGGGGTGCACCCGGGTGGCTGGAAATCGTACTGGTCCTTCTGCTGCTGGTACTGCTTTTCGGCGCGCGCCGCCTTCCGGAGCTGGCGCGCTCGATCGGCCGAAGCCTCAGCGAGTTCAAGAAGGGACAGCGCGAGGGGGCGCGCGACGAGGCTGGGCCGGAATCTTCCGATTCGCCGGCTAAGCGCACGGACGGCAAGGACGCCTGACGCGTCCTTGCGCCGCGCTCAGCGAGGGCGGAGATCGTCCGGGCGCACCTGGAACAGGGGCTCCGGAAGAAGGCCGACGGGACGATCCGGCTCCCTGAGCCGGGGCATCAGGGCAACCGGCGGACCGCGGAGGGTTTGTGCCATCTGCCGTTCCAGCGCACGGAAACGCGCGTCGGTGCGAAACGGTTCGAACTCGGGCGCCGCCATGAAGCCGTGAACGGCATCCGAGCCCAGCGCCGCGCCTGCCGCCGACAGTGTCGCCAGCACGTCCTCCGCCTGCCCGCGTTGGGCGAAGGCGGCCGCCAGGTTGAAATAGTCGGGGCCGGACGCCTCGCCCTCGCGGATCAGCGCCTGCAGCATCGGGATGGCCCGCCCCGCTTCGCTGCGCCGCAACAGCGCAAGCGCCAGCAGCCGGCGTGCGTCGATGTCGTTTTCGCGCTGTCCGAGGATGAACCGAAGGTGGGCGACGGCCGCAACTGTTTCGTCGGCCGCGAGCGCGGCACGAGCCGCCAGGCGCCGCGCGTCGAGGTCGGCAGGGAATTCCTCGGCCAGATCTCGGGCGACATCGTAGGCCAGGACGTCTTCCCCGCGCTCGAGCAGGAGCAGCGTGGTCAACCGCCGCACCCGCGCATCGTCCGGCATCGTCGCAAGCAGTTCGGCTACATGCGGGGCCGCTTCCTCGATGTCGCCGGCCGCCCAGAGCTGCTCGGCGAGCGCGCGCCGCAGTCCGGTGTGGTTCGGGGCCTCCGCGAGGCGGAGCGCAAGCCGGCGCGCCGCTTCGGCATGCAGCCCGCGCGTCGCTCGCGCGTCGGCTTCCGCCAGTACCGCGCGGGTCCCGCGCGCTTCTTCCATGAGAGTGCGCACCCGCGCCGCGTCGAATCGCGCCGCCTCGGCCGGAGCCGCCGGAGCCGGCGCCCCGGCCGGCGGAAGGGACGGCCGGCGCTGGTGCTGGACCACGAAGTAGCCGATCCCGCCCAGGATCGCCAACGCGGCCACCGAGATCCAACGAAGACGCCGCAGTGCGGCCCGCCGCCGGTGGCGGCCGTGCGATCCGCGCGAACGGTAGAGCGGCGGTTCCCTGCCCCGCAACGGCGTCTCCCGTTCGCCGTAGAACGACGCGCCACGAGCCTCGTTGTTCTTCTCGTTTCCGTTCACCGTTCTTCCCCGCGGGGTCTGCGAGCGCCTGACGCCGTCCGCGCCCCGCCTGTTCTTAGTCCGCGCCCCCCGCTGCGTCAATCCCTTCCCACAGGGTGTGGACCAGCACGCTGAGCGCGAACAGCGCGGCGGTCTCGGTCCGCAGCACCGCCGGCCCGAGGGCGACCGGGACGGCGCCGGCCGCCCGCAGCGCGGATTCCTCCGCTTTCGTCCAGTCGCCTTCGGGACCGACCAGCGCCGCGACCTCCGCATCCGGGGTCCGGGGCCGCCGCGCCAGCGCGCGACCCAGGGGTTCCGCGTCCTCGGCCAGCGAACACAGCAGCCAGGTCGCCGCGCGCGGATGGCGCAGGGCGAGGTCAGCGACCGACGGGTGAAACGCCATCGGCGGAACGCGGTTGCGCCCGCACTGCTTGGCGGCATTGATCGCGATCCGGCGCCAGCGCGCGAGACGACGGTCCGCTTCGGCCCGCGAGAGCCGGACGACCGAGCGCTCGGCGGCAACCCAGTCGATGCGCGCCGCGCCCAGTTCCACGGCCTTCTGAACGATCAGATCGCCCTTCCCTCCCTTCGGGAGCGCCTGGATCAGGACGACCGGCAGCGGGGGCGGGTCGAGGGTTGCCGTCCCCGCGGCCAGCACCGCGGCCCGGCGATCGGCGCTCCGGACAACGGCGGCGGCACGCCGCCCCTGGCCGTCGAAGACTTCGACCGGGTCGCCGGCGCCGGCGCGAAGCACCCGCACCAGGTGTCCGCTCTCGGCGGCGTCGAGACGCACCTCCACCCCGGTCCAGGCGGACGGTTCGGCGAAGCAACGGATCATCGGCGTCCCCGAGTCTGCGGGCTCCTAGCGACCCATGGCGCGTTTGCGCTCGAAGAACGCCTCGGCCGCCTCCCGCAGGTGCCGCGCCTTCGGGTAGTTCGACGCATCCAGCGCGGCGAACGCCTCGGAGAGCGCGCGCTTTTGCCGGCCGCTCAACCGGGTCGGGACCTCGACCTCGATGCGCGCGTGATGGTCGCCGTGCACCCCGCTGTGCACGTTGACCACGCCCTTGCCCCGGATGCGGAAGATCTTCCCGCCCGGTGTGCCCGGGGGGAGCTTGAGCTTCGCGTATCCGTGGATCGTCGGCACCTCGACCGTCCCGCCCAGCAGCGCCGTTTCGAACGGGACCGGAACCGTGCACATCGTATCCTCGTCGCGCCGTTCGAACAGGTCGTGCGGCCGCACATGGATGACGACGTAGAGGTCGCCGGCCGGCCCCCCGTGCCGGCCGCCCTCCCCCTTGCCGGCCACCCGGATACGCGAACCGGTCTCGACCCCGGCCGGAATGCGGAGCGCGATCTTGCGGCGGGCGCGCGCGCGGCCCGAACCGCGGCACTCCGGGCACGGCCGGGTGATCACCTGCCCGGCGCCGCCGCAGACCGGGCAGGTCTGGCGGAAGTGCAGGAAACCCTGCGCGCTGACCTGGACGCCGCGCCCCCCACAGTGCCGGCACGTTTCCCGGGCGGAACCCTCCGCCGCGCCCGATCCGCGGCAGGCCGAACACTCGTCGTGTACGGGCAGAACCAGATCGCGTTCCGAGCCGAGCGCCGCCTCTTCGAAATCGACCTCGAGGTCGAACCGCAGGTCGGCCCCGCGGCCGGCCGCGGCCCCGCCACGTTCACCGCCGCCGAAGAAGTCGTCGAAGATGCTCCCGCCCCCACCGAAGGCGCCCATGAAGGTGCGGAGCGCCTCCTCGAGGTCGATGCCGTCGAACCCGCCGGGGGCGCCGCCCCTGCCGCCGCCTCCCGCAAAGGCCCGGTGTCCGAACCGGTCGTACTGCTCGCGCTTGGCCGGGTCGCTGAGCACCTCGTAGGCCTCGGAGATCTGCTTGAACTGCTCCTCGGCCGTGACGTCGCCGGGGTTCTTGTCCGGATGGTACTTCACCGCCTGCCGGCGGTAGGCCTTCTTGATCTCGTCCGCGCTCGCGGTGCGCGCGACCCCCAGCACCTCGTAGAAATCCTTCTTCGCTTCGGCCATGTCTGAAACTCCGTGACGAGGACCGCTGTCAGGCGTCGGTTTCCGGCGACGATTCCCCGGCATCCGCCGGAACGGCCTCGGCCGCGTCCGCCTCCTCCTCCGCGGGACCGCCGGAGAGCACGACCTGCGCCGGACGCAACAGGAGGTCGCCGAGCCGGTAGCCCCGACGGGTCTGCACCAGCACCCGGTCGCGCGGCACGTCCGCCGAGGGCGCCACCGAGATCGCCTCGTGCAGGTTCGGATCGAAGGGCTCGCCCTCGGCATCCACCGGGCTGAGCCCGAACCGCGTCAGCGCGGCCTGCAACTGTTCGTAGACCAACTGGAAGCCATGGCAGACGCCTTCCTGGACGCCCTGCTCCCGCGCCGTGCGCAGGCCCATCTCCAGGTGGTCCATCACCGGGAGAAGCTCCTGCATCAAGTCCTCGTTGGCGCGCCGGTAGACATCGTTGCGCTCGCGCAGCGTGCGCTTTCGGTAATTGTCAAAATCGGCCTGCAGCCGGAGCAGGCGGTCCTTCAGCGCCTGCATATCTGCCGTCTCCTCCGGCGGGGCCTCCGTGGCCGCCGACGCAGCGGCGGCGGCGCCCTCCACGGGCGCACCGTCCGGCGTCGCCTCGCGATCGGCCTTCGCGGAATGTTCTTGCGCGGTGCGCTTCTTCTTCATCGGTTAACCCGCTCTCCGCATGAAACATTGACGCGCGCCGTCCACCCCGGCCGGCTCTCCCCGCGCCGTAAAAGGCGCGATCCTAATCCTGTTCCGCTCCCCCGGTCAAGTCGACGGCAGCGTGGACTTTCCCCAGTTCTTCTCGGTTGACGACTACGCCGACGACTACGGTGGACGATGGGACGCATCGCCGTCGTAATCCGTAGTCGTCGCCGTAGTCGTCGCCCGAACCTCCCGTCTATGCTTTCCAAGGCGTCCCCCCCCCCGGGAACGCCAGGCTCCAGCCTGGCCGATCGAGGGGACGAGAACCGCAAGGGCCAGGACCGTGCCACGCTGGAGCGTGGCGTTCCCAGGGGGGGACATCCAACCGCTAGGCTTCTACGGGCGGATCCTACACTGCCAAAAGGGTGACGCGATATGGAGTGCGGCGGCAGAGGGCGAAGCCCGGCGACGCCGCTTTCGGTTGGCGGGATCGCGCGGTGTCTGGCACGGGCGAAAGCGGTGTCGCCGTCCCGGGCGCGGGGCGCGCCCGGGACTCTGCCACCGCACTCCATAGGCTGAAGCAATGGCAATGGGCGATTCCCTGCCTGACGATTCCCTGCCCACGGTCAAGCCGGCGGCGTCGGTTCGCGGTCGCCCGGCTCGTCCCGGACGTCTCCGGCCGGGATCGATCCGAAGAGCCGCTGCGCGTTGCGCGACGTCAGGGCCGCGATCTCCTCCGGGGTGCACCCGCGAACGGCGGCCAGCGCGGCCGCCGTGTGAACCAGCAGCGCCGGTTCGTTCGGACACCCCCGGAAGGGCACGGGCGCCAGGTACGGCGTGTCGGTCTCGATCAGCAGCCGGTCCTCCGGCACGGCCGCCGCCGCGGCGCGCAGCGCGTCCGCGCGGCGGAAGGTCAGGATGCCGCTGAAGCTGATGAAGAGGCCCAGTTCCACGAGGCGCGCGGCGAAGTCCGCGTCGCCGGTGAAGCAGTGCAGCACCCCGATGCGATCGGTCCCGCCCCGCGCCGAGGCGTGCGCCTCGAGCGCCGCGAGCGTCGCCGCCTCCGCCTCGCGACTGTGGACGACCAGCGGAAGACTCCAGTCGCGGGCCAGCGCCGCCATTCGCGCGAAGAGCGCCTGCTGCGCCGCGGCGGAGTCCGCTCCGTAGTGGAAATCCAGTCCGACCTCGCCGACGGCCACAACGCAGGGGGGCGGCGTCCCGGTCGAAAGCTCTGCCAGCGCCGCTTCGCATTCGGGACTTGTCGCGCAGTCCCGGTCCAGGCCGACGGCGGCGACGACGCGGTCCGGCCGGACGCGGGCCGCCTGCACGGCAACCGCGTTCCGCGCGGGATCGCCCCCGATGGCCCCCACGCCCCCCACCCCGGCCTCCGCCGCGCGTGCCAGCATCGCGTCCAGCGCCG
>PWTM01000310.1 GCA_003563855.1 PVC group bacterium | reverse complement strand
GCAGGTGCATGGAGAGCTTGCAGCCGTTGTCGCCGGTCGCGTAGCGGGCCTCCGGATTCGTGACGATCGCGCGGGCGCGCTCCATGACGCGTGTCGGGCAGCTGACCCAGACCCAGCCGCCGCGGTGGCGGATGCCGTGTCGGTCCCATTCCAAAGCTGCGCCCCCTGCAACGGGTATCCCGAATGCGCGCTGCCGAACGCGACCTGCACATCGACATTGATGCGGTCGGCGGATCTTCGCAGGTGGCCATGGCCCGCAAGCTCGTCGTGATACCCAACCGTCCGATCCCAGAATTCGAGGATCTCGGTGGGATTATCCATATCCCGGGCATGGCGCGAGGGAAACGAAAGAATGATGCGATCGGCAACCAGCTCGGTATAGGGTCCGGGCAGATCCCGGATCGACGCGATCCATTCCGCATCGGTGTGCTTCCCCAACACAAACAGCGGCGCCTGGACGGCATTCTCGATGACCACATCGAACGGGGCGTCCATCTCCGGGTTCATCCCGATATCGATATAGATCGCGCCCCCAAAAGGCGTGGCGATGTCGGTCTCCGCCGCCTCCACGGAGAAGCGGCGCGCCACGCGCGGCATTCGGAACCAGGGATCGCGCCCGGTGCGCCTGGAGATGTCGCCTCGATGGCCGGATACCTGTATCGCGAGCTCGTGCCCGACCACGGCTTCGGGGACGCGGACAGTGACCACCTCGCCGGGCGCCGCGTACAGCCCCGTCGAATGCCAGCGGAGGACTGCGGGATCGATCGCGATCGTCGCCGTGACCCGCGGCGCATCGGCGGGGATGGCGCCGAAATTGACCGCGGCGGTGCGGTGCGCGGTAACCTCGTGAACCGGCGTGCGCTCCAGCAGGACAAGCTCCTGCAGGAGAAGCGCCTTCTCCTCCGGATCGGTCACCGGCGTCTCCCGCGACGGGACGAGACCTTGCACCCGCTCCAGCAACGCGGCCCGATCCATCTCGGCCATCGCCACGGTTGCGGCGCCAGCCACACACAGTACCCATAGGCTCGAAGACCGGCCTGGCTTCACCATTGTTCCGTCTCCCGTTTCGCTGGCTTCCAGCCGCAGGCGCCGCCGTGGCGAAGACTCCCGCACCCGTGGTTGCCACGCAGGGCTCTCGCCGGTCGCCCGACGGAAACGCAGCCTACGGCGGTGGGCCGGGCCGGTCAATGCGCTCGGGTCGGAACGCGCGGTGCGGCCTGGTGCACGGGCCGGATCGAAATCGTGAGAGAATGCTTCGGGCAGATCCCGGTTGCCCGGCTCGGGCCGGTACGCGTTCCCTTCGGCATCCGCGAAGGTGGCATCGAGGGCATCGGCCTCGTAGGCCAACCGCGCGCCAACCTCGCTGGTTCGTTGCGCCCGCTACGTTCGGTCCGTAGCCGCGAAGCTTACTCCTTCCAGCTTCACAACGACGGGGTTCGGCCACTGGTTATTGTTGTAGAGGCGCTGGGCGCGCACCACGGAGATCCGGAGGCCCTCCTCGGTTTGCGCCATGCGGCATTCCGGGCACTCCGCGGGTCGGTATTCGAGGACCCGGCTGTTCTGCCCGAGGACGGAGATCCGGGTTTCGCCATCCGTGCGCAGCGAGCGCAGGGTGTACTCGCGCCGTTCGCCGCGCTTCCAGGGGGTCTCGCCCTGGGGAATGATGACGTAGACCGTTCCCTCGTCCTTGCCGCCGCGGGTGAACCACAGGTCTCCCTCCCGGATCCGCGGACAGGGACGGATGCCGTGGATGCACTCCCCGTTGACGAACATCCACAGCGCCAGCTCACGGAAGATGCGCTCCTGCTCGAAGGGAATCCTCCCCGAGGGTTCGGGCCCCATGTTGATGAGCAGGTTTCCGCCCTTGGCCCGCACCTCGATGAGCATCCGGATGAGCTCCCCGCCGGTCTTGTAGACCTCGTTCGTGGGCTTGAACTGCCACTGCGTTCCCAGGGTGAAACAGGCCTCCCAGGGACCCGGAAGCGGTTCGTCCGGGATCTTATGCTCGGGGGTCTTCATCTCCCCCCGCGTGACCAGGCAGGCGGGCTGCAGTTCGTGGATGAGCTGGGCGATGAGCGCGTTGTCGAAGGCATCCAGGAAGGCCATATCGATCGGGCCGTAGTTCGTGAAGAGCTCCCGGATCTGGGCCGCGTCATGCGCGAACAGGCCTGGATTCGTGGAGATGTTCGCGTGTTCGCCGTTCCGCGTGATGTCATGCCCCTGCCGGTGCATGAAGAGAAAGTCCTCCGGCGAGAAGTAGAATCCGACCTTCAGGCCGTGCTTCCGGCAGGCATCGACAAACGACCGCACGATATCCCGCCTATAGGGGGTCCGGGCGATGGAAAACTCCGTGGTTTCGGTCGGCCACAGGCAGAACCCGCTGTGGTGCTTCGTCGTCAGCACCATGTACTTGAAGCCGGCCAGGCGGGCCAGCTTCGCCCACGCCTCGGGATCGAAGTCGCGCGGATCGAAATACTCCGGCAACTCGTCGACAAAGCGCTCGAGGTAGTCTTCCGAGGCCCCCACCATGCTGTGCGAGATCACGGTTCCCAGTTCCGAATCCAGGCCCCAGTGGATGAAGAGGCCCACCCCCCAGTCCATGAATTGCTCGCAGAGCGCGGGGTCGTTCCGCAGCCCGGATGGAACCGACGACGGATCCGCCACCGGATCGATCTCCATACCGCTTTCCGCGGCCATCATTCTGGAGTTCGGTTTCTGCATCCGTACATCTCCTTCTGCGTTCGAGCGCAGTTCGGTCACTCTGAAAAGAGCAGTTCAACCGCTCGGAAGCTGAAGGTCCGATCCATCGATCCTTTGGGGATCAGTCGTGGTGAAAGACTTCTTCCATCGATGCCCACCACTCCCCCTCGATCCGGTCCGCCAGCGGTTCCTGGCAGGGGATGCACTCCGCCCACCACTTCTGCGTGACCGGGTCGGCCGCCATCCGGGCGGCGTCGGCCTGGAAGTCGTCGCCGGTGTACTCGAAGTAGCTGAAGAGGTAGTGCTTCCCATCCGGGAGCTTGCGCAGGTAGATCGAGTAGTTCCGGATGTTGCACGCCTTGATCGTCCTGAGCACCTCCGGCCAGACAGCCGCATGCAGTTCCTTGTACCTTTCGACCTTGTCGGCCCTGAGTCCCAGTACCGATCCGTAACGTTTCATTTCAGACCTCTGCCTTTCTGCCGTTGAAGTCCGCGACGGCCTCGAACATTGCCACGATGTTTTGTGGCGGCACGTCGGGCAGAATGTTATGCACCGTGTTGAAGACATACCCGCCGCCGGGGGAGAGAATCTCCAGGCGTTCGAGAACGTGACGTCGAACCTCTTCCGGGGTGGCCCGGTTGAGCACGAAGCGGGTGTCGCACCCGCCGCCCCAGAAACAGATGTCGCTGCCGAAGTCCTTCTTCAGCGTCTCCGGCTCCATGCCGCGGCAGTTGGTCTGCACCGGGTTGATCACATCGTAGCCGGCCTCGATCAGATCGGGCAGCAGCTCGCGGATCGAACCGCAGGAATGCAGGAAGGTCTTCATGCCGCTGTTCCGGTGGACGGTGTCACAGAGCCGCGCGTGATGCGGCTTGAAGAGGTCGCGGTACACGGCGGGAGACATGAACGGGCCGGAGTCCATGCCAAGATCGTCGCCGAATCGGAGGATATCGCAACAGTCCCCGACCGCCGCGCAGACGCGCTCCAGCGTGGCCAGGTGATGAACCATGATCGCGTCCAGGAACTCGCGGACGCGGTCCTGCTCCGTATAGAGGTCCATCATGAACTGGTCCAGGCGTCGCAGGAACGTGCCCCACTCGAACAGGTTGCAGCCGCAGACGATCATGATGGCGCGGTCGGTCGATGCGCGGAGCGCCTGGATGCGCCGGCGCAGTTGATCCCAGAATCCAGGCTCACCCGCGTGGTCCCAGGGACTGTGGACGAATTCGGCCCATAGCACCTGCTGCATGGCCGCCGGAAGCGCCGCCGCCATGTCGGACGGGTAGCCGTCGAGCCAGGGGAATGCCGTCTGGTCGAAGAACGTGCCGCCCCCAGGCATGTGGGCGATGTCCAGCCCATCGCGGTTGCGGGCAATCGTGGTACCCTCCGGCGTCTTCTCCGGCTTGAACCACACCGGGTACTGGGCCCGCTGACCGTCCGCCAGTCGGATATCGTACCAGTCCCGATCGCGCTCGTTGAACGTGCGGCCGGCATCGACCACGGCGATCCCGAAGCGATCCAGGATGGCCTCCTCGGGTTGGGCCAGTTGCTGGACCACGTCATAGACGCGCGTGTGCCCGCCCTCCATGCCCAGGTGTTGCTTCAGGCGTCCATAGGCGATCGCCGAGATGCCCGAGCTGGGGGTCCCCCCAAGATCGACGGGAACCGCATCCGGTTCCCGATGCGCGATGGCGGCCAGTATACGTTCTCGTGGGGTCATGGCAGGGCTCCCCTTTCGCCGACACGCGGTGTTCGTTCGTCGCGAGCCCGCGGCTCGTGCGCGCTTTGCAGCCGGCGATCCCGCAGTACGACGCGGAAGCCGACGTCATGCACGGGGTGGTAGGCCCGGTACGGCACGCGGTACGAGGCCGTGGCCCGTTCGGGCCGCGAGCGGTACGAACCGCCTCTCGCCACCGCCTCGCCGGTCGGCGCGTGTTCCCCGCGGGTCCACTCGGCGGCATTGCCGTGCATGTCGTGCAATCCCCACGCGTTGGGCCGATACCGGCCCACGGCGGTTGTGATCATCGCCCCGTCGCTGAAGCGGGTGCAATGCGGAGTGTAGTTGTCGTAGCGCGAGGGATTCTCGATCCGCTCAACCGCCGTGTATCCTTCCGCGGTCGTATTCGCCGCAAACCCGGCGATCTCCAAATCCGCCAGGTTGGCAAAGGCGCTGTAGTCGGCGTCCGCGGGACCGAAGAAGAACGCCTGGTCCGAGCCGGCCCGGGCGGCCCACTCCCATTCCTCCTCGGAAGGCAGCGTGATGTCCAGTCCGGTGCGCTCGCTCATCCAGGCGCAGAAGGCCTCCGCCTGCAGGCGCGAGATCCGCACCGCGGGCTGACGCGGTTCGCTCATCGAGAGATCCCGAACGCCGAACTGGTAGTTGGAGCGGATGGCCACCTTGCTGTCATGTCGCGGATCGAAAAGGAGGAACTCCTCGTTGGTGACCTCGAAGCGTCCCATCCAGAACGGTTCGTCGATCCGAACGGCGCGGGGACGTTCGTCCGGATGGCCATCGGGCGATCCCATGACGAACGCGCCGGCGGGAATGTAGACAAACTCCATGTCCAGGCCGCCGCCCAGGGGCACCCGTCGGGGCGGATGAACCTGCATGGCCCGCGCCGTGGCCCCGTCGAACGGCCAGCCGGCCACGACGACCGGCGGCGCCGGTTCCCCTTCGTCTACCGCTGCGCGCGGGGGCGCATCGATGACGACGGGAGGGATCTCCGAAAGGTCCTCGTGATTCTCGTCAACCCCTCCGTACCGGAGACGCATCTCCGCCCGGGCCGCCTCCAGTCTTTGGGCCCGGTCACGCCCGATGATGCCGGACCAGTCGCCATGATACGGGGTATTGAGGTCGATCCACACGATGAGCCGTTCGAGGGCCTCGCCCCCGAGCTGCACGCCATGGTGCCCCTTCTTGAGCATCTGGATCAATTCGGTAGAGTCGGCATGGAATTCCATGGGCGTGAGCAGGTGATAGTCGCTCTCGATGCCGGGACCTCGCACAAAGGGGAACAGGTTGGCGTAGCCCACCGAGAACCTTCCCGCCAGGGGGCGTCCATGCCCCGAGACCTGGGTGCGGTAGTCCGTGAT
>PWTM01000308.1 GCA_003563855.1 PVC group bacterium | reverse complement strand
GGGGGGGGAGCCAATCGCGGCCGCGCCGGATCAGCAGGCGGTCGTCCCGGGTCTCTATCGCGGCGATCCCTTTGCGGTGGGCGAGCACGCGTAGGCGGGCGATCCGCAGCAGGCGATCGACGGCGGGCGGAATCGGTCCGAACCGATCCTTGAGCTCGCCGCGCAGCGCGCGCACCTGTGCGCCGGTTGCCGCAGCGGCCAGCGTGCGGTAGAGCGCGAGCCGGTGGTTTTCGTCCTCGACGTATCCGTAGGGGATCATCGCGCTGTCCGGTTTCTCCTCCGGTCCGGGGGCGAAATCCAGGAAGTCGAGGCGCACCTGGACCTCGATGACCGGGGGCGGGCGGCGTCCCTGAAGCCGCGCGACGGTGCGCCGCAGGAGCTGGCAGTAAAGGTCGAAGCCCACGGCCGCGATATGGCCGCTCTGCGCGCTGCCGAGGACGTTGCCGGCACCGCGGATCTGGAGGTCCTGAAGCGCGATGCGCAGTCCGCCGCCGAGTCCGCCGTGGCGGCGCAGCGCCTGGATGCGGCGACGCGCCGTGTCGAAGAGCCGGCCGTGCCGGGGGAGCAGGAGGAAGGCGTAGGCCTGGCGGCGGTAGCGGCCCACGCGGCCGCGGAGCTGGTAGAGGTCGGCCACGCCGAAGCGGTCGGCGCGGTCGATCAGGATCGTGTTCACGTTCGGGATATCCAGGCCGCTTTCGATGATCGTCGTGCAGAGCAGGACATCGAAGTCCCCGGCGACGAAGCGGTGCATGATCCGCTCCAGTTCGCGCTCCTGCATCTGTCCGTGCGCGACGCGGATACGCGCCTCCGGAACGAGGCGCGCGAGCCGCAGGTGCATCGCGTCGATGTCGAGGACCCGGTTGTACAGGTAGTAGACCTGCCCCTCGCGGTTGAGTTCGCGCAGGATAGCCTCCCGGATCGTGTGTTCGTCCCAGGGCGCGACAATGGTTTCGATCGGGAGCCGCTCGCGCGGGGCCGTCTGGATGACGCTCAGGTCGCGCGCGCCCATCAGGCCGAGGTAGAGCGTTCGCGGGATGGGCGTGGCGGTGAGGGTCAGGACGTCGACCAGCCTGCGAAACTCCTTGAGCGCCTCCTTATGGGCCACGCCGAAGCGCTGTTCCTCGTCGATGACGACGAGGCCGAGATCGCGGAACTGGACATCGCCCTGCACGAGGCGGTGGGTGCCGATCACGATATCGACGCGGCCTTCGCGAAGGCCCTTGATCGCCGCCTGCTGTTCGCGCCGGGTCCGGAAGCGGCTCAGCATCTCGATGGCGACGGGGAAGGCGGCCATGCGTTCGCGGAAGGTGTCGAAGTGTTGCTGGGCCAGTACGGTCGTTGGGACCAGCACGGCCACCTGTCGCCCGCCGAGTACGGCCTTGAGCGCGGCGCGCATCGCGACCTCGGTTTTGCCGTAGCCGACGTCTCCGCAGATGAGGCGGTCCATGGGGCGGGGCGCTTCCATGTCGCGTTTGACCGCGTCGATGGCCTCGTGCTGGTCGGGCGTCTCCTCGTAGGGAAATCCGGCTTCGAACTCGTGTTGCCAGGGCGTGTCGGCGGGGTGCGCGATGCCCTGCTGGGTCTGGCGCAGGGCCTGTGTCTCGAGCAGTCCGGCGGCCAGGTCGCGGACGGCACGCTCCGCGGCGTGCTTCTCTTTGCCCCAACGCGTACCGCCCAGACGGTGGAGTTCGGGCCGCCGCCGGCCGACGCCGACGTAGCGGCTGAGCAGGTGCGCCTGGTCGGCGGGGACATAGAGCCGTGCGCCGCCGGCGTATTCGACGGCGAGCACCTCCTGGGTTGCGCCAGCGACCTTGATCTCCAGGAGTCCGAGGTAGCGGCCGATGCCGTGCTGCACGTGGACGACCAGCTCCCCGGGCTGGATATCGGTCCATTCTGCGATGCGTGGGCCTTGGCGGGGCGGCCGGGCCCGCGGTGATCCGCCGGCCGCCCCGCGCGCCGCTGTGCGCGCCGTTCCGTAGAGGTCGCGTTCGGCGACCACGGTCAGTTCGCCGTCACCGACGGTGAACCCCTCGGCGAGCCGGCCGGTACGGATGTCGAAGGCGGCCGGGAACCCGTCGGCGCCGAAGGACTCGACAAACCGGTCCCGGGCGCCGGGGGTGCGGAAGAAGAGCCGCACCGGCCGGCCGGTGCGGCTGCGGGCGATCAGTTCGTCGACGAATCTCCGGCGCAGCCGATCGATGGCTTCCGGCTCCAACCCCTGCCCGTCGTCGAGCCGTGGAATCGGGTCGAGCGCTTGCCAGGGGAGGGCTTCCGCGTCCGGGTCTTCGTCTTCGGGCACGAGCCGGATCTGCGTGGTCCCGGCCTCTGCGATTCGCCGGTGGAGCGCGCCGGCGGCGTCGGGATCGGCGCCGCCGGATTCCGCGGCGGTGCGCTCGAATATCGAGGCATGGGCCTCGATGCGGGCGGGGTCCATCCAGATCCAGAAGGCGCCCGCGGGCAGGTGATCGGACAGCCGCCCCTCGCCGGCATCCCGGAACGATTCACCCGCGGGCGTGATCTCCAAGCGGCTCTGTCGCGCGATCGATCGCTGTTCCACGGGGTCGAAGGCGCGCAACGACTCAATGGCCGGGCCGAGGAACTCGAGACGAACGGGCCACGGCTCCGCGGGCGGCCAGACATCCAGGATGCCGCCACGGCGGGCAAACTCGCCGCGCCGCTGTACTTCGGGGCCCGACGCGTAGCCGGCTGCTTCGAGGTCGAGCGCGAGCGCTTCGAGGTCGAGCGCCGTGCCGGGCTCCAGCGTGCGCGTGTGGCGCCGGAGGCGATCCGGCGCGAGGGTGGGCTGGAGCAGCGCCTGGATACAGGTGGCGACGATCTTCGGGGCAGGCGGCGTCTGCAGGCGGCGCAGCGCGGCGAGCCGTTCGCCCTCCAGGCCGGCGTCGGTCTCGGTCCGGCCGGCGGCGCCGGGCCGCATATCGCGGGCGGGAAAGACGCATCGCCGCGCGGCACGCTCCGGCTCAAGGGCCTCGAGGTCCTCGACGAAACGGTCAAGCGTGCGCGGGCCGTCGAGGACCCAGACGGCCGTCGGGTCCACGAGCGCGGCCAGTTCCCAGGCCAGCAGTGCGGGTGCGGAGGCGGGCGGGCAGCGCAGGGGGAAGGCCTGTGCGTCGGCGACGGCCGTCTGCAGCCGGGAGGCCACGCCGGGCGGCATCCAGGTCTTCGGGGGGCGAAATTCCATCGCGGCACCGTACGACCGCATCCGCGCAGACGTCAAGAAACCCGAAGGATGGCGGTTGTCGAACGCGGGAGCGGCAGCGCAGAATCCGATCGGCGGGAGGTCACGATGTGGCGGAACCGAAAGCACGAGCCCGGAGGCGCGGTCAGGCTCCGCGGAGCGGACGGGCGGGTGCTGGTCGCGGAAGTCCGCACGGCGCGCGGCTTCCTGGGCCGGGCGCTGGGGCTGATGGGGCGCGTGCCGCTGGCGGCCGGGACGGGCCTGCGGCTGGCGCCGTGCGCGGCGGTGCATACGGGCTTCATGCGTTTTCCGCTCGACCTGGTCTTTCTGGATTCCGCGGGGCGCGTGGTTCGCGTGGTGCGCGGTGCGCGGCCCTGGCGCGTCTTCCGTGGCGGGCATCGCGCGGCCGAGGTCATCGAGACCACCGCCGGCGTCACCCTGCCCTCCGGCCGGCCGACGCCGGGGGAGACCGTTCGGTTCAGTTCGGCGCCCGAATCCTCTGGCGGCCGATGATGTCCTCGGCCGAGATCCGCATGATGGTGCCGCCCGCCCCGGTCCGGTCGGGGAGCTGGAGCTCGATGTCGCCGTTCGGAAACTCGCGCAGGAGCATGCCGTCGCGCGCAATCTCGCGCTCGCCGATCCGGATGCGCACGCGGGTGTCGACGACAAAGATGCGGGTCATCCTCTCGTGCAGGTCGACGACCTCGTTGGCCGCGATCGCGACTGTGCGGGGCGCGTGGGTGAAGCCGCGCCGGAAGAGCTGGACGCGGTAGTTCCCGGGCGGCAGCAGGTCGATCTCGAGGGCCTCGGAGACGAGGTCCGAATCCTCGGAAGGTTGCGTTACGCCGTACTCTTCGCCGTTGAGGAAGACGCTGGCGCCGGCCGGCTCGCTGACGATGATCAGTGTGCCGCTGTTCTTCTGAAGGCGGAACTCTTCGACCGTGCGTTCTTCCTCGGCGAGCCGTACGGTGCGGGCCATCGGTGCGTAGCCGCGGAGTTCGACGCGGACCCGGTGTTCGCCGGGCCGAAGGTCGTCGACCTCCAGCGGCGTATCGCCGAGATACTGGTTCGCGACGTAGACGCGCGCGCCGTCCGGAATGGAGACGACGGAGAGCCGGGTCGGAACCGCCTGGAGCGTTGCGGCGACCTCGCGCTGTTCCTGGGCACGGACCGTGATCCGTTCGCGGTAGGGCTCGAAGCCGGCCAGCGTCATCTCGACGAGATTCTCGCCGCTGGGCGCGTCGGGAATCTCGACCGGCGTGACCCCGCGTTCGACCCCGTTAAGGTGAACCGTTGCGCCGGGCGGAGTCGAGCGGATCACGAGGCGGCCGGCGTCGGCCACGAGATCCACGGCAATGCGCTGTGGCAGGCGGTCTTCCACCCGTACATCGAGCTCCTTCGGCAGGCTGCCGGATGCTTCGAAGGCCATGCGGTAGGCGCCGAGGGGAACATCGGTCATGAACAGCGGCGTCGTGCCGCGGTAGGCGCCGTCGAGGAGGACCCGTGCGCCCGGCGGACTGCTGACGACCTGGAGCAGGCCGAGCACCGGTTCGAGCCGCAGGTCCACGCCGACCCGCCGCTGGCCCTGCATCAGCGTCACGCTGCGGCGCACGGTGCGGTGGTCCGGGAGCTCCGCCGAGACCAGGTAGACCCCCGGGGCGAGCCGCGGCACCGAGACCGGCGCGGGTCCGATTTCGCGGCCGTCGATCCGCACCGTGGCGCCTTCGGGGGCCGTTGCCACGTCGATCTGGCCGCCGCGTCGGGCCTCGCCGCAGGCCGCGGCGAGCAGGCCGGGCAGCAGCACGGCCAGGAGGGCGCCCGCCCGCCGGATTCGTTGTCCCGGATTCCGTTTTCGTCTCATCGCTTCCCCCGCCTCGCGCGGCTCAGCGCCGTTGGCGTTCGAGTTGTCGTTGCACATGGAGCAATCGTCGGTTGACCGCCTCGTACCGCTCGTCGGACCGGCTGTGAAGGAGGTCCAGCACCGCGCGCAGGTGATGGTTGGCCGTGGACCAATCGCCGGCGCGGATGGCCCGCTCGGCCCGGAAGAGCTCGCGGTCGTATTCCTCGTCCAGAAGCCGGCGGGCATCTTCGCGGGCCGCCACGGCGTCGGCGTAGAAATCCGGCTTCGGATCAAGCGTCTCGGTCAGGGTTTCGACTTCGGCGAAGGCCCGGATGGCGAGAGCCAGGTTTTCGCGCCGGACCTGTCGTTCGTCCAGGAGTCGCTGCCCGAGGAGCCAGGCGTCGCGCGCCATCTCGCGCAACTGTTCGGGTTCGAGCGGGAGCGCATGAAGGCCGATATGGTTGCGGGCGAATTCCTCGATGACCTGGCGTGCTTCGCGGAACGGCGCCGGTTCGATGCGATTGACCACGCGCACGCGGTGGGTGCGGCGGTCGAGGACAACCTCCAGGTCCAATTGGTCCCAGGCTTCGGGAACGACGCCGGTGTAGGATTCGTCGAGGTTGAAGAACCCGCTCTGTTCGATCTGGCGTGCCAGTTCGTTGACCAGGTCGGGCGGCACGGATTCTTCCCGGTCGATCCGCCGTCCATCCTCCAGGTTGAGCACCTGGACGCCGATGCGTTCGTCCGTCAGCAGCAGTCGATAGCGGAAGATGTTGTCGGGGCTGGCCTGGACCTTCTCGTAGTCGATCGCCAGCATTCGGTCACCGGTCGCCCGCGGATCGCCGTCGCGTTCGCCGGGCTGGTCGAGCCACTGCCAGATCGCGAGCGCGGCCACGACGATCGCGAGGCCGGCGGCGAGTACGCCGAGTTTTCGCATCCCGATGCGCGCGGTCGCGCGAGGCGGGGCCGGCTCCGGTACCGGCTGCAGCCCGAGGTCGATTTCGGCCTGCGGCGGTGACTTGTCCCCGGCGGCCGGCGGCTCGGTGGCGGGGGGCGGCGCCTCGGTGGGGGCAGCGTCGGCCGCTTCGAAGGTGTCGCAGACCACTTCAAGCGTGGTCTCGCCGACGGTTACGTGGTCGCCGACGAAAAGCCGGGTGTCCTGGAAGGCCTTATCGTTGACGAGCGTCTCGTTCGTGCTGGCGAGATCGGCGACGGCCAGGTCGCGGCGGTTCTTGAAATAGAACCGGCACTGGAACCGCGAAATCGACGGATCGTTCAGCCGGATGTCGTTTCCCGCAGAGCGGCCGAGCCGGGCGCCACCGGCCGGGATCGACAAAACCCGCCCCCGGTCAGGTCCGGCCTCAACCCGCAGATGAACAGTCGTTTCTTTGCTCACGGCTCTCTCCTATCCGACGCCATGCTAGCGCGCCCCCGCGGCGCGGTCAACCGCGCCGGGAAGCGAAGCCTCGGCATCGGGGCGCACATGCGCTATAGAGGGGCGGAACCATGAGCGCTCAGGACTGGCAGATCAAGCCGCGCGGCCACGCCTGCGCCGCATGCGCGCGGCCCTTCGCGGACGGCGAGGCCTTCGTCTCGCGGCTGTACCGAGAGGGAGCGGACTACGTCCGTGACGACCGGTGTGCGGTGTGCGCGGCCGACGCTGCGCCGGACGGGCTCCTCAGCCTCTGGCGCACGGTCTACCGCGCCCCCCCGCCGCCGGCCCCGGAGCCGGTGCGTCGCGAGACCGCGGAAGCGCTCCTGCGCCGGCACATGGAGCGTGCGGACGCCGAGAGCCGCGACGCGGTCTTCGTGCTGGCCGTCATGCTCGAGCGGCGCCGGGTACTGGTCGAGCGCGAGGTGCAGGCACGTCCCGACGGCGAACGGCTGCGCGTCTACGAGCACCGGGCCACGGGCGAGACGTTCCTGGTCGTCGACCCCGGCCTTCGGCTGGACGACCTCGAGCGGGTGCAGGCGCGCGTCGTGGCGCTGCTCGGTGGGGCGTCCGCGGGGGCGGAGGGCGGCGCGGCGTGAAGACGCTCCGCCGGCGCGAGGCGCTGCGGGCCTGGCGCGCTTCGGCGCGGCGCGCGGGCCGGAGTGTTGCGCTCGTGCCGACCATGGGCAACCTGCACGAGGGCCATCTCTCGCTGGTCCGCATCGCGCGCGGGCTGGCGGACGCGACGGTGGTCAGCCTGTTCGTGAACCCGATGCAGTTCGGACCGGGCGAGGACTTCGCCCGGTATCCGCGCACCTTCCGCGCGGATTCCGCGCGGTGCCGGGCGGAGGGCGTCGACCTCCTGTTTGCGCCCGACGTGACGGAGATGTATGCGCGGGACTGCAGCACGGCGGTCGAGGAGACGGGGCTCTCGGCCGGCCTCTGCGGCGCGGCGCGGCCCGGGCATTTCAGGGGGGTCTGCACGGCGGTCGCGCTGCTCTTCAACCTGGTGGAGCCCGACGTGGCGGTTTTCGGCGAGAAGGACGCACAGCAATTGCGCGTGATCCGTCGCATGACGCGCGACCTAGGGTTTCCGGTTCGGGTCGTATCGGGTCCGACCGTGCGCGAGCCGGACGGGCTGGCGCTCAGCTCGCGGAACCGCTACCTGACGCCGGCGCAACGCCGCGCGGCGCCACGCCTCTACGCGGCGCTGCGGGAGGCGGCGCGGTGCGCGGCGGCCGGCGAGCGGCGCGCGGCGGCGCTCTGCGCGGCGATGGAATCGGTGCTCGCCGGCGCGCCGGAGGCGCGCGTCGAGTATGTGGCCGTGGTGGACGACGAGACGCTGGCCCCGATCCGGACGTTGCGGCGACCGGCGCTGGCGGCGCTGGCCGTGCAGTTCGGCGACTGCCGCCTGATCGACAACCTCCGCCTCGTGCCTTCGCGGGGCCGGGGAAGCCGCACGGATCAGCCCGTCAGCGCCTCGATCAGCGCGGGAAGATCCAGCTCGCGCTCGCTGCCGTCGCGCATGTCCTTGAGCCGGTAGACGCCGCGCGCCTGTTCCTGCTCGCCGCGCAGTACGACGCGGCGGACGGCGGCGCGGCCGGCGGCGCGCATCTGGGCCTTGAGGCTGCGGCCGGCGAGGTCCAGGCTGCAGGGGATACCGCGGCGGCGGAGCGCCTGGGCGAGCACGAGATTGTCCTCGCGGACGGCATCGCCCGCGGAGACGATCCAGATGCGGCGGTCCGCCGCCGGATCCGCCGGTTCAACTCCGCGCGCCTGGAGCGCCATGACCAGCCGTTCCAGCCCCATGGCGAAGCCCACGCCCTCGACGGTCCGGCCGGCGAGGTCGATCGCGTAGCGGCCGCCCCCGGAGAGCGCGTCCTGGGCGCCGAGCGCCGGGTGCGCGATTTCCCAGATCGTGTGCCGGTAATAGTCGAGCCCACGCACGAGCAGCGGGTCTTCGACCGCGTAGATCTCGAGCCGCCGGAGCAGTCGCTGCACCTCGGCGAGGTAGGCGCGGGAGGGTTCCGCCATGAACCGGGTTACGGGCGGGAGCGACTGCACGAGCGTGCGGCAGCCGGGCTGCTTGCAGTCAAGCACCCGCAGCACGTTGCGGTCGCGGCGCCGCGCGCAATCCGCGCAGAGCCCGTCCGCGAGCGGCGCCAGCGCGGCGCGCAAGCCCGCCGCGACGGCTTCGGCGTCCCCGGCGGCGCCGCGCGTGTTGACGCGCAGCGTGAAGCCGTCCAGTCCGATCGCGTCGAGCAGGTGCGCCTGCAGCGCCACGCATTCGGCGTCGGCCGCCGGGGACGGCGGCCCGAGGGCCTCGATCCCGAGCTGGTGGAACTGGCGTCGGCGCCCGGCCTGCGGGCGTTCGGCGCGGAACATGGGGCCAAGGTAGAAAATCCGCGCCTCGGTGGCCCCCGCGCCGGCCGCGTAGCGGATCGCTCCCGCGGTTCCCTCGGGGCGCAGCGCTACGCGCCGCCCGCCGCGGTCCTCGAAGGCGTACATCTCCTTCTGTACCACGTCGGTCTCGGCGCCGATCGCGCGCGCGAAGACTTCAATCCGTTCGAGGACCGGCGTCCGAATCTCGGTGAACCCGTACCGGGCCAGCACCTCCCGGAACGCATCCTCGATCCGCTGCCAGAGAAAGACCTCGGGGGCGGCGAGGTCCGTCATCCCCTGCAGCGGGGCCAGCACCGGGGAAGCCATGCGGGCGGTCAGCTGCCGGTGATGCGCCGGCGCATGATACGGCCCGGCTTGAACTTGACGGTCTTCCGCTCCGGGATGCGTACCGTCTGTTCCGGCCGGTTGGGATTGCGCCCGACACGGGCCTTGCGCGTCTGGATCTCGAAGACGCCGAAGTTGCGGAACTCGATCCGGTCGCCGCGACACAGACTCTCCGTCATCAGGTCGAGGGCGCGTTGTACGACCTCGAACACATCCGTCTGGGCGAACCCGGTCTCCGCGGCGATCCGCGCCACCATCTCTCGCTTCGTCATGGTAACCTCACTGGCCGGGGCGGCCGCCCGGCATACGAACCCTCCGTGTGCCCGACCGATCCTCAACCGCCGCATTCTAAGCCGTCGCCCCGGCGCGTCAAGCCGCGAAAAAGGCATCGAACAACCGCGGCCCCGCGCGTATCCTTGCGGGCCGTCCGGGCGCCGGACGCCGGGCGTCACCGGGAGGGGGAGATCGAAGCATGCGCTGGAGCCGACAGTTCATACCCACATTGCGCGAGGTTCCGCAGGAGGCGGAGATCCCGAGCCACCGGCTCATGCTCCGGGCGGGGCTCATCCGCCGGCTGTCCGGCGGACTTTACACGTTTCTGCCGCTCGGCCTGCGGTCGTTGCGCAAGGTGGAGCAGATCGTACGCGAAGAGATGGACCGGGCAGGCGCGCTCGAGATCCTGATGCCCGCTCTTCAGCCGGCCGACATCTGGCAGCGGACCGGCCGGCTCGAGGCGATGGGCGGCGTCATGTTCCACATCCGGGACCGGCAGGGCCGCGCGATGGTTCTCGGGCCCACGCACGAGGAGGTCACGACGCTGCTCGCAGCCCAGGACATCGATTCCTACCGCCAGTTGCCGCGCACGTTCTACCAGGTCCAGACGAAGTTCCGCGACGAGATCCGGCCTCGGTTCGGGCTGATGCGCGCGAAGGAATTCATCATGAAGGACGCCTACAGCTTCGATGTGGACGAGGCGGGCGTGGACGCCAGCTACGAGGCGATGCGCGCGGCCTACGTGCGCATCTTCGCGCGCTGCGGCCTGCGCACGCGCGTGGTCGAGGCCGACACGGGGGCGATGGGCGGACGCGATTCGCAGGAATTCATGGTGCTGGCGGAGGCCGGCGAGGACGGCGTCATCGACTGCCCGGACTGCGGGTACGCCGCGAACCTCGAACGGGCCGAGGGCCGCCCGCCCGCGTTGCCGGTTGTGGAGGGCGCCGACGGACCCTCCGCCGAGGTGGAGACGCCCGGCGCCCGCACGGTCGAGCAGGTTGCCGCCTTCCTCGAGGTGTCGCCCCGGCAACTCGTCAAGACGCTGATCTACCTGGCCGACGACCGGCCGGTGGCCGTGCTCGTTCCGGGCGACCGCGAGGTCAACGAGATCAAGCTGCAACGCGCGCTCGGCGCCGGACGCCTCGCGCTGGCGGACGAGGCCCGCATTGTCGAGGTCACCGGCGCGCCGGTCGGGTTCGCCGGCCCGGCCGGACTGGACCTTCCGAAACTGGCCGACGAGAGCCTGCGCGGCGCGCGCGGGTGCGTGACCGGGGCGAACCGGGCCGACGCGCACCGGGTCCGGGTTGACCTGGCCCGCGATGCCGGCGCGCTTGCCTACGCGGACCTTGTGTTTCCGTGCGCGGGCGACGGTTGCCCGCGCTGCGCGGACGGGCGACTGCGCGAGGAGCGCGGGATCGAGGTGGGCCACGTCTTCAAGCTGGGGACCAAGTACGCGGAGGCCCTCGGCGCCTCGGTGCTCGACGAAGGCGGCCGCCGCCGGCCGCCCCTTATGGGCTGCTACGGCGTCGGGGTCACGCGCACGCTCCAGGCCGTCATCGAGCAGCGGCACGACGCGCAGGGCATCTGCTGGCCCGCGGCCCTCGCGCCCTATCCGGTCGGGTTGCTCTGTCTGAACACGCGGGATGCCGCCTGTGCCGCCGCGGCCGACGCGCTGTACGCGGCGCTGATTGACGCCGGGGTGGAGGTGCTGTACGATGACCGGGACGAGCGGCCGGGCGTGAAGTTCAAGGACGCGGACCTGGTCGGGTTCCCGCTCCGCGTGGCGGTCGGGGAGCGCGGACTCTCGCGCGGCGTGGTGGAGATCCGGGAACGCGCGACCGGGGTCACGGACGAGGCGCCGCCCGAGGCGGCGGCGGAGCGGATTCGAACGCGGCTCGCGGAACTCGTGGCGAAGGAGTCGGCGGATGGCGCGTAAGTACAAGGTCAAGGGGACGAACGACTACCTGATCGCGGCCATTCTGCTCTTCGCGCTGGGCGTCTGGGCCATTCGCGACGGTTGGTACCCCTCGCAGCGAACGCTCGATAAGTACCCGATCGAGGTTCCGTTACAGTTCGAGATCGAGGGCGAGGTCGCCGAGGTCTCCGCGCGCGAGGGCGGTGAGGTTGCCGGAAACCAGGTCGTCGCGCGGCTGTGGGCGGACCCGGCGCGCCGCCGGGTCGCGGAGGAAGAGGAGGCGCTCGCGGAAGCGGTCGCCGCGAACGGCGCGCGCGCGGAGGAACTGCGGCGCAGCGTGGACGAAGCGCGGGCCTACCTGGCGCAACACGAATTGCGCGCACCGAGCGGCGGGGTCATCCGCGCGGTCCTCGTCGAACGCTCCGACACCGTCGGTCCGGAGGATACGGTGGCGGTGCTCGATCCGCTGCACCGCTTCTACCCGTTCAACCGGATCCTCGCCGTGGTCAGCATGCTGGCCGCGGCGGCGTGCCTGGTCATCCACCTGAAGGTCCGCTGACGCCGCGACCGCGCGGACCGGGTCAGACCAGGTCGCAGGCCTCCGGCGGCATCCAGTGGGCGTCCTTGCCGTCCCACTTGACGTTGCAGCCGATCGGGTTCGTGACCGGCACGCTGACCGGCTTCCCGTCGAGGTGCTCCTCCAACGCCCGCTCCAGGTCGTTGACCTTGATCTTCGAGGCGTCGCGGGGGTTATCCACGCCGCGGCCGGTGTAGACCAGCCGGCGGTCGCGGTCGAAGACGAAGAAGTGCGGCGTCCGCAGCGCCCCGTAGGCGCGGGCCGTCTCCTGCGAAGCGTCGTGCAGGTACACCCAGGGGAACCGGTGTTCCTTCATCCTTTCGACCATGTGCGGGAAGTCGTCGGTCGGGTAGGTGTTCGCGCTGTTCGCGTTGATGCCGGCGAACCGGACCCCGCGCGCGGCGAACCGCTCCGCGGTCGCGCGGGTCACCTCGTCGGACCCGATGACGTAGGGGCAGTGGTTGCAGGTAAAGAACACCACCAGCACGTCGGCGTCATCGAAGTCCGCCAGGCGGTAGGTCTTGCCGTCGGTCGCGGTCAGCGCGAAATCCGGCGCCTTGGCGCCGATCTCGAGGGTGAAGCTCATCGTGCATTCTCCTTGTCTTCGGGTTGCAGTGTTCGTGGACAGTCTACCCCGTTCCGGCCGCCTGCGCAAGCCCGGGCGGCCACTCCGGGCCCGGGGCAGGGCCCGGGGGCTTGGAAGAGCGGGGCGCCTGTTCTAGAATGCGGGCCGGAGTAGACCCGGGGGGAATCGGCGACATGCGGACAACGGGAAGGGCAGGGATGGGCGTGCTGGCGGCGGGGCTGGCCTGGCTTGCTGCAGGCGGGCTGCCCGCGCCGGCCGCGGCGCAGGACGTGGTGGTGACGAAGGCGGCGGCGCGCCGCTCGTCCATCGACCGGTCCGGCTTCGCGACGCCGGCCACCGAGGCGGGCCGGCGGTTCGACATGGCGCTGAGAACGGCGCTGCAGCGCTCGGGCTGGTTCGCCGAGGCGCGTCCCGGGGCCGGGGAGTTCACGCTGACCGGCCGTCTGCGCGAGCGGGGCGACCGGCTGGTTGTAGAGGCGGACCTGCGTGAGGGGCGACGCAGCGTGCTGCGGCGCACCTATGAGGGCGGCGCCGGCGAGGCGCGTACGCTTGCGCACCGGCTTTCCGACGACCTGGTCCAGGCGGTGACCGGCCGGCCCGGCTTTGCCGCCAGCCGCCTTGTGCTCGTGGGCGGCCGCCGGGGGAGCAAGGAACTCTATCTCAGCGACGCGGACGGGCAGGGGCTGATGGCGCTGACGCGCGACGGAAGCATCAGCCTCTACCCGCGCTGGTCGCCCGATGCGCGCCGGATCGTCTATACCGGCTACCTGCGGGGATTTCCCGACCTGTACCTCGTCGAACTGGCGACCGGCGAGCGGCGGCGGATTTCCGGATTCCCGGGTCTGAACACGGGCGGCGCCATGGCTCCGGACGGGCGCAGAATTGCGCTGATCCTCTCGAAGGATGGGAATCCCGAACTCTACGTTCGCGACCTGCAGAGCGCGACACTGACGCGGCTGACGCGTACGCCGCGTGCGGCCGAGTCGAGTCCGTCCTGGTCGCCCGACGGGCGCCGGATCGTCTATGTCTCGGACATCTCCGGCAGTCCGCAGCTCTACCTGATCGACCGCGATGGCGGCGCTCCGCGCCGGCTCACGGGCCGCGGCCGCGAGAATGTTGCCCCGGACTGGGGGCCGCACGGATGGATCGTGTATTCCACCCGTGTCGGGGCGGAATACCGGCTGGCCATGCTGAACCCGGACACGGGGGAGTCTCGCTCGCTGAACCTGCCGCCGGGGGACTGGGAGGATCCGTCCTGGGCGCGCGACGGGCGGCACGTGGCGGCGGCCCGCACGGTCGGCCGCCGGTCGAGCGTCTGGCTCGTTGACACGGTGGAAGAGGAGGCGGTAATCTTGGTGCCGGCGGGCGAGCGCGAGTGGTTTTCGCCGTCGTGGTCGCCCTGATCGCAGCGCGCGAAGCTGGCATTTCCGGGCCAAGCCCGGTGGAGGAGCAGGCGATGACGGGCAAGATGCGGTGGGCGATGATGATGATCCTGGCGGCGGCGTTCATGTCGAGCGGGTGCCAGCAATGGAGAAACCGACGGCAGGGCCGAACGGATCGACGCGCGGAGCGCCGGGGCGAGGTGACCGCGGTCCACGGGCAGGATATCCTGGTCGGCGAAATCCCGATGCTGGAAGGGGAGCGACCGATCTACGAGACGGAGGTCCGCGACCAGTTCGAGGTCGTCTTCTTCGGGCTCGACAGCTCGACCGTCATGCCGGCCGAGCGCGCGAAAGTCGAGGACGTAGCCGACTACCTGCGGCGGAATCGCGCGGTGTCGGTGCTGGTCGAAGGCCACACCTGCGAGCGCGGCAGCGCGGAGTACAACCTGGCGCTCGGCGAGCGCCGCGCGCTGGCCGTGCGGGCCTACCTCGTCGGCCTGGGCATCGAACCGCACCGCGTGCAGACGGTCAGCTACGGCGAGGAGCGGCCGGCGGTGCTGGGGCAGGGCGAGCACATGCTGCGCCAGAACCGCCGCGTCGAGTTCGTCATCGTCCGCTGAGTGGCGGCGCGGCCCGCGGGGAGGGCGCGTCGATGACCGGCACGCCGATGGCCATCGGGGGCGCGCCCGGCGGAGACGAGCTGCTGCTGGTCTTCGTGGTCGTGCTCCTGCTCTTCGGCGCGCGGCGCCTGCCCGAGATCGCCCGGTCGATCGGTCGCGCGCTTGAAGCGATGCGCCGCGCCGCGCGCGAGGCGCACGACGAACTGATCTCGGTGACCGACGACCCCGGGAACCGCGCGTCCCGTCCGCCGGAAGAGCGCCCGTCCGGGCGCGAAAATGCGATTTCGTCCGCCACCGGCGCCGACGCCACCGGCGCCGACGCGGCCGGGTCCACGCCGTCCGACGCGTCCCGCAAGGAGGCCGGCGATGGCGCCCGGGACTGATACGGATCGGCTGGAGGACGCCGCCGGAAAGCCCTTTCTCGATCACCTCGAGGAACTGCGCGGCGCGCTCCTGCGCAGTCTCGCGGCGCTCGCGATCGGCATGGCCGTGGCCGTGCCGCTGGCGCCCCGGATCTTCGGCTGGTTGCGCGCGCCGCTGGACGCCGTGGTGCCCGATGCCGCCGCGTTCCTGCGCACGATCGAGGTCGCCGGCGCGCTCTCGCTGGCCGTGCGGCTGGTTTTCTGGAGCGGCCTGCTGCTGGCCGCGCCTTTCATCGTCCTCTTCGTCGGCGCCTTCGTCGCGCCCGGCCTGACGGCGCGCGAACGCGCCGCGTTTCGCCAGACCGGCGGGCTCGCGGTTGCTCTCTTTGCCCTCGGGGTCGCGCTCGGCTACTTCATCACACTGCCGGTCGCACTGCGCCTGATGCTGCGGCTCCACGGCTGGCTCGGCATCCGGCCCGAGTGGGTCGTGACCAGCTACGTCGCCTTTGCCCTGCAGTTGCTGCTGGCCTTCGGCCTCGCCTTCCAGCTCCCGGTCGTCCTGCTGATCCTCGGCCGGCTCGGCCTGGTGCATTCCTCGCAGTTGCGCGCACAGCGCCGTTACGTCATCGTGGGGCTGCTTGTCCTGGCCATGGTCCTGACGCCGCCGGACGTGGTCACGCAGGTGCTCATGGCGGCGCCGTTGCTGGTGATGTACGAAGGCTGCATTCTGCTGATCCGTCTCGGAGAGAGGCGCCGCCGGTGAAGACGCTGCGCCTCTCTCCGTTCGGGCTGCGCGGGTTCACGGGCGACTCGCTGACGATGCGGGCCGTTCTGGACTACGCCTCGGCCTTCGCCTCGTTCGCCGCCGGGCGGCGCGTGCTGCTCGCGCGCGACACGCGCGGCTCGAGCGCGATGCTGGCCGCGGCCGCCGGCTCGGCCCTGGTTGCCGCGGGCTGCGAGGTGCTCGATCTCGGGATCTGCCCCGCGCCCATCCTCCAGTTCTCCGTCCCGGCGAACGGAGCCGAGGGCGCGATCCTGATCGGCGGCGGCCACCTCGCGGCCGGCTGGAACTCGATCCAGTTGGTCGGCCCCGATGGCGCGCCGCTCGATCCGCTGGCCGGCGAGACCGTGCTCGATCTCTACCACGCCGGCGCCTTTGCCCGGCGGGGCTGGGACGGCCTGGGCCGCCTGCAACCCGCCGAGGCATTCCTCGCGCCCTACCTCGAAGCGCTCACACGGCACCTCGGGGTCGCGGCCGTGCGGCGCGCCGGGTTCCGCGTGCTGCTCGATCCCGTCGGCGGCGCCGCCTGCCCGTTCCTCGCCCCGCTGACCCGCGCGCTCGGGGTCGACGCGGTCGCCGTCAACGGCGAGCCGTCCGCCTACCTGGCCCGCGATCCCGAGCCGCGGCCGCGTAACGCGCGGCCGCTGGCCGCCATGATGCGGCCGCTGGGCGCCCATGCCGGGTTCCTCTTCAGCAGCGACGCGAGCCGGGTCTCCCTCGTCACCGAGGAAGGCGAACCGGTGAGCGAGGAGATGAGCCTCGCGATCGCCGCGGACCAGGCGCTGCGGCGCGCGCAGGGGCCGGTCGTGGTCAACTGCTGCACGAGCCGCATGATCGACGACCTCGCGGCGGCCCGCGGCGTGCCGCTGATCAAGACCCCCGTCGGCCAGGCCCACGTCATGGCCGGACTGGCCGACGAGGACGGCGTCGTCGGCGGCGAGGGCAGCGGGAGCGTCGCGGTGCCGGCGTTCAGCCGCGCCTTCGACGGGTTTCTTCTCATGGGCCTCGTCCTCGAAGCCATGGCCGTCAGCGGTCGGCCGCTCTCCGCGCTGGTCGGCGCGTTACGCCGCTACCACATCGTCAAGCGAACCGTCCGCTGGAGCGCCGGCGGGAGCTACCGGGCGCTGGACGTCCTGCGCGAACGCCGGCCCGACGTCCGCGACGGGCGCGCGGACGAGACGGACGGCTTTCGCGTCGACGTCGCGGACGGCTGGGTGCACGCGCGGGCCTCGCGGACGGTTCCGCTCGTGCGGATCATCTCGGAATCGACCGATCGCGCGGTCGCCGAAGCGCGGGCCGAGGCCTGGGTCCGCGCGATCGAGGAGGCGTCGTGACCGCCGGCCGCACCGCGGAACCGGTGCGCGCGGCCCTCAAGGTCGGCATCTCCGGCGTGCGCGGCGTCGTCGGCGAGGCGCTGACCCCGCAGGTCGCCGCCGCCTTCGCCCAGGCGTTCGGCACCTTCGTGGGGCACGGCCCCGTGCTGGTCGGCCGCGACACCCGGCCCTCCGGCCCGATGCTCGAGGCCGCCGTCACGGCCGGGCTCCAGAGCGTCGGCTGCACGCCGGTGCGGCTCGGCCGCGTGCCGACCCCCTCGCTGTTGCGCCACGTCCCGGCGGCCGGCGCGCGCGGCGGAATCGTCATCAGCGCCAGCCACAACGCGGCGCCGTGGAACGCACTGAAATTCGCCGACCGCCGCGGCCTCTTCCTCACCCCGGCGCTGGCCGAGGAACTCTTCGATCTCTACCACCAGCAGGACTTCCCGCTGGCGGCCGAGCCGGAGATCCGCGAGCCGCGCGAGGACGAAACGGCGGTGCGCGGCCATCTCGAGGCCGTGGCCGCCTACGTGGACACCGCCGCCATCCGCGCGCGCCGGTTCCGCGTCGCGCTCGATCCCGGCAACGGGGTCGGCGCGCTCCATGCCCCGGACTTCCTTCGCGAGCGTCTCGGCTGTGCCGTGACCGTCGTTCACGGCGAGCCCCACGGCCGGTTCGAGCGCGAGCCCGAGCCGCTGCCCGAGCACCTCGGCGCGCTCGGCGAGGCCGTGCGGCGCGACGGTTGCGCGATCGGCTTCGCCCAGGATCCGGACGGCGACCGGCTCGCCATCGTCGACGAGACGGGCGCGCCGATCGGCGAGGACTTCACGCTCGCCTTCGCGGTCCGCCAGGTGCTCGCCGCGCACCGGCGGGGGCCGGTGGTTGTCAACGAGACCGCCAGCCGTGTGATCGAAGGGATTGCCGCGGAGGCCGGGTGCGCCGTCGTGCGGACGCGCACGGGCGAGATTCACGTGGTCGCGGAGATGCTCGCGCGCGATGCCGCGGTCGGGGGCGAGAATATCGGGGGCGTGATCCTGCCGGCCGTGCACCCCTGCCGGGACAGCTTCGGCGCGATGGCGATCGTCCTCGAGATGCTCGCCACCGGCCCGCGCACCGTTCGTGCCTGGCGCGACGCTTTTCCGCGCACCGCGGTCGCGAAGCGCAAGGTGCCGGTCCGCGGTCCGGAAGCGCCGGCCGTCCTGCGCGAGCTGCGGCGGCGCTATGCGGACCGGCCGCTGCGGCTGCTCGACGGCGTGGGGATCGGGTTCGGGGACGACTGGGTCTGCGTGCGGCGCTCGAACACCGAGCCGATCCTGCGGATCACCGCCGAGGCCGATACGGCGGCCGCGGCCGCGCGGTTGGCCGGCGAGCTCGCGGAGGCCGCGGAGACCGCGCGCCGGAAGATCGAAACACAACATCCGGGGCCGCCGCCCCGGGGCGAGAAAGGATGACGCGATGAAGTGGACGATGCAGGCATTGATGGACCTGGCCACGGGCTACTGGCCGGCCGGCGCGCTGATGGCCGCGGTCGAGCTGGGGCTCTTCGAGGTGCTCGGCGAGGACGGCGCGACAGCGGACGAGGTCGCCGCGCGGGTCGAGGGGTCGCCGCGGCATTGCGCCGGGTTGCTGCGCGCGCTGGCGGGGCTCGGGCTCCTCGAGGCCGACGGCGGGCGCTATCGGCTGGCCGCCGACGCCCGGCCGTTCCTCGACCCGGCGGGCGACTGCTGCCTGCTGGAGTCGCTGCGCTTCAACGCGGACCTCTACGCGCTCTGGGGCCGGCTCGCGGAGACCGTCCGGTCGGGGCGCCCGGCCATCCCGCCGGGTGCGCATCTCGGCCACGACCCCGCGCGCACGCGGCGCTTCGTCCGCGGCATGCACAGCCGCGCGCTCGGCCTGATCCCCGAGCTGCTGCCCGCGCTCGGGCTGCCGGAACGCGGTCGGCTGCTCGATGCGGCGTCCGGCCCTGGCACGTTCAGCCGGCGCTGGGCGGAGGCGCACCCCGAACTCGCCGTGGTCCAGTTCGACCTCCCGCCCGTCCTCGACGCCGCGCGGGAGCTGGCGGAGGACAGCCCGGCCCGGGGGCGAATCGACTACCGGCCGGGCGACTACCGGGCGGACGACCTCGGCGGGCCCTACGACGCCGCGCTCTTCTGCGGCGCACTGCACCAGGAGAGCGCGGAATCGGGCCGGGCCGTCCTCGCGCGACTCGGCGCCGCCGTCCGCCCGGGCGGTGAGCTGATCGTCGCCGACCTGATGCTCGACCGAGGTGTTCCGACGCCGGCCTTCGCCGCGCTCTTCGGCCTGACCATGATGCTGACCAGCCCGGCCGGCGGCGTCCATGCGGTCGACGACGTCGAGGCGATGCTGGCGGAGGCGGGGCTGGTCGGAATCGCGGTGTCGGCGCCCGCGACGCTCCCGTACCGCATCTGCCGCGCGCGGCGGCCGGGCTGAGGGGACGTACTCGCCGGGTTTGCGCTTGCCCGTCCGAGCGCGCTTCGCGTACCGTTGCTCAGCGCCCACGCGTTGAAACGGAGAGGTGGCTGAGCGGCTTAAAGCAGCGGTTTGCTAAACCGTCGTACCCCCTCAAAGGGGTACCGGGGGTTCGAATCCCCCCCTCTCCGCCAGTCCGTGCCCCGCGCGTAGTGGCGGTCGGCGCGAAGCGGGGCTTCCAGGTCCTGCGCGTCCGCCAACTCCGCGAGCCGGTTGAAGATGGCCGGGCTGTTGACCCCTGGCTCCACGCACACCGGGCGGCTCGCGCCCACTACGGTCCCACCGTCCCGGGCGCCCTCGAGTCGCCTGCCCGGACTGGCGGAGAGGGGGGGATTCGAACCCCCGG
>PWTM01000238.1 GCA_003563855.1 PVC group bacterium | reverse complement strand
GGGGCGGCCGGCGCCGGTGCGGCGTCGCCCGCCCGCCGGCGCAGGTTGCGGACCGTGTCGGACATCCGGGCGCCGCAGCCGACCCAGTAGTCGACGCGCGCGGCATCCAGCTCGAAGTCGGAGTCCGCCTTCCGCCGCGGGTCGTACCAGCCGACCGTCTCGATGAAGCGCCCGCCCGTCGACGTGCGGCCGTCGGCCACCACGATCCGGTAGAACGGCTGCTTGCTGCTGCCCATCCGTCGCAATCGCACGCTTACTGCCATCGTTCACCTCGTTGCGGCCGCGTTGTGCGGGCCCCTCCATGGGCCCCGGGCGGCCGGGAAAGCGAGGGACCCTAGCCTAGAACGGCCGCCCCCGCAAGGCCTTTCCCATGTGGCGGAACCGCTTCATCATCCGCTGGCTCTGCCGGAATCCCCGAAGCAGTTCGTTGACGTCCGCCGGCCGCGTTCCGCTGCCGCGCGCGATGCGCGCCCGGCGCCGCCCGTCGATCCGCTCGGGGTGCCGCCGTTCCTCCGGCGTCATGCTCAGGAGGATCGCCTCGGTGCGCTTGAGGTTCGGGCCGGACTGCGCGGAGAGCCCGCGCCGCACGTTCTCCGGAAGCCGGCTGGCCCCGGGCAGCATCTCGACCAGGTTCTCCAGCGGGCCCATGCGCTGCACGCCGCGGAGCTGGTCGAGGAAGTCGTCGAGGTTGAAGGCATTGCGCCGCAGCTTGCGCTCCATCGCGGCCGCCTGGTCCGCGTCGAACGCGGTCTGCGCCTTCTCGACCAGTCCGACCACGTCGCCCATGCCGAGAATGCGCGCGGCGATCCGGTCGGGGTGGAAGGGCTCGAGGTCCTCCGGCTTCTCCCCTGTGCCGACGCGCAGGATGGGGCAGCCGGTGGCGGCGT
This sequence comes from PVC group bacterium, assembly GCA_003563855.1. Lineage (GTDB taxonomy): Bacteria > Verrucomicrobiota > Kiritimatiellia > PWTM01 > PWTM01 > PWTM01. The sequence goes on along the minus strand of PWTM01000238.1, from coordinate 4,923 downwards.
GGACGGAGAGCGCGGCGCCGCCGCGCGCGTCCCCGTCGAGCTTCGTCAGGACCAGGCCGGTCAGCCCGACGGATTCGTGAAAGGTGCGGGCGACGGCGACGGCTTCGCGCCCGGTCGCCGCGTCGAGGACCAGGACCGTATTGGCCGGCGCCACCGTCCGGTGCAGGTCGTGGAGTTCGGCGACGAGGTCCGGGTCGACCTGGAACCGCCCGCCGCTGTCGTAGAGGACGACGCCGTACCCCTCGCGGCGGGCGGTCTCCAGCGCCCGCGCGCCCGCGCCGGCGACGGTGTCGCCGGGCTCGGGTCCGATGGCGTCGACCCCGACCCGGGCGGCGAGCGCGCGCAGTTGCTCGACCGCCGCCGGGCGGCGCAGGTCGCAGGCGGCCAGCAGGACGCGGCGGCCCTCGCGCGACCAGGTGCGCGCGAGCTTCGCGGCGGTCGTCGTCTTTCCCGCGCCGTGCAGGCCGAGCAGCAGCACGCCGGCGGGCGCGGGCGAGAGCGTGAAGTCGCGCCGGGAGCCGCCGAGCAGGCGCACGAGTTCGTCGTGGATGCGTTTGACGATCTGCTGGCCGGGCGTGACGCTCGAGAGCACGGCCTCGCCGAGGCAGGCCTCGCGGACGCGCGCGATGAAGTCGCGCGCGACCTCGTAGTTGACATCGGCCTCCAGCAGCGCCCGGCGCACCTCGCGCAGCGCGTCCTGCACGTTGCGCTCGGTGAGCCGGCCGTAGCCGCGCAGGTTGCGGAAGACGCCCTGCAGCGCGCTGGAAAGGCGGTCAAACATGCGCCGGGTCAGCCGCGGTCGTCCGCCGCGCTGGCCGCGCCCCGCTCCCGGAACTCCGCGCGGCGCAGCAGGTCGTCGACCCAGGCCTCGTAGCGCTGGGCGGCGCGCTGCCGGACGAGGAGATGCTGCATACGGTCGCGCAGGTCGGCGAACGCCTCCGGGTCGCCCGGTTCGCGGTCGAGAACCTGGACGAGCAGGGTTTGGGCGCGGCGGGCCGGGATCGGTTCGCTGATCTCGCCGGGGTTCAGTCCCTCGGCCGCCTGCACGATGGCCGGCCCGTGCGGATCCTCGGGGAGGCCCTCGAACCCGTCGAACGGCTCCGTCTCCCGGGCGGTCAGCCCCTCCGCCTCGGCGGCCTCCGCGAGCGGAAGGCCGTCGGTCAGCACGCGGCGGCGGACGGACTCGGCGCGGCGGAGCCGCGCCTCGGCCAGCCGCGCGCGAAGGGCATCCTCCGTCGCCTGCTCGGCAACTTCCTCGAATGCGGGGATCCGCGCGGGGATCCGCTCCTCGAGCGCGAACACGTAGACGCCGTCGTCGCCGGTCAGCGGGTCGGAGAGGTCTTCGCCCGCCGCGGGCTGAAGGCCGTAGACGACTTCCGCGGCGCGGGGGCTGAGCGAGGTATCGGGAATGGCCTCGCCGCGCGCGAACGGGGCGGTGACCTGCACCTCGAGGTCGAGCCGTTCGGCCGCCTCTTCGAAGGGGATGGGCTGGGCCGTGAAGTAGGGGGCGGTCAGCCGCATGAAGTCGGTCGCCCGTTCACGCGCCCGCGCGATGGCGGCCTGGCGGCGCAGGCGCCCGCGGATCTCCTCGCGCGCTTCGTCGAGCGGGACGGTCTGCCAGCGCGGCCTGGCGGGCTGGCCCTCCTCCTCGGGCGGGTCAAAGGCCAGGCGCCGGAACCGCGCGGCGTGGGTGTGGTAGTAGTCCTCGATGTCCTCCTCGTCGAACGGCCCGACCTCGTCCTCGTGCCGGGCCGCGTCGAAGAAGACCATGCGCGCCCGGACCTTCGGCGGCACGCGGTAGGCGCCGGGGTCGGCCTCGAAATGGCGGCGCGCGGCCTCGGCGTCCACCTCGACCTCGTCCTCGACATCCGCGTCCGTGATGGCGACGACCGCGGCGCTTGCGCGCGCAGTCAGCTCGGCGAGCCGGGCATCGCGCTCCGTGGCCGGGACCGCGACGGTATGGCGAACGGCCTCGCGAAGGCGTTCGAGCAGGAGTTCCTCGCGGAGGAACTGCTCGAAACCGCGTTCGGTCAAACCGCGCCACTGCGCGAGTTCGGCGATGAAATGGCCATACGCGGCCCTGCTGAACACGCCGTTGTGCTGGAAGTCCGGTATGCTGCGGATCGCCCGGAGCACCTCTTCGTCATAGACGCGAAGCTTCATCCGCTCCGCCTCGCGCAGCGCGACCAGCCGCCGCCAGGCGGCCTGCCGGATCGCTTCGGCGAGATCGTCGTCGACGCGCAGGCGTTCGCCGTGCTGCAACCGCAGGCGCAGTTCCTCGAAGGTGTAGGCGTGGGCGAACTCCGCGGCCGGGACCGGCTTGCCGTCGAGCCAGCCCGGCGGCTCGCGTCCGGCGTCCGGCGGCGGGAGCTGGACGCCCCAGAAGACGAACACGATCACCACGACGCCGAGGAAAACGAACCAGAGGAGCCTCGACTGGATGAGGCGGTGGAACTTCGAGATCATCATCGCCATGGCGTTGCCGTCCTTTCGTCCATCGGAAAACCGGCGAAACTCTAGCACCGCATCCCCCGCCGGACAAGCCAGCTTGCGGTTGCGGGGCGGGGCGTGGCAGGATCGCGCGATGCCGGGTAGCGACGAGGGAACGGGGGGTGGGAACGGGGCGACGCCGCTGGTGCGGATTCGCGGATTGTGCGTCCGCTTCCCCCTCCGCGGCGCCGGATTCCGCGCGCGGCGGTCGGTGAAGGCCGTGGACGGCGTGGACCTCGACATCGGCCCCGGCGAAACGCTCGGGCTGGTCGGCGAGTCGGGCTGCGGGAAGACCACGCTCGGCCGCGCGGTGCTCGGCCTCGAACCGACGGCCACCGGCGATGTCCGCTTCGAAGGCGCGCCGCTGCTGGGCCGCACGGCGGCGCAGTGGCGCCCGCTCCGGCCGCGGCTGCAGATGGTGTTCCAGGACCCGTACGCCTCGCTCAACCCGCGCATGACGGCGATGGACCTCGTCACCGAGGGCCTGCGCGAGCACGGCCGGCTGCGCGGACCGCGCGCGGAGGCTGCGGCCGGACTCCTGCGCGAGGTCGGGCTGGACGAGGACGCGCTCTACCGCTACCCGTTCGAGTTCTCCGGCGGGCAGCGCCAGCGGATCAGCCTCGCGCGGGCCGTCGCGCTGCGGCCGGCGTTCATCGTCTGCGACGAGGTGGTGAGCGCACTCGATGTCTCCGTCCAGGCGCAGGTGCTCAATCTCCTCCTCGACCTGCGCGCGAAGCACGGGCTCGCCTACCTCTTCATCAGCCACGACCTGGCCGTGGTCCAGCACGTGGCGGACCGCACCGCGGTGATGGCGCTGGGCCGCGTGGTCGAGATCGGGCCGACCGCGACCGTGACGGCGCGCCCGCTCCATCCCTACACGCGCGCGCTCGTGGCCTCGGCCCGTTCGGCGCGGCCGGCTGCCGACGCGCTGCGCCCCGGCGAGCCGCCCTCGCCGGTCGACCCGCCGCCCGGATGCCCCTGCCACCCGCGCTGTCCGCTCGCGCTCCCGGTCTGCCGGGAGCGCGAGCCGGAACTGCGTCGCGCGGACGGGGTCGACGTGCGCTGCCACCTCTATGAAGGGGAGGGCGCCACGACGTGACCCGCTTCTTCCTCCGCCGGCTGCTCCAGGCCGGACCGACGCTGCTCGGCGTGGTCGCGCTCACGTTCGTGCTCTTCAACGTGGTCGGCGGCAGCCCGGCCGCCCTCGTCCTGGGCGAGCGGGTCTCGGCGCAGACGCTCGAGGAGTTCGACGAACAGCGCGGGTTCAACCGGCCGCTCTTCCTCGGGCGCTGGACGGGAACGCGGGCGCTCCCGGACTTCGCGGCGGGCGCGGCGGAAGCCGGGCGTCCGTTCGCCGCCAAACCGGCGACGGCGGACGCGATCCGGCTCGCGCCGGGCGCGCACCCCCTGGCGATCCGCTTCCCGCTGCCCGCCGCGCCTCGCTACCGGCTCGAGCTGCGGGTGCGCGCGGCGCCCGGCGCGCGCCTGGGGTGGGGGGACGCGGAGGCCGTTCCGAGAGGGCGCGGGGCGCGGCGCGTGCGGCTGACCTGGACGCCGCCGGCCGGGGGCGGCGAGCCGCCGCCGCTGCGGGTCGAGGGCGGTGACGTCGAGGTCACCGCGCTGCGACTGCGGCGCGGGACGGCACACCTGCTGGACAGCCAGTTCGCGCATTACCTGCGCTCGCTGGCCCGGCTCGACCTGGGCGAATCGAGCCTGGAGAACCGCCGCGTGGCGGACATCCTGCGCGAAGGCATCCTCCCCTCGCTCGCGCTCACGATCCCGATCTTCACCGGCGGGCTCGCGACGGCGCTCGCGCTCGCGCTGGTCTGCGCCCTGGCCCGGGGCCGGCTGCCGGACCGCACGCTGGTGGTCGGATCGGTCGGCCTGATGAGCGTGAACTACCTGATCTGGATCGTGCTCGGCCAGTACGTGCTCGCCTACCGGCTCGGCTGGTTCCCGGTCTGGGGATTCGAGTCCTGGCGGCACCTGCTGCTGCCGGTGGGCATCGGCATCGTCTCGGGGCTGGGCGCCGACGTGCGGTTCTACCGCACGGTGCTGCTCGAGGAGATGCACGGCGACTACGTGCGGACGGCGCGCGCGAAGGGGGTCGGCCGCGCGCGCCTGCTGCTCCGGCACGTGCTGCCCAACGCGATGATCCCGGTGCTCACGCAGGTGGTCGTGGCGCTGCCGTTCCTCTACACCGGCAGCCTGCTGCTCGAGAGCTTTTTCGGCATCCCCGGCCTCGGCTACCTGGGCGTGAACGCGGTCAACAGCGCCGACGTCGACCTGCTGCGCGCGGTGGTCCTCATCGGTGCGGTGCTCTACATGGCGGCGAACGTGGCGGCCGACGCGGCCTACGCGGCGGTCGACCCGCGGGTAAGGCTGCGGTGAGCGCGGCCCCTCCAACGCCGGGGCGGGGCGCATCGCCGGGCC
>PWTM01000161.1 GCA_003563855.1 PVC group bacterium | reverse complement strand
TCATGGCGTCTCCTTCGCCGGCGCGGGCCAGACCGGGCGGAACATCGTCCACTGATCGGGCGCCGCCCGGATCGGCGCCTCGATGCAGCGCAGCACGTCCTCCGCCGCCGCCCGAAACGCCGCGCGGTCGCCGCGCGCGCTGCGCACCTCGAACACGCCCGGCATGGCGACCCGGTAGCGCCCGTCCGGCATTCGCGGGGCGGCGAAGACGGCGACCGGCACGCCGGCCCCCGCCGCGAGGCGGAGCGCGGCGACCGGGAGCGGGGCGGGCCGGCCGAAGAACCGGGGCCGGACCTCGGCGTCGGGCATGGGGCGATCCATGCCGGTGACGACGATGCCGCCGCCGCGCAGATGTGCGAAGACCTGGCGGAGGGCGCCCGGCGCGACCGGAACGATCGTGAGCCCGCCGTTGCGCCGGGCCCGGTTCTCGAGGGCATAGCCGGGGTGTTCGTCCGGCGCGACCAGCGCCATCAGGCCCGGGATCCGCCGGCTCATGAGCCGGCCCATCAGGTCGAAGTTCCCGAGGTGCGGCCCGACGATCAGGGCGCCGCTCCCGCTTTGCGCGAGGGACGAGAGCCAGTCGTCGGCCTCCGGGCCGAACGCGATCAGGTCCCCGATTCGTGCGTTCCGGCGTGCGAGGCGGAGCATCTCGACCTGTGCCCGGATCCGCGTGGCCAGCACCGCGCGGACGCGCCGGCGCAGCGCTTCGGGCGCCATCGGTCGGCCTTCGACGACCTGCTGGTTCGCCGCCACGGCCCGCGCCCAGGCCGGGCGCAGGCCGGGGCGCACGGCGAGGGCGGTCGCCGGGCGCAGGAGCCGCTCGATCCCGCTTGGCGGGCAGAGGCGCGCGGCGAGGCTTGCGAGCCGGAACGCCTGCCAGGCCAGCGCGCTGCGCAGCCCGCCGCGCGCGGGGCGGCGGGCAGAGGCGCGTGACGGGGCTGTATCGGGGCGGGTGGACGCGCTCACGACTCGGCCTCCGGGGCTTCGATCAGGTCGGCGACCCGCCGTCCGGCCGGCCGGTGCGAGAAGTGCTGGAAGGCGAAGAACCCGATGGCGAACGGAATCCAGAAGGTGACCGCGCGAAACGTCAGCGCGACCACCGCGGCTGCCTCGAGGCGCAGTCCCAGCGAGCGCAGCACCACCGTCATCGCGCCCTCCACGATGCCGACGCCGGCGGGGGTCGGGGAGATGATGACGAAGAGCTGGCTGATCCCGTACGCCGCCAGCAGCGTGCCGGCATCCACCGTGAGGCCGAAGGCCGGGAAGATCAGCGCCAGGATGATGGCCTGGAGCAGGCGCCCCATGGTGCCGAACGCGAAGGGCGGAAACAGCGTGCGCCACCCTCCGCCCAGCGTGGCGCTGCCGTTGGACAGGTCCCGCGCCATGCGCCGGGCGCCTTCCTCGTCGAACGGCGGACGCCGGCGAATCCCGCGCAGGAGGCGGTTTCCCAGGCGGGCCGCCCCGGTCAGGAGCCGCTCCAGCCCGCGCGGGGCGCGGGCGCCGAGCGCCAGCACGAGAAACAGCGCCAGGGTCAACAGGCCGAGCAGGACGGCGGCCAGCACCTCGACCCCCTGGAGCAGGTCGCGGCGGAGCAGGATCGCGGCGCTGATCGCGACGAGGCTGAGCAGCACCAGGTATTCGCACAGCAGGTAGAGGATCGAGCCGACCAGCACGCGGCCGACCGGATGCACGCGCCGCCGCGCATTGGCGAGGAAGACGGCCAGTGCGCTCATGCCGCCCGACGGGGTCAGCACGCCGATGAACGTCGCGGCCGTGGTCAGCCGCAGCATGTCGGCAAACGACTCGCGCAGGCCGAGCCGGGCGTAGATCACCCGGTACGACTGGGCGGCGCAGGGAAACCAGAGCATCTGGGCCAGTACGGCCAGCGCCAGGAGCCCGGGATTGGCGCGCCGCAGGACGGCGGCCAGTTCCTGCATCTCGGCGATGCGCGAGATGACGAACAGGACCGTCAACAGGACGATCAGGCCCAGGATGAACTTACGCATCGTTCGTTCGCTCCGCCGGAAGTCCGGATGCGTTGGCGGCTGGAAGCGAGCCCTCCGCGCGGTAGGCCGCCGCGGTGCGGCGCAGGCCCTCGGCCAGGTCCGTGGCGGCGCGGAACCCGGCGTCACGGGCGAGGAGGGCCGTGTCGCAGACCCAGCCGGGCGCCGTGAGTTCCGGGCGCTTGAACAGGTTGATCACGCCGGGCCGTCCCGTGAGCAGGCCGGCGGCGTGCGCCGCCGCACACAGGGGGGGCAGCAGGAGCCGCGGGATGCGCACCCGCCGTCGATCCGCGCGGCCGACGGCCGCCGCGATCGCCCCGGCGAGCGCCGCGGCCGTCGTCCAGTCCGGATGCGCGGCGTGGTAGGTCTTCCCGTGGCAGGCGGGGGGTTCCAGGCAGGCGAGCAGGGCATCGGCGAGATCGGCCGCGTAGACGACGCTGAGGGGCTGGCCGCCGGTGTGCGGCAGCGGGAGGCGGCCCCGCGCAGCCCAGCGGAAGACGCGCCGAAGCTCGGGGTCGCCGGGGCCATAGACGAGCGGGGGGCGCAGGATCGTCCAGGGCATTCGCGCGGACGCGCGGACCGCCTCCTCGCCCGCCCGCTTGCTGCGGCCGTAGGCCGAGACAGGGCGGGGCGGATCGCTCTCGCGCGCGGGATGCTCGGGCGTGCCCGGTCCCGCCGCGGCCAGGCTCGAGACGAGCAGGAAGCGGCGCACGCCCGGGGCGCGGTTGGCCGCCCCGACCAGCCGGTCCGTGCCGGCCGCGTTCGCCTCCATGAACGCCGCGGCGCGCAGCGCGCGCGTCAGGCCGGCGCAATGGATCACCGCCTCGGCCTCGGCGCAGGCGTCGGCCAGGGAGGCCGGGTCTTCGAGCCGGCCGCGGGAAACGCGGACCTTCGGCAGCAGGCGAGCGATCCGCCGCGGGTCGGACGTTTCGCGCAGCAGCACGAGCGCTTCGTGCCCGGTCCGGACGAGCGCGTCCAGGACATGGCTGCCGACGAACCCGTTGGCGCCGGTCAGGAGGATGCGCATAGCGGCTTTTCGTACAGGTGGTAGATCTTGCTGACGCGCGCGCCGGCCCGCTCCATCGGCCGCCGCATTGCGGCGTTGTCCTCGAGGATCCACGAGGCCTCGCCGTCGTAGTAGCCGCGCTCAATGCAGCGGCGCGCCGTCTCCTGATAGAGCAACGTGTCCAGGCCGCGGCCCCGGAAGGCCGGAAGCACGCCGAGCATCAGGATCCGCACGCGCCGCACCAGGCGGCGGCGCGCCAGGAACCAGAACCAGCCGAACGGCCACACCCGACCCCGCATCCGCCGCAGCACCGCGTTGATGTCCGGCAGCGTCAGCGCGAAGCCGACCGCCTCGCCGTCCCGCTCCGCCAGCAGGACGAGACCCGGGTCCGCGATGGGTCGCAGCTCCGCCGCGGCATAGCGGAACTCCGCCTCGGTCATCGGCACGAAACCCCAGTTGGATTCCCAGATCCGGTTGTAGAGCCCGAATACCTGCGCCGCTTCTTCGTCGAAACGCGCCGGATCGACCGGTCGAACGGTCACCTGCAGCCGCTCGCGCAACCGCCGGTTGAACCGGTCCATCCGCTCGGGAACCCGGCCGCCGGAGGTGATCTCGAAGGCCAGCAGCCGGCGAACGCAGCGGTAGCCCAGCTCGCGCATGAAGTCGAGGTAGCAGGGCTGCGTGTAGGGCATCATCAGCGCGGGGGGGCGGTCGAAGCCCTCGGCCAGGAATCCGCATTCCTCGTTCGTGGAGAAGTTGAACGGACCGCGGACCGCCGTCATCCCGCGCGCTCGCAGGTCGGTCTCGGCCGCTTCGAGGAGGCGGGCCGCCGCCGCGAGGCGCGGCACGCATTCGAAGAATCCGAAGAAGCCGGTCCGCTCGCCCGTGAAGTCATTGTGGCGGCGGTTGACGTGCGCGCTGATCCGACCGATCGGCCGGCCCCGGTCGTCGCGCAGCAGGTAGAAACGGGCCTCCGTGAAGTCGAAGAGCGGGTTGGCCGGGCTGAAGAACCGGCGCCGCTCGAGGGCAAGCGGCGGCACGAAATTTGGATCGCCCCGGTAGAGCGTCAGCGGAAGTCGCAGGAACTCGCCCAGATCGCGTCTGCGGTCGAGCCTGACTTCGGTCAGGCGCATACCCCGGCCTTCGCCCGCGGGCGGTCCAGGAGCCCGCATTCGCGGCCCACGCGATCCAGCCGGTCGAGGGCCGCGTCGATCTGCGCGGCCGTGTGCGTGGCGGTCACGCTGATGCGAATGAGCGAATGCTTGGGCGCCACCGCCGGCGGGACGACGGGGTTGACGAACAATCCCTCCTCCTGCAGCCGGAGCGCCATCCGGAGCGCCGTCATCATCTCGTGGCAGTAGATCGGCAGCACGGGCGTCTCCGAATCGCCCAGCTCGAAGCCGCGCTCGCGAAGCCCGCGGTCCATCCGGCGCGTGTTTTCCCACAGGCGCGCGATCCGCTCCGGCTCGCGGCGCATGATGCGGAGCGCGGCCAGTGCGGCGGCCGTGTTCGCGGGCGACATGCTGGCGCTGAAGATCAGCGCGCGCGAGTGGTGCTTCAGGTAGTCGATGACCGGCTCGTCGGCCGCGATGAAGCCGCCCAGTGAAGCCAGCGACTTGCTGAACGTGCCCATGATCAACGGTACGCGGTCGGTGAGCCCGAAGTGCGCGGCCGTGCCCGCGCCGTCGGGTCCGAGCACGCCGAGGGCGTGCGCATCGTCCACCATCAGGGCGGCCCCCGCGCGCTCGCACCGTTCGACGATCGCCGGCAACGGCGAAATGGTGCCGGACATGCTGAAGACGCCGTCGACGACCACCAGCTTGCCGGGGGTCCCGGCGACCTTGGCCAACTGGACGTCGAGGCTGGCCGCGTCGTTGTGCAGGAAGCGAAGAAATTGGCCATGCGAAAGCAGGCAGCCGTCCACGATACTGGCGTGGTCCTCCTTGTCGGCCAGCACCGCGTCGCCGGTGCCCACGAGCGCGCTGATCACGCCCAGGTTCACCTGGAAGCCCGTCGAGTAGAGCATCACGGCCGGCTTCCCGACGAGGTCCGCCAGCTCTTCCTCGAGCTGGAGGTGCAGGTCCAGCGTCCCGTTGAGGAACCGGGAGCCGGCGCAGCCGGACCCGTACTTGTCGACCGCCGCCTTTACGGCCGCCTTGATCTCGGGGTGGTTCGTCAGCCCGAGGTAGCTGTTGGACCCGAACATCAGGACGCGCTGGCCGTTCATGATGACCTCGGTGTCCTGGGCCGAGGAAATGGCGCGGAAATAGGGGTACAGCCCCGCCGCGCGCGTCTCGCGCGCACGGGTGTAGCCGTAGGCCTTCTTCAGCAAAGGAATCGAGACGGATGCGTCCGGCAGCATTTCAGTCCCCCGCGTCTCCGCACCGCGCGGCTTTCGCCGGCGCGAGCGGCACGCACTCTCTGGTACCCCGGTCGGCCGGGCCGCGGAATGCTAGCGTCTGGCACGCCGATTGTCAGCCCCGGATTTTTCGCTCCGGCCGGACAGGGGGCGGGGGGCTTCACACACCCATGGCAACCCTGCCCTGCCGCCCACGCACCCTCGTCCCGGAACCTCCGGTTTGTGGAATTCCGGGGCGGGGATGCGGTCGGACGCCCCCGAAACGGCCCGGTTACCCCGCGGCGGCGTCGCTGCGGCGGACGCGATCGAGGACCCGCAGGTTGTCGGCCAGCCGCGAGGGCCGGTTGCGGGCGAGCCAGACGGTCTCCAGTTCCGCGCCGACGCGGCGTAGGCCCTCGGTCACGGCCCGGGTCTCCGCGCGGGTCGGGCGCGCGCCCTCGCGGAGGCGCGCGACGAACCGGCCGCGC
>PWTM01000314.1 GCA_003563855.1 PVC group bacterium | reverse complement strand
GTCATGCATCCGCGCGATCCGCCGCAAGAACCTCGGCGAGCTGCTGCTCTGGGCGGCGTTCCAGCGCGACGCGGCCCGCTTCGCGACCACGCTCGCCCCGGAGAACCCGGAAGCCCGCCCGATCCATGACCGCTGGGTCGCGCTGGCCCGCGAACTCGGGCTGCCCGTTGCGTTCGGGCTCGGCGACGACGGATCGCGCTCCTTCGGCGCGCTGCTCGGCGCCGCGCGCGCGACGATCACGACCAGCGTCGCCGAGGGGTTCGGCCTCGCCTTCCTCGAGCCCTGGGCCGCCGGCCTGCCGGTCGTGGGGCGCGATCTGCCCGAGATCACCGCCGACTTCGCCGGGGCGGGCGTCCGGCTTGACGGGCTCTACACGCGGCTCGACGTGCCCGCCACCTGGATCGATCGCGCTGAACTCCGCCGGCGGATCGGGGACGGACTGCGCCGGGCGCGCGGCGCCTTCGGACTCGACTGCACCGCCGCGGACGCGGACCGCGCCTTCGAGGCCGCGCTAAGCCCCGGTGGCATCGATTTCGGCCGGCTCGACGAGTCGATGCAGGCGGCGGTGATCCGACGCGTTGCCGGCGACGCCGGGGCCCGCGAGGAATGGACGCCCGCCGGCTTACCGCTGGAGACCGCGGCCGGGCAGGAGGCGGCCGGGCTCGTGGCCGCCAATGCCGCAGCGGTGGCCGAGGCCTTTTCCGTCGCGCACTACGGCGAGCGGCTCGCGGATATCTACCGCGCGTTGGTCGGGGCCCCGGCCGGTCCCTTCGCCGCGCTCGACCCGGCCGCCGTCCTCGCCGCCTTCGCCGACCCGTCCCGGTTCTGCCTGCTGCGCAGCGCCTAGCCGGACGCTTTCCAGCGTCTCGGCCGCGGGATGCTCCGTGTGAAAAGCCACGGTTCAAACAGATACGGACAAAGCGCTGTCGCTCGGTCAAACGGATGTGTCACCCCCCGGGAACGCCGAGCGTCCGCTCGGCATTCTCCGGGCCTGACCCACATCTTCGTCTCGTCTCCCGCCATCACGCAGGCTCTCGCGCATCCAAGCCTTTGGCGAGAGCACTGTGGTTCCGGCCGGGGATCATCCCTCGGCCACCAAAGGGTACCTTTCCGGATGTTCGAGAGAGTCGATGCTCAGGTCGACGTCGAGAGTCGGCCAGTAGAGGTGTCTCCCATGCAGCAATTCCAGGTTCAGGACATCCTCGATCCTTGCTCTCTTGAACCACGGAAAGTCCTCGTGGGGCAGAAAGTACTCCCGCTCGCCGACGAGAACCCAGATTCCATGGATATCAACGTTGGTTACTTCCGCCGGGGAAGTGCCGACGCCACGCGTTGCCGATTTCATCCTTCCTCTCCCGCACGATCGACTCGAGCTCCGATACCTGCTTCTCCGTGAGCCGGTGGTTCCTCGCGACCTCCACCGCAGGCTCCAGCCAGAACTTCGCCTCGCCGTGCGCGCAGACCACGTGAACATGCATCCGCGGCTCTTCCCGCGAGAAGAAGTAAAACCGGTAACCCTTCCACGTGAACACGGTCGGACTCACGAGACCGAGGCTATCACCCGCCTGCGGCCCGGTCAATCACACCCGGTCCACCAAAGGGTGTCTCTTTGGATCTCTCTTCGGATCCCGGCAAGCGTATTGGAGAACCTGTTGTCGAAGCCGCCCATGAACGGATGATTCAGGGAGCGCGCGCCATCAGTCCATCTCGAACACGGCCTGGACGAGGCGGGAGAGTTCCTTCTCTCCTTCCGCGAGCAGGCGGATGAAGACTTCGCGGACGTCCTCGTTGGGCGCCTGGCGCGCCGCTTCGCGGTAGAGGTGCAGCAGGCCTTCGTCCACCCGCAGGGCCGCGCGGACCAGCTCCGGGACCGTCGCGCCGGGGGGGACACGGATCTGCGCCAGCTCCTCGTTCAAGCGGGCGGCGGGCGCGAAGGTCACCCAGGCGTCGAGCAGGGTCGGGGCGGCGGCGCGTTCGTACTCGGCGATCTGCGACTCGAGCGCCTGCGCACGCTGGCCGAGGTAGTCGAGGATGAGCCGCATGCGCTCGTCCCCGGTCTCCTCGCGAAGCTGCGCGAAGCGCTCGCTCGACTCGTGATGGAACCGGCGAGCCCGGTCCAGCACGTCCCGTACCTGGTCGTAGGCCATGTCTTCTTCCCTCCTGCTCAGAGTGCCCGGGCAAGAACCTGGGCCGGGTGCAGCGCATCCCGCCCGGTTCCGTCCCGGACCTGGTGTCGGCAACTCGTCCCGGCCGCGCAGATCCACGCGTCGGGGGCGGCGCGGATTGCCGGGAACAGGAGCTGTTCGCCGATCCGCATCGAGAGTTCGTAGTGCTCGGCCTCGTAGCCGAACGATCCGGCCATGCCGCAGCAGGCGGTCGGGAGCGCATGCGCCCGCAGCCCCGGGATCAACCCGAGCGCGGCGACGGTCGGCGACATCCCGGAGAGCGCCTTCTGGTGGCAGTGGCCGTGGAGGAGAACCTCGACCCCGTCCAGGGGTTTCCAGCGGGCGCGCAGCGCGGGATCGGCCGCGGTCGCGTCGAGGACGAACTCCTCGAAGAGCCGGCAGCGGTCGCGGACGCGGCCGGCGCGCGCGCGAAGCGCCGGCGGGACCAGGTCCGGCGCCTCGTCGCGGAAGGTCAGCAGCGCGGAGGGCTCGACGCCGACGATGGCGAGCCCCTGCTCGGCCCACGGCGCCAGCGTCCCGACCGCATGCGCGACGCGGTCGCGCGCCGCGCGCAGGAACCCCTTGGAAATCTGGGTCCGGCCGGTATCCAGCACGGGCGGAAGCAGGACGCGGAAGCCGAGCGCCTCGAGGACCTCGACGGCGGCCAGCCCGACCTCGGGCTCGGTGTAGTGCGTGAACTCGTCGTTCAGCAGCACGACCGCCGGCCGGTCGGCCGCCGCCGGGCGCGCCCGGGCGCGCGCCTCGAACCGGGCGCCGAAGGTGCGGGGCGCGTAGGGCGGAATCCGGCGCCGGGGCGCGATCCCGAGCGCCCGCTTCGCCGCCCGCCGGTCGATCAGCCAGGAGGCGAGGCGCGGGGCCAGGCGCGCGAGCCGGGCGTAGCGGGCGTAGTGGCCGAAGAGCCGGGCGCGCAGGGGCGCGCCGAGCCGGTCGTGCCGCATCTGCAGGACCTCGGCCTTCATCCGCGCCAGGTCGACGCTCGACGGGCATTCCGTCGCGCAGGCCTTGCAGGAGATGCAGGTGTCCAGCACCGCCGCCAGGTCCGGATCGGTCCAGGCCCGCTCCGGGTCTTCTGCCGTGAGAAGCTGCCGCAGCACGTTCGCCCGCGCGCGGGTCGTGTGCGATTCTTCGCCCGTCGCCATGTAGGTGGGGCACATCGCCCCGCGACCCGGTCCCTGCCGGCAGAGCCCGACCCCGTTACACGCCTCGGCCGCGCGCACGAACCCCGCGGTACGCGACCAGTCGAAGACGGTCGGGAATTCGGGCGTGCGCGAGGCGGGCGTCCAGCGCAGGCCCTCCGTCAGCGGGGCGGGGTCGACGATCTTGCCGGGGTTGAACAGGCCGGCCGGGTCGAAGGCGGCCTTGACCTCGCCCATCCAGGCGAGCATCTCCGGCGGGAACATCCGGCGCAGCAGGGGCGCGCGCAGGCGGCCGTCGCCGTGCTCGCCCGAGAGGCTGCCGCGGTAGCGCCGGACCAGCGGCACGATCTCCTCCATGACCGACTGGAAGGTCGCGTACTCCTTCGGGTCCTTCAGGTTGAGCATCGGGCGGATGTGCAGCAGGCCGACGGAGGCGTGGCCGTAGGCCGCGCAGCGGCAGTCGTGGCGTTCGAGCAGCGCGGTCAGGTCGCGCACGTAGTCGGGCAGGTCTTCGACGGCGACGGCCGTGTCCTCGATGCCGATGACCGGCTTGCGGTCGCCGGGGATGCCGGTCAGCAGGCCGAGCCCGGCCTTGCGCAGCTCCCAGACGCGCGGGATGTCGGCCTCGGCGATGCGGGGGAAGGCGTAGCCGAGGCCCTCCGCGCGCAGCGCCGCCTCCAGGCGCGCGGCGCGCGGCGCGAGATCCTCCTCCGCGCGGCCGTGAAACTCGATCGCCAGGACGGCGCCCGGCGCGCCCTCCATCCAGAAGCGGTTCGCCGCCTGCGCGCGGTTCCCGCGCGTGGCGCCCAGGAGAATGCCGTCCATCAGCTCGACAGCGGCCGGCGCGTGCTGGACGGCGGTGCGCGCGGCGCGGCAGGCCTCGTGCAGGGTTGCGAAGTGCGCGCAGAGCAGCAGGCGCCGTTCCGGCCGCGGCGCGAGCCGGACGAGCGCGGAGGCGACGAGCGCGAGGGTCCCTTCGCTGCCGCAGACCAGGTCGGCGAGGCTGAACGGCGGTCCGTCCGGGTTCCACGGCCGGCTCCGCGCGAGCCGGTCGAGCGCGTAGCCCGCGTTCCTTCGGCGCACCCCGGGTTTCGGCGATGCGGCGAGGATGGCTTCCCGGTTCCGGTCCACGATCGCGAAGACCGTCCGGTAGATGTGCCCTTCGAGCGTCTCGAGCTTCCGTTTCGCGGCCAGTTCCGCCGCGTCGAGCGGGCCGGCGCGGACCACGCTGCCGTCGCCCAGCACGAGTTCGAGCTCGCGCACATGGTCGCGGGTCATGCCGTGCAGGATCGAGTAGGCGCCGCCGGAGTTATTGCCGATCATCCCGCCGATCGCGGCCTGGCGCGAGGTCGAGGTGTCAGGCGCGAAATGCAGTCCGTGCGGCGCGGCCGCGTCGTTGAGGTCGTCCTGCACGACGCCCGGCTCCACGCGGGCGTTCCGCGCCCGGGGATCGAGCGCGCGGATGCGGGCGAGGTGGCGGGAGACGTCGACGACCAGGCCGCGCCCGACGCACTGGCCGGCGAGGCTGGTCCCGCCGCCGCGGGGGATCAGCGCGAGGCGCTTCTCGGCGGCGAAGCGCACGAGGGCGACGAGGTCCGCCGTCGAGCGCGGACGCGCGACGCCCAGCGGGATCTCCTCGTAGAGCGAGGCGTCCTGCCGGTACATGCGGCGGGCGAGGGTGGTCAGGTCGACCTCGCCCTCGATCCGTTCGCCCAGCTCCCAGGCCAGGCGCGCGCGCTCCCGGTCGTCGATCGGCGCGTTCTCCCGTGTCGGCATCCCCCGCGTTCCTCTCCGCGGACGCCGGCCCGCGCCCCGGCGCGACCGGCACCGCTCCGCAGGCTACACGACCCCCGGAGGCGCCGCAACGGCGGTTTCGGAGATTCCGTCTGCGGTGACCGGGCGGAAACCGCGAATGGACGCGAAGGAACGCGAAGGAGGGGGGGATGGAGGAAAAGCTGAAACGCTGAAACAATGAAAGGGGAGGGTGAGGGAACGTCGAACACCGAACACTGAACATCGAACGCCGAACGCTGAACGAGGAGGGGAATACGCCGCCCTTTGGCGGAAGCCTCGTCGATCCGCATGCAATGGCGTCTGATGCTCCACTTCTGCGTGTTCTGTTTATTCTGTGGTTCCCCCATCCGGGATGACGGGAACATGAACCACAGAATACGCAGAATACGCAGAAAGGGGATCGGAAAGGGGGCGGCCGGAGTGACGAAAGAACGCCGTTGAGCGTTGAGCGCTTCCCCCCACCTCGGTTCAGGCCGGACCGCTGCGGCCGGCGTGGCCGGGACAGCGGTGTTCGATGCTCCGCCTCAACGAGCGCGAACTGCCGGCGCCCGAGGCCGTCCGGGCATTGCTCCGCGCCGGCCGCGAGCGCTGCGGCCCCGAGGCCTTCGTCTTCGCCGGCCGCTCGGCCGGCCGGCCGCTGGCGACGCGAACCGTCAGCCGCGTCGTGCGCGAAACGGCGCGCTCTGCCGAACTCGATCGACCGGTCTGCGCCCTGATGCTGCGGCACAGCTACGCGGTCCACCAGCTTCGGGCGGGGATGAACATCCGAG